>CAZQOD010000058.1:0-20244 GCA_964594945.1 uncultured Desulfopila sp.
TGGGAGACGCCCAGTAGGTTACCGCCACCACGAATTTGCAGATCGCTCATGGCCAGTTTGAACCCTCCTCCGAGTTCATTGCTGTCCAGTAACGCCCGTAATCTGTCGCGGGAATCCTTGCTCAGACTGTCCATGTCCGGGACTAGGAGATAGGCGTAGGATTGTACGGATGACCTGCCGACCCGGCCCCGCAGTTGATAAATTTCGGCCAGACCCAACATGTCGGCGCGGTTGATGATAATGGTGTTGGCCGAGGGTATATCGAGTCCGGATTCAATAATCGTTGTACTGACCAGGACATCAATCTTCCTGTTGACAAAGGATACCATGATCTCTTCCAGCTCCTTGCCTGACATCTGGCCGTGGGCCACGGCAATCCTGGTACCAGGCACAAGGTTTTGAACTAGGGCTGCCATTTTGTGGATCGATTTTACTCGATTGTGTACAAAAAATACTTGTCCCTGCCGTCGCATTTCTTTGCTGACGGCTTCCTTGATAACCAGTTCATCGTACCTGGCTACAAAGGTTTTAACGGGCCGACGGTGTTCAGGGGGGGTGGAAATCACCGAGAGATCGCGGATGGATAGGAGGGACATCTGCAGAGTGCGGGGGATGGGAGTGGCAGTGAGGGTGAGAATATCCACTTCGGCCCGCATTTTTTTTAATTTTTCCTTGTGGCTGACGCCGAATCTGTGTTCTTCGTCTATTATGAGCAGACCGAGGTTTTTAAAGTGGATATCCTTGGAGAGCAGGCGATGGGTGCCGATAATGATATCAAGCGTTCCCTGCTGGAGCTGGCGGCAGATTTCCCGCTGCTGTGCCGTGGTTCTAAAACGGTTTATACAGCCTATGTTGACGGGAAAACCACGCAACCGTTCGCTGAAGGTCTTGGCGTGTTGTTCTGCAAGTACTGTCGTCGGTACGAGGATAGCTACCTGGTAGCCGTCTTCGACAACCTTGAATGCGGCCCGAACGGCAACTTCGGTTTTACCGTAGCCCACGTCGCCGCAGATAAGGCGGTCCATGGGGTTGTCCGAGGTGAGATCGCCGATAACGTCGTTGATTGACTGGGCCTGCCCGGGGGTTTCATCGTAGGGGAATGATTCTTCAAGTTCATGGAACAGTGCACCGGGTGGTGAAAACCTCCTGCCCTTGTTTATTTCTCTCTTGGCGTAGATATCCAGAAGTTCCTGGGCAACTTTCCACACCTCTTCTTTTACTTTTTTGGTGGTCGTTTTCCAGTTCTGACTACCGAGTTTATCTATTTTCGGAGTACGATCCGACAGCCCCTGGTAGCGGTTAATAAGGTTGAGCCTGTCCACCGGTAGGTAGAGTTTATCCTGGTCTCTATACTCAATGATCATGAAATCATTGATTGTTTTTTGGAAAGTAACGGTACTTAGTCCTCTGTATATGCCCAGGCCGTGGTCCCGATGCACGACAATATCACCGTTATGTAATTCGGAAAACTGCAGGGAAGCTCGGCTGGTTTTTTTTGGCGATTTTTTGCCGAGACGCATTTCTCCGAAAAGATCACTCTCTGAGAGGAGATGGATTTTTTGTTCGGGCAGAGAAAAGCCCTTGGAGAGGATATGATCGCAGAGGAAGAGTTTTGGTGCCCGCCCGTCGTTTGGTTGCTGGGAAAAATCAATTGGTACCGGAAGGGGTTCAACCCGGTGTCGATGTTGGGCAAGGAGGTTGGTGAGATTTTGGGTATGTTGCGGAGAGCGGCAACAGATTATTACATTGTCCCCATTTTCCAGCCATCTGGATATTTGGCTGGAAAGGGGGGCGAGGAGGCCGTTTTTAGCCCTTTTTAAACCGATTTCCTGCTTTAAAAGCTGGTGGTTGCTGCTCCGCAGGGAAATTACCTGATCCTTGGGATCCGGGAAGTCGCTGATAAGCAGCTGTTGAAATTTTGCCATTTGGTCGGCGATTTCCTGGTGGTCGAGAAAGAGACTGGTTGGTGGTAATGCCGGATGACCGGTGTCTTTGGCGGTTTGGTAATTTTTAGAGATTCTTTCCAGGGAGAGATGCATGGACTGATTGGAAGCCTCCGGGTCAATAATGATAAGGAGTGATTCCCTGGGGAGAAAATCAAAAATAGTGGAGCTGGCTGCAGAGGCTTTTTCATAAAAAAGGGGGAGAAAAAATTCCCTGCCGGCAAAGTTCAGGCCGTTGGCGGTGCGCTCGGTAATACGCTCGGTTTCCTCTTCGTCCCAGCCGTATTTCCGGCCATTGTCTTGTAGCAACTTTCCCCTTTGTTTCCAGGTAATCTCCCGGTCATCGTCGCAGATAATATCGCTGACCGGTAAAAGTGTGGCCTCGATAATTTCTCCGGTGGAACGTTGGGTTAACGGATCAAAAAAACGTATGGACTCCAGGGTATCACCGAAATAATCCAGACGCAGGGGCCCTTCGTGAATTTTCCCCGACTCCAGGGGAAAGGGGGGCGGGTAGATATCGATAATTCCGCCTCTTACCGAAAAATCACCAATTGTTTGCGTAAGTGCGGCCTTTTCATAGCCGAGGTTTAGCAGTTTCTGGACGAGTTTTTCGCGGTCGCATTCTTCACCTGCCAGTAAATATTCAGAACCGGAGGAGAGTATTTCTCTGGGCATGGTTCGCCGCAACATTGACTCAATGGAGGTAATAACAAGGTGTTTTTTATTTTGTCCGAGTTGGTAAAGGGTGGAGAGTCGTGCCGCCGTAATTCTCTGGTCGGGTGAAAGTGGGGTGTAGGGTGGTATTTCGTGGCCGGGGTAGAGGAGGACGTGTTGCCGGGTAAAGAGTGTTATATCCTGCTCCAAAATGGAGGTGAGATGTTCATCGGGCACAATGCAGCAACAACTTTGCTTTTCTGCAAATAGGCTGGCCAGCCAGGCGGGACTTGCCCCCCGGAGACCGGATACAAAAGCCTTGCGTTTAGTTTTTAAAATTTGGGTGATCTGCTGGTGTATCATGAATAAAAAGAGCCGGTTATGCGGGGACATAACCGGCACAATCAAAGATATTAATGTTTGTTCCCATCGTCAGTGTCCGTCGAGAAAAATCCCATTTCCTGGTGGATAGCCGTTAACCAGAAAAGGCCGGAAGAGTATGGGAGAAACCGTAAATAATTAAAAAGTACCGCCGACACTAAAATCCCATACCGATTCTTTTTCATCCGGTAGGGGATCGAGGTTGTAACCCCACACTATCCGTAATGGTCCCATGGGAGAAAGCCAGCGCAGCCCCAGCCCCGCCGCCTTTTTGATTGAATCGTTGTTGTCATCCCAGTTTTCGTTGTTGTTGTAGACCCGGCCTGCATCGAAAAAGACCACGCCCATAACACCCTGTTCTTCCAACAAAGGGAAGATTAATTCGGTATTGGTGTACCACATTTTATCGCCCCCGATTCGGTCGTTGGAACTTATATCAATGGGACTGATTTTGCCGTATTTAAAGCCACGGATTGAATTGAGACCACCCAGGTAAAATCTTTCATAGACGGGTAGCTTATCCGTTTCATTTTCAAATACTTGGCCAAAGGAACCTTTAAGGTGCAGCACTATTTTTGTGGAAAACAGGGGGAAATAATAACTGGATGAACCTTCAACCTTGGTGAACTGGGAATCTCCGCCCAATGGTCCACCCGCGTACTTGATGCTGAGGGCATTTCTGGAACCTTCGCTGGCTGCGAATCTTCTATTTTTTGTGTTGCGGACAAGGGAAAATTTTAACGCACTTGTCACGTGCAGGTTGACCGATTTGCGGATTACATAAGAGGCGTTATCGGACACCTTGGTGAGGTCTGTATCGGCATAACTGTAGTTACCATAGAGTCTGAATTTTTCAAAAATTGGGTAGCCGATACGAATACCGCCACCTTTTGAATCTTTGGTGTAGTCGTCATATTCTCTGCTGGTGCTGAAAAGATCCGTACCCCAGGAGAGGGCCGAATCGTTGAGATGGGGGTTGGTATAGGACAGGTTAAAGCGTGAACTTGTGGAACTTACATTGGCGCTTAGGGCCAGGGTATCGCCCCGACCCAGAAAATTATTTTCGGAAATCGTACCCATGAAGATAAGTTTGTCCGCAGAGCTGTAACCCGCACCGATACTGAAAGTACCGGTACTCTTTTCCTTGACCTCGATTATAACGTTCATCCGGTCCCGATCAATGGCAGGTTCCGGGGTGATATTGACTTCCTCAAAATAGCTTAACCTCTGTAAGGCCTGGGTACTCTTGCGCAGGGCCTTGGAGTTGAAAACACCACCCTCCGTGATGCGGAGTTCCCGCCGGATAACATTATCCCTGGTGCGGGTATTACCCTTGATTGTGATCCTGTCAATGTAGACAAGATTCCCCTTTTTGATTATGAAATTCACATCGATGCGTTTACCGTCCGGACTTTTCCGGGTTTCCGGCCTGATATTGGCGAACGCATAACCGGATTCGGCATAGTGGTCGGTCAGTTTCAAGATATCGTCTCTTAAAACTTGTCTGCTGAGGAATTTGGCGTCACGTATGGAGAGGAGGTCAAGGAGTTTTTCCTTGGTGTCGATAAGATCCCCTGAAATATCCACCGTGCCGACCTTGAAGCGTGGTCCTTCTTCGATGATGAATTTCAGGTAGAGCCACTCGCCTTTTTGTGTAATTTCGGGGGAGCCGATTTTGGCTTCCAGGAATCCATGGTTGTTATAGAAGGCGACGATTCTTTGTGCATCCTGATGGATCTTGTTCATGTCCAGTAAACCGGATTCCGTTAACCATGATAGAAACCATTTTTCACCAGTTTCCATCTGGTCCCGCAGTGTGTCATCATCAAATGTTCTATTTCCTTCAAAAGATATCTCTTTAATATAAATTTTTTCCCCCTCGTCTATAGTAAAACGGACAACCGCTCCGCTGTCGTTGGGGTAGGTAATCTTAGAAGACACCTTGCTGTTGTAAAATCCTTTTGTTTTATATAGTTGCGTTATGGTTTGCCGGGCCAGTGCAATTTTGGAGGGGTTGAGGATGAAGTGGGGTTTAATATCGGCGGCGTCTTTGACATCGTCTTCCTTTAACTCGTCTATCCCTTCGAAAATAACGGATTGTATGACCGGTTTTTCTATAACATTAAAGATAATTTTTTTCCCCTTTGGGGTGTCGCTGACGTCAATTTGAACGTCATTGAAATATCCCATCTTATAAATGGCTTTAAGGTCATTTCTGAGTGCGGTCGGGTTGTATATATCCCCCTGTTTGGTGCTGATTTTCTGTAAAATGGCCCCGGAGTCGATCCTTTTATTGCCGACGGGGGCGATGGATGCGATCAGAAATTCTTTTTGGCTGTGGCGCAGGATATCCCGGCTGATCCTGTCGAGAGCCTCCTCCAGTTGGGCGAAGGAATCGGCGGTCTGGTAATAAAAAGTTGATTGTTCCGGAGCCAGGGTGTCAAAAACTTTCACATCAATGCTTAATTTCTTCCCCAGGACGGTGAGGTTACCCACAGCGATGGTATCGAGACTGTATTTATCAGCTATTTCAGTTAAGGTCGTAACCTTTGGTGGCCATGTTCCCGTGTAGTCGACTATCTCTGTTGCTTTTTCGCGGGGGATGAAATGGATGTCGCTGTTGGAAAATGCCTGTTGCAGGTGATTATCAACGGTGGCGGCCAGTTCAGTTGTATTTGTCCGGCCAACGATATTGAGGGGAAGAAACGCGGATCTATGATCTTTGGCCTCCGTCGTTGTGATCGACAAAAGAACGGTTGAGAGCAGAAAAAAGGATACCCATAGCGAGTGCACGATGGTTGCGTGTCGGGAGAATTTTAGAAAAGTCATAAAATACCTTCGGTATAAATAAAAATCACATCATTGAATTTTTGTGAACAATTTTCATTAGTTCATGCTGTTCGGGGCGAAAATAAAACACAGCCCAAGGTTTTTTCCCCGCGTGTCGGGGTCGATTTTGCACGAAAGAGTCCCCATGCAGGGGCACGGTCGTAAACCGTAATCTACATGGTCGGAACTTCCACAATATTGCAACAGAGTGTCGTTATCGTGTTTACCGTGGCAACGTATCGACAAAAACGTGCCCATTATGCCATGTTTCGCGGCAATTGCAAAGGCTGCAAATTGTAATTCGACTAAAATATGGAGTAAATTTATTATTTTTATCACGTCAATGCGTATTTTCCACGTTCCGCAGAATGTTATGTCCACAGTGTCAGTCTGCGATAATAACGCTTGCCATGGAATTTTTTACATTTCAGTCGGCAAAGGGGTGGTATCACATGTTTAGTGCCTTACTCCATAAAACCTGTAAAGAAAAACAAGAAAATAAAGGTAATGTTCAACTTAACGGGTTCATAACAGAAACAAAGCACTTATTTGCAGCTTGTCTGCGTTAGTCTTAAAATCTCAACGGTAGATAAAATCGGTTGCTGTGCAGAGCGCCACACGGTCTACGGGTAAGATATTATCCCTATCCCTCCATTCGAAGGGAATATGTCAAAGGTATTTTTCCGCTCTACAGATGGTCAATATCTCAACCCTGTTACATCCAGCTTTTTTTAAAATTCCGGCACATTCATCGGCGGTGGCGCCGGTGGTAAAAACATCATCTAAAATGAGGATATTCCGACCGACTATTTTTGATGGTTTTTTGACGATAAAAACATTTTTTAAATTTTTCCGTCGTTCTCTGCCGTTTAAACCGGTCTGGCTGGGGGTATCTGCTTGTCGAAGTAAATAATGGTATTTTATCTTGTCCTTTTCCCCGACAAACATTTTTTTTGCCAGGAGGAGGGCCTGGTTAAAACCCCTTTCCCGCAAGCGTTTGAGGTGTAGTGGGACCGGCAGGATCAAGTCTGGATTACTTAAGTCATCCATAACCGGACTTAGATTGCCCAGGTGCTGAAATGTTTTAAGCCCGGTCATGTCTCCGGAATATTTTAAGTTGTGTATTAAGCCTGCGATAATTTTTCCGTAGATTAGAAGGGAACGGGCCTTGTCAAAGTTCCAGGATGATTTAAGACAGTCTCCGCACAGGTGATTTTTGTCTCCACCGGAAAAAGATTTGCCGCAGCAACTGCAGTAAGGATCCTTGATAAACGTCAGTTGTGAAAAACATTCGGGACAGAGGTATTTGTTATCCACTGTTGTCGTCTTTCCGCAGTAGGAACAGGATGGCGGCATCAGTAAATCCAAACAGGCTGTAACGGCACCTTTTATAATTTTTTTTGTCGTCATGGCAAAGACATAATACCCAAATCTTGCACGCAGGATATAGGAAAAATAATGTATGCCGTCAAATCAATATTTTATTGGTCTGCAGATTGTGAAAAGGCGGTAAAGGCAAGTATAGGCGTGGGTAAAGGTTTAGATTTTTTCGTCGACGTTTGGTTTTACCATGGTGTGCGTCTGTAAATTAAAAAAAAATTATGATTGTGTTAAGATCTCCGAACCCCGCTAAACGACGGTGAATTTCAATATATAATTAAGCAATATTAAGTAATTTAGCATAATATCTATCAATATAGAGTAATATGGAGTTTAATGTTAACATTAAATTGTTGACAACTTTGTTGATAAATAGCTAAGCTTGCCATATGTCGCAAGAAAACTGTAATATAATGAAAAGTGCTAAGGACAAGGATTTGTCGGGGGGTGATGTCCTGAATCCCGTCATTACGGGGGGTTCGGAAGGATGTCCATAACTAGGTGCTCTTGTGATAAAATTTCCCAATATCGTCTTTGACGGAAAATTTAAATTCGAGTTAGTTCAATTCCACAATTTACATATCGGGTGGTTCTTCTCGTTGGTTCTTACAATTTGGCTGCTTACAATGGCGGTGTGCTTGTTTTTCCAGCGGTAATTTTGGATATGGAGTTTTTTCTTGTAGGTAGGATTGTCTTATTTGCTTTATAATTGTTTTTTTCCATCAATGAGGGGGAAGGGTTTTAACATGGTTTGGGAGAAAATTAAGAAGAGTTTGCAAAAGGAACTTGCAGAAAATGTTTACACTTTATGGATAGAGCCGATCCAGTTTGTGCAGATGCATAATGACTGCCTCTATTTGTCCGGACCCGACAGGTTTTTCAGTGCTTATATCAGGCAAAATTATTTATCTCTAATTGAAGAGAAGGTTCTGGAGAATGGTCTTTCTTCAACAAAAGTTGTATTTTGTGATAAAAAGCCGGTCGCCGTCAAGCGAGTGGGCAAGGCTGGGAAAGGCGGCGGGAAAAGGCAGATGAGATTGCCGCATATCCCGGAAAATACATCTAAACTAAGGAATTTACATCCCAAGTATACATTTGATGAATTCATGGTCGGTGAGAGTAATATTCTTGCCGAATCGGCCTGCAAATCGATGGTGGCAAAAGACGGCATGGTCGGACCCTGTCTTTATATTAATAGTGATACCGGTCTCGGCAAAAGTCATTTGACCCACGCCGTGGCCCATAGGGTTATTGCCGAAAGCCCCATGACAAGGATACATTACCTGACGGCCAAGCAGTTTGCGGCGGAGATGTTTCGGGGTATTCAGAGCAATTCCATGGAACAGTTTAAACGTAAGTATCAGGAGCAGTGTGATATTTTGCTTGTTGAAGATATCCACGCTCTGACGGGTAAAAAGAAGACCCAGGAAGAATTGAATGATGTTCTTGATACCCTGATAAAGTCGGGTAAAAGGGTCATTATGACCGCCAACAGCGCCCCCAGGGACCTGGTCGGCATAGACAATGAATTTTGTTCACGGATGACTTCTGGCCTGGTGACGACCATTAAGGCCCCTGATATTGCGACCCGTTTTCGAATAATTGAAAAAAAGGCGATCCAACAGCAGCTTATGCTCGATAGGGACCTTATTAATTATCTGGCGGGGCATATTCGTGGTGATGTGCGCAGGATTGAATCAGCCCTTATCGCCATCAGGGCCAAGGCACAGCTCGTCGGTGGGGTCGTTGATATGGATCTTGTCAGGGATGTGGTGTCATCCGTGGTTGGTGCAGATCAGATATTGACCGTCTCCATGATTTGTGAACTGATCGGTGGCCAATTCAACGTCAGTGTCAAGGATCTGCAGTCAAGGTCCAGAAAACGGATGTTTGCTTTTCCCCGTCAGGTTGCCATGTATCTGGCCAGGAAATATACGGATGAATCTCTGGCCGATATCGGTAGGGTTTTTAACCGTGATCACTCGACGGTGCTGCATTCGATTAAGGTTGTTGCCAATAAGGCGGTGCGGGACACATCCATTGGTGCCCAGCTTGATATTCTCAGCCATAAAGTAAAGCAGCTTTAAGAAAATTATTGATTCCAACGGGCGGGGAAAATTAAGGAAATTGTACGCGGAAAACAGTGTGCAGTTATGTCTTGCCGGTGCGGTGATATGTCAATATCAATTGTATAAAATCAATTTTTAATGTTCCCTGCTGCAGGAGTCGGCGTGATCAAAAATAGATGCCTTTGACCGTGGTCCCCGACTCTTTTGTCCCGGCGGGGCTGAGGATCTTGTCGGCCGTTTCCGTTCCGTGTTTGATCATATCGTTGACACCGATGCCCCCCCAGCCGAATCCGCATATATGGAGCCCCGGCAAATTTTCTTCCAACTCCTTTTTCCAGGCCTGTAGTTTTGTGTAGCCCCCCTCGAATTGCGGAATTGCCGAGCTTGGTCTGAGTACCGTAGTGTATTCGGGTTGTCGGGGCAGTTTGAGTATCGCCGAGACGTCCTTTAGGGCGTTTGCGGTGAGTGTTTGATCGTCTAGGGCCAGTCGTTCCGGATGGCGCTTGCCGCCGACCAGGGTTTCAAAAACTATATGACCTTTTGGCGCCCGGGCCGCAAACATATTGGATGAAAACAACGCCCCCAGGCAGAAACGTTTTTCCACCTCCGGGGTGAGAAAGCCAAAACCGGGGGGAAGTTGATAGCTGTCCCTGAAAGCAAAGACCACTGTGGCAATTTTAGCCAGCGGCACCGATTTCTGTGGGGGTGCAAGCGGCATCTTCGCACAGAGCCTGAGTGTCTCGTTTATGGGTAGGGCCATAACGATATTTTGGGCCCGGAAATCGCTCTTGCCGGTGTGGACGATCCAGCCGTTTTCGGTGCGTTTCACAGCCGTGACACCGGTTTGTAAAGAGAGGTTACCATCACGGCCCAGGTCCTCGCTTAGTCGCATGGGTAGTCGTTGCATGCCGGAGGGGAAACTGGTCATGGCGGGCATTGTAATTTTATTTTTGTTACCGGCCCGTTTTTTTTGTCGAATCATCCGCAGGAGACCCCTTAGTACCGAGCCGTGTTTTTTTTCCAACTCACGTAGGCCGGGCATGACCCCATCGATGGTCAGTCTGTCATAATCTCCGGCATAGGTGCCGGTGAATACCGCATCGATAAATGGTAATAAATCGGGGCCGAATCTATGCTTGACCCATTTGGCGACGGTGGGTTCTCCCTTTAGTAGTGGTTGCCATAACTCGGCCATCACCCTCAGCTTGGCCCGCCAGGGGATAAGCGGGGCCATGAGTATTTTTCCTGGTGTCTGGGGGATGAGGTTGAGCCTGCCCCCCAGGTATACGTATCTGACAAAGTCGAGAAGTGGGGCTTTCACGCATTCACGGTCGAGGCCGGTTTCGGTCAGCAGTTGCCTGCTCTCCGGACAGTTATCGAGGAAACCGTGGGGACCGATTTCAGTTATATAACCACCGTCGTGGTGGGATTCTATTGCCCCTCCGGTGCGTTTGTTTTTTTCAAATAACAAAAAACGGTGTTGCGGACTGTGGAGGCGGAGTTTGTGGGCTACTGTTAAGCCCGAAAGACCCCCGCCGATGATGATTGTTTGAAAACGTGTATTCATTGTATGGTTGCTTCAAGTTGTGATTTATGAAGGCGGATGGATACCCAGCCGCCGTGCTGGAGTGTTCCCGGGTTTAAAATCGGGGTGTTGCCTATTTTATCCTGTCCCTTAGCCTCGTGGATATGTCCGGTGATGCACAGGTCCGGCTGATATTTTTCAATTGCGGTACGGATCGCTGTTGAGCCGACGTGTTTACCGCTATGGAGCCGGTCCAGTTGCGTGTTGAAGGGTGGGGAGTGAGAGATAAAAATCACCGGTATTTTAGGGCCGTGGGATTTACCGGCCTGTTTTATACGTTCGTCGGCCTGTTGAAAGGCACGCCGGGCCAAGCGGGCCAGATCTTTTTCCGGAAATTCCGAAGGGGTCGCAAAGGGGGTGGGGTTTGAACCGCCGACGCCGACTAGGCAAACCTCCCCATTGATAAGATGGGCCCGGCCATGGAGATTGAGGCCCAAATCCTCAAAATAATCGTTGACTTCGCCTAGGTCGAGATTGCCGAACTGGGCGAGTATATTGGGGTTTATTCGCAACAGTCCAGCAAGTATCCCCCTGGCGTCTTCAATACCGCCGTAGTTGGTAATATCGCCATTTAGAACAATGAGATCCGCCTCTTTAACGGCGGGTATCTCTTCGGCCCTGCGGCAGGCCATATGTATATCACCAAAGACCAGTATGTGCATGGTTTTCCCGGTTTATCTTGATTTTGACCCCGTTTGTCGTTGACGGCGGAGTTGTATTATTCTCCACAGTCCGGGGTGACGCGCCTATATGGACTCTTGACAGATGTGCAACTGTGCTTACCATTTTCGCCGACTTTATAGAATAAATTGATGAAAAGTGGGAACTGTTTTCTTTCTTTTAGACGGATTAATATAATGTACAGTGTGAGGTGAAATATGACAACCAAAACCAATACCTATGAATTTCAGGCGGAAACAAAAAAATTACTGGATATAGTGATCAATTCCCTCTATACGGAGCGGGATGTTTTTGTCCGTGAGTTAATCTCCAATGCCGCTGATGCACTTGAGAAAATACGCCATGAAAGCCTGACGAACTCCGATGTGTTTGACGACCATCTGCCGCTGGAAATTACCATTGATCTCGACGAGGAAAAAAATACATTTACTATAACTGATACCGGCATCGGTATGAATCGTGACGAACTGGAACATAATCTCGGTACCATTGCTCATTCCGGTTCCAACGCTTTTCTTGCCGATCTTGCCGAGGCCGTTAAAAAAGACGTAAGTCTAATCGGTCAGTTTGGTGTCGGTTTTTATGCGGCGTTTATGGTGGGTAGTGTTGTACGGGTGCAGACCAGGTCATGGGATAAAAGCGAGGGTCACGAGTGGGTATCCGACGGTTCAGGTACCTTTACCATTTCGGAAATGGCCGGGTTGCGTCGGGGAACGAAAATTATCATTGAGCTGAAAGACGATGCCGAAGAGTATGCGCAAAAATTTAAAATTGAGTCCGTAATTAAGCAATATTCGTCTTTTGTCTCCTTCCCTGTAAAACTGGACGGTGAGGTTGTCAACAGCGTCCAGGCCATTTGGACACGAAATAAAAATGAAATTAGTGCGGAGGATTATAACGAATTTTATAAATTCGTCTCCAACGCGGCAACCGACCCCATGTACAAGCTCCATTTTTCAGCGGATGCGCCGTTGGCTATAAACTCTTTGCTTTTTGTACCTGCGGAAAATTTTGAGGTCTTCGGTTTTGGCAGGGTTGACCCGGGTGTGAGTCTGTATTGCCAGCGTATTCTTATTGATCAACATTCTGAGAATATCTTACCCGAATGGCTGCGCTTTTTAAAAGGAGTGGTCGACAGTGAAGATCTGCCTTTGAATATTTCGCGTCAGGCGCTGCAGGATAATGCCCTGGTTGCAAAGCTGCGCAAAGTAATCACCAAACGGTTTCTTAAATATTTGGATGAAGAGGCGAAAAAAGATGCGGAGAAATATGAAAAATTTTGGAATACCTTTGGTATTTATCTGAAAGAAGGAGTGACGTCCGATTATGAATATCAAAAAGAAATCGGTAAGTTGCTCAGGTTTGAATCGTCTAAATCGGATGCGGGAAGGGTGATATCCCTTGCGGACTACGTCCTGCGCATGAATCCTGACCAGGAAGAAATATATTATATCAACGGGCCGAACAGGGCGGCGATTGAGGCCGGACCGTATGTGGAAATGTTCACCAAAAAAGATATTGAAATTATCTATACCATGGAGCCGATAGATGATTTTGTTCTCAATCATCTGGGCGAGTTTGACGGCAAGAAACTGGTTTCAGCCGATCGGGCCGATCTATCCATTGTCAAGGATGATGATGCGGCCGATACAAAAGATAGTGATGATGAAAAATTGGCCGATGATGAGGTCGGTAAATTGATCGAGTGGCTGAAAAAAGTGCTGGAGGATTCGGTGGCGGATGTTGTCGTTTCCAAGCGCCTGGTTGATGCCCCGGCAATGATCGTTAATCCCGACGGCTATATGAGTTCGTCCATGGAGCGGGTCCTGGCGGTCGGAAGAAAAGAGAAGGGGCTGGTTGATATGCCGGGTATGGGCGGCTCCAAGAAGAATATGGAGATAAATATGAAAAATCCGCTTATCCTCCGCCTTGCTAAGTTGTATAAGGAAGATGAATCATTTGCCGCTGAAGTGGCGACACAGATCCATGATAATGCGATGATTCAGGCGGGTCTCCTTGTTGACCAACTTGCAATGGTCAAGAGAAACTATAAGATACTTAACCGTGTTGTAAGGGAGTAATCCGTGTCTTTTTCAGATAGTTGCGCTTGAATTTTAAGTTAATGACATTGAATAATTCCGGCAAATTTTTTTTCATTTTATGCGTGCAGGACTAAGTGCCTTACTCCGTAAAAACTGTAATAAAAAACAAGAAACAAGGCACTTATACCGGCTTACCGTTCATTTCCGGCGTTAGGTTTTAAGAAATATTCAATAGGTCCCCATTTGTTGATTTCCGGGCGGATAGTCGTTAAAGATTTTGGGTCAGTTATTCGTTGAAAAAATAGGAGCCACAGGCTATAGAGGTGATAACATGGAGGCGCTTTTCGGCGGTGCTGTTTATGTCCGCCGGAGAGGGGTGTGCGCCATCAATACTGATTTGGAGATCCACATGGGTTGTAGAATATGCACTTACATAGCGTTATTGCTAATAGTTTTTACTTTTTCCGGCTGCTATAATAAGCCGGTACGGCATTTGGCCTCCGATGCCTCTTTGTTAAAGGTGGGTGAATCAAGCCGGGAAGATGTTTTGATCTTTCTTGGTGATCCGGATGAACGGCAGGAGGTGGCTGAGGGGGTGGAAAAGTGGCTATATAGAGATAAAGAGATGACACTGTTTGAAAAAACACCTCTGCTGGGCAAACAATTCGGTTCTCCGGATTATCAACGACTGGTGGTGACCCTGGTGAACGGCATTGTCAGCAAGTGTCGTTATTATTCCAACGATAAAGATGATCTGAACTGGGCGGACGATTATCCCTGGCAGAAGAAAAAAAAGTGATGGATCACTATCTGAAAGCCAGGAAGCGGATGGTGGAGGAACAGCTTCTCGGGCGGGGTGTAAGTGATAGTGGTGTTATAAAGGCCATGTCCGAAGTGCCGAGGCATCTTTTTATCGATGATGCGATGGGGGGCAGGGCCTACGGAGATCATCCCCTGCCCATCGGCGCGGGCCAGACTATTTCCCAGCCGTATATTGTAGCGAAAATGACCGAGGCGCTTCATCTCACCGGTGGGGAGACTGTCCTGGAAATTGGGACGGGATCAGGTTATCAGGCAGCGGTCTTATCCAGGTTATGTCGTCAGGTCTATACCGTTGAAAGAATCAATTCCCTTCTGGCTGCAGCCAGGAAGACCTTTGATAAATTACGCTATTTTAATATCCGTTCAAAACTCGATGACGGCACGCTGGGCTGGCCTGACTGTGCCCCGTATGACGGTATTATTGTTACCGCGGGCGGTCCGAGTATCCCTGAGCCGTTGATAGCCCAGCTGGCTGATCCGGGTATGCTGGTGATCCCGGTGGGTGACCGGTACGAACAGGAGTTGCAGCTCCTGCAAAAAAAGGACGGACGGGTGGAGACAAAACATTTGGCCCGTGTCCGTTTTGTTGATCTGGTGGGAAAATATGGCTGGAATTGCTGAAGGCGCAGAACGGCGGAATGTGGTACACCGTCTTTACGATGCGTGTATGACATGGATTAGCGGACCCTTTGGCATTTGGGCACTTTTTTTTATCGGCGTGGCTGAATCGTCATTTTTCCCGATTCCGCCCGATGTTTTTCTCATTGCCATGTGTATATCCGCACCGGCTAGATCGTTTCGCTATGCCCTTGTTTGTGCGGCTGGATCGGTTGTCGGTGGTGCCGTGGGCTACGGTTTGGGCTTTTGGTTTATGGACAGTGTCGGTATGCCCATAGTCTCCTGGTACGGTTTAAATGATAAATATGAGGTGGTGCGACATTATTTTATGGAATATGATGTCTGGATCGTGGCAACGGCCGGACTTACACCCATTCCTTATAAATTATTTACTATTACAGCGGGGTTTGTCCATTCGAATTTCTTGACTTTTATGCTGGTTTCCCTGGTGTCACGATCGGCGCGATTTTTCCTGGTGGCCGGGCTTGTCTGGAAGTTTGGGCCCCGTATAAAATTATTTATTGATCGGTATTTTAATCTCCTGTCCTTTGTTTTTATTGCCCTTTTAATCGGGGGTTTTGTGTTGATAAAATTTATCCTGTAGAGGCCGGTTAGGCATAATTTGTATTGTTTTTTTGTGATTACACTGTGATATCAGTTGAAAAATCGTGCTGCTGAAAACTGTGATTCCTGGTTGTAACCGGGAGCGGCGGAGGATGGCGGGATTTGGCTTAGGAATCTTTTCCTTGAGTTTTGTTTATTGGTTCGGTAGACTTAATTGATGTTTTATCGGTGAAATCATTGGGTTGTGAAGACAGATGTTATTATTTGCTAAGGGGAGCTCGTGGTGGAAGAGATATTGAAGAAAAGACGTACTTTACAGGAAACAATGAATTTTATGGCAGCCCTGTCGGCGGGTATTGAACCGATTCTCGGTCGAGGAGCAAGTAGCATGACCATGTCGGCGGGCAGAAACCTGGGCCGAAAATTTTCTAAAGGGGCCAAGCGGACCGACGATCTGATCGAAGCCGTTGAAGAGGTGCGTAATGTGCTTGTGGCGAACAGCTGTCTCTGGGGGTTCGAGCCGTTTAAACCAAAAGGTCAGGATGAGTTTGTTATTGAAAAAGAGAATGGTGATTTGCAGATGCTGCTTGTCTTTCGAGACTGCATGATTAGGCAGGCTCTTTTACGTTTTGGTCACCCCCAGCAGGGTTCCCTATGTAATATGATGTATGGTTTTTTTGCCGGTGCCCTGGAGGTGATCATGGGTAAGAAGGCGATGCTTGAAATCAAACATGCAGGTGAAAACGCGTGTTTGAAGGTACTGACCGTTAAAAAATAGGCAGGAAGGCGATATCATTGCCCTTCCGTTTAGATGTGGTAAGTTTTCTATCATTTCTGCATAGGGCTATGTGCTGAGGTGATAGGAAATTTGCATGATGACTGTTTGATGTTTTTGTGCAGCAATTTTTATTTTATTTGGGTTTTTTAATAAAACCCACCCAGAGGACAGGCTATGAGTGCGGGAAAGGTTCGTTTAAATACGGAGTGGTTGTGTGATTGTGGCGGCTGTCATGTCGCCTTGGTCGATCTACACGAAAAAATTCTAACGGTTTTAGAGTCTATTGAAATCTTAAAATGTCCGGTGTTGACCGATCAAAAGGGGTATCCAGAGGCCGAAATCGGTATTGTTACCGGCTCCGTCCGCACCGAGCATGATCGGCAGGCAGCCCTGGAAATGAGGAAGAGTTGCAAGACGATAATTGCCTTTGGTACCTGTGCCGTATATGGTGGTCTGCACGGCGCCGGACTTGCCCATAGTCGTGAAGAGATTATGGACCATGTTTACAAAAACAACCCGACCACCAAAACCGATTTTATCCCTGATAATTCTATTTCCGGGCTTGAGAAAATGGTAATCCCCGTCGATGAGGTTATTGATGTGGACCTGTATCTGCCCGGTTGTCCGCCCCATGCCCATTTTATTTTTGAGAGTTTGACCGCGCTTATCTCAGGTCCTAAAAAAACCAGGAGTAATGAAACGGTGTGCGGTGGTTGTAACAGGGTGATGAAAAAGACTGATGTCGCTACCATCCAGGACAGTTCTGCGGTTGTGGCCGATGATGATGTTTGTTTTCTCAGTCAGGGGCATATTTGCCTGGGTTCGGTGACCCTTGACCGTTGTCTGGCACCCTGTCCGAATCACGGTATTAGCTGCAGCGGTTGCGCGGGGCCCAGTATGCAGGTCCTCACCGAACCGACCAGGGATATTCGTACTGAGATAAGTGAACGAATGTCCCGTTTGACCGCAATCCCCTACGAGACGATTAAAGCCCACCTCGAGAAGGGTGCCAAAACCCATTATGCATACGCAATGGCGACTAAAATGATAGGCAATAAACCGACATTTCTTATCAGGAAATGGATAGCTGAAGGAGAGGCGCGATAATGTCCAAAACGATTAAGATAGATCCCGTAACCAGAATTGAAGGGCATGCACGTATCCTGCTTGACTGTAATGATGACGGTCAAGTGGAGGAGGCCTTTTTCTGTGTCAATGAATTACGGGGATTTGAGCGAATACTTGTTGGTATGGAAGCCCACAGTATGCCCCAGGTGACCGCCCGTATATGCGGTGTTTGTCCGACTGCCCACCACCTCGTGGCCGCCAAGGCCCTCGATGATGCGGCGGGAGTTGAACCCCCTGAAGCTGCAAAATTACTTAGAGAATTCATGTATATGGGACATGTGATCCATTCACACGCCCTTTCTCTGTTTGTGCTGGCGGGTCCGGATCTGGTCTTCGGGCTTGATGGTGATGCGGCAACTCAGAATATTGTCGGGATGGTGGATGCTGAGCCGGAGCTGACGAAAAGGGGGCTGCGGCTGCGTTCCATTGGCCAGAAAATAAATGAGACAATTGGTGGTAGGGGGATTCATCCGGTGACGGCCGTGGCCGGTGGTATATCTTTTCGACTCAGCGATGGTCAATATACGCGTCTGAAAGATCTGACGACGGAGGCCGTGGGCCTTGTAAAGCAGATAGGCGGCAGGACCAAGAGGATGTTGATGGATCTCTTCGAGAAGAATCCCAAGCTCTTGAAAAATCTCAATATTCCTTCCTGGTACATGGGTTCTGTTCAGGGCGATGGTCTGTTGACGTTTTATGACGGCAGGTTGCGGGTTGTCGATGAGAAGGGGGTTGTCCGCACCGAATTTGCCAGCAGGGATTACCGTGATTATATCGTGGAAAGGGCGGTGAGAAACTCCTATGCCAAGGAGGTGTTTTTTAACTTCGAGGGTGTGGAACATATGTACAGGGTCAGTACCCTGGCCCGTCTTAATGTTATAGACGGTATTGATACCCCCATTGCTGGTGCCGAATTCAAGCAGTTCAGGAAGAATCTCGGGCGTCCATGTCATAATGCGGTTATCCAGATGTATGCCAAACTGATTGAGCTGGTCTATGCCTGCGAGCGAGCCGTTATGATAATAAATGACCCGGCTCTACGGGGTGAAACCAGGGTGGCGGCCTCTTTTCCCGGTGGTAGGGGGGTTGCCCATATCGAGGCGCCCCGCGGTACGCTTATTCATGATTACGAAATTGATGAAAAGGGTATTGTCCGGGCCGCTAATATGATTATTGCTACTCAGCAGAATACCGCTGCAATAAATAAATCTCTTAAAGAGGGTGCCAATGCCCTTAAACTGGATTTGGACGATGAACGGATATTGAATCGTCTGGAATTTGTGGTTCGCTGTTATGATCCGTGTTTAGCCTGTTCAACCCATGCGATTGGTCGTATGGCGCTGGATGTCGAGATCAGGCAGGGGAACCAGGTAATTCGTAAAATAAGAAGAGGTTGATATGGTTGAGATGAGTATTCACGAGAAATCCTGTCGGGGGTGTCAGCTCTGTCTCGATGTATGTCCAACGGACTGTTTTTCATTTGATGAGGAAAAGCAGAAGGCGGTTGTGGCCATTCTCGAAAATTGTATTGAGTGTCTCAGTTGTGCCTTTATCTGTCCCTCCGGTGCCATTATGCACGCCGATTATCACGAGGTTAAGAATTTTTACCGAAATATTGAATTTAGCAAGCGTATGGAGAAATTTTTATGAGTGGCAACAATGAGCTGACTATCAGCTCGGAAGAATATGACAAGGCCTTTACCGAGGTTTCTTTTCTGCTCGATATGTTTGTGGATACAATAGGTGTTTTTGTCGGTAAATCGACACCTTCTCTGGCTGTGGCCGCGGGTAGGAAGATGGCTGCCAACCTGCCGATACACCTCTCCCAGGCCACGCCCGAAACCGCCTTGGCTGAACTTGTCCGCGTCTTTCGTACCCAGCAGATGGAGATTGAAGGGCGGATGGAAAATGGTCAGGCCATTTTCTCTTTACAGGATTGTCCCATCGGCAGTGTTTGCAAGAACAGGCAGATGGAGTTGGACGGCCAGGCCTGCCAGATGTTTCATTATTATATTGCCGGTATTATGGCGGAGTTGACCGGTGTTCCGGCCAGACCGAAAACCATCGAAGTTGGCGCCTCCTGCACGTTTAATGTTGCCTTCAGCGGGGTTCGCAGACCGGCATGAATCGTGGCCTTGTAATATGTATTGGCAACGAACTGGTGGCGGATGACGGGGTGGGTCATGCCGTGTATGCGGGGCTGCAAGAGTCCCGTTTACCCGATAATGTAGCCCTGAAATTTCTTGGCCTCGGCGGGATGGATCTGCTGGAGGAAATTGACGGTGAAGATTGCCTTGTCGTGGTGGACAGCGTCCAGTTTGGGCAGAGGCCGGGTACCGTTCATTTACTCGACTGGGAACATTTACCCCGCATGGAGTTGCGGCCCGTGAGTGGGCACGGTATCGGCATTTGTGAGGCCATCGCCGTTGGTCGGCGTCTTTACCCCGAGCGGGTACCGAAGGCGATCTTTTTGGTGGGGATTGAGGGTAAATGTTTTGATCAACTGGGGGTGGGTCTTTCCCGCGAAGTGGCCGAGGCGGTGCCTGCAGCCGTTGAAAGGGTATGCTCCCTTCTGGATCAGCACGGTTTCGCCTGATTCTTCCTGTTTTTTAAGGGATTGTTACGCCCTGTCTCCTTGAAAAAAGTACCAGTCGTCGGCACTGGATTTTTTTTCATCGAAAAAATAGCCGCCCAAGTTGAAGTTTTGCAGGTCCTCGCTTTGGTCCAGAAGGTTTGTGATCATAAAATGGATCATGAGGCCCCTTGC
>CAZQOD010000059.1:0-20210 GCA_964594945.1 uncultured Desulfopila sp.
CCTGCTTACGGTCTATCGTCACTTTGACAGCGCCTCCGTACACAGGGGTGTCCTGGGTATGCTGCCACGCACCATGTGGGTCATGGACTATCCCCTCCTGGAGCAGATTTATTACGCCCTGGTGGCGGGGTTTGATGTTTACGGAACCATGGGGCACCAGCTGGCCGTCCGTCTCTACATGGACGGGCTGCGCAGTGAAGGTGAGAGTTATTTTCTCAATTTTATGCCGAAAAACAAACGGTGGCAAATGATGTCATCCTGGTATATAGGCGTAAAACCAAAGGACATAATGTATTACAATGCCGATATAGCAGAAGGGATTCACTTTAAAACGGACAACCCAAAGCAGGAATTTGTGGAATATCTGGTTAAAAACCATATCCTCGACAGTATCGGCATCAAATTTGATCCGGTCAATTATTTACCCGCCGGGACTAAATACCCACCGCTTCCTGAAAAATACGAAACAATGTCAGATTATCTCCAAGCCTTCCGTGCCGTCTCCAGACCCGGCACCAAATTCTTTTCACTTGTCAACAATTTCAACGCCAATATAGTCTATATCCGTATCCGCAGAAACGACGGAACTGACGCAGTCGTCTCCTTAATCATCAACCGCTGGCACAACAATGTCGCTTTTTTATTCAAAGAAAAAAGTACGTTACGACCACAAAAAGACAATGCGGATTTCCTAGAAGGATTTTATGGCTCCTATCCCAATTACTTTCTTGATATCAGACAGGATGATCTACCCGATTTTTTTGACCTCCTGGCCCATCTGGATAAAATGAATCCCGGCGAGGCGGATCGGAAAATTAAAAAATACGGAATCAACCGGGCCAACAAAGATTTTTGGCAACATTATGACTGGTTCCAGCAGAGATTTAACAGGGAACAGCCTATACGGTCCGGTCTCTTTGATCTAAACCGATATTATCACAAGGCGTGGCAACAACCGTAACCCGGAGATACCGCCCCGCTGCTCGCGACGGCATCGGCTCGAACTGAGCGATAACCAGCTCGAGCCGTTATCCGCGTTTCAGGGCACGGGCCAGCAACACCACCTTGTCGCATTGAAAGAGCACAAAGAGAAGGGGTGGGGAGGAAAAATATGTAAATAGCCGGGTTAAGAATCCCTCCGCCGTGGCCAGTATAGCATCCGGCATAAACAGGAGTTTTCGGGCGTAAAATACGGCCCCGCCGCTCGCCGTTTTAGCGGGATGCAACCCATGGAGCAGGGCAAGATTATCTATGGACTTTTTCATATTTTCAAGGACCTTCATCTTCCCCATCACACCCATATGAGTGCAGGTATTATCAATATGGACGATTGTGTACAGTCCGGAAAGACGAATACCCCATTCGATATCTTCGTAGCCATAGCCTGTAAACCGTTTATCAAAACGGACTTTAGTGACAACCTCCCTTCGCAACATGATATTTGAGGTAAAAAGATAGCGCCAGGGGGATCTATTCCTTATGCGGGCGGGCAGGGCCTCCGTCTTATTACTTTTATAGAGATGAAATAGACTATCTCCGTCCCCTGCAATATATTGGCGATAACTGATTCCCCCGCAGACAATATCTCGCCCCGCAGCTGCCAAATCAAGATAACGTCTTAAAAAATCATCATGATCCGGTAACATATCAGCATCCAGAAAAAGTATGTATCGCCCGCAGGCCTTTTCAAGCAACATATTACGGACAATACTCCTGCCCATATTGCGGACCAGTCGTTCATAGTTGACAAGGGGAAGATCCGCAATGGAGGCAAGTTCGAAAACCCTGCTGGAACCATCATCCAGCACCAGGATTTCCACCTTTTCGTGCCGCAACCCCATACACTGCTTGTGGAGTCTGCGTAACAGGGGTGAAACATCCCAGTTATAAACCGGGATCAGAATAGAGAGTAAAACCGTAGTCGACATAACGGCACGCTAAATTTTTGTTTTTTTTACAAGGGCCAGATGACATCTATAGAAACGCAACACCCTTTCAAGGCCGAGTCTTTCAAGCGTAATACGAATACCCCGTTTGCAGATAAGAAAATAATAGTAACAGGTTGTGCAGTAAAACGAACGCCCCAACAATGCCCGTCTGGCCCGATGTGTTTCCCCCAGGGCCGAGCGCCAGTTTTTTTCGGAAACGCCCTGATGTTGCATATTGGCCAATACCTTTGCCAAGGTGACAAAAGAGACACCACCACATTTTAGACGCAGTAATAGTTCATAGTCCATAGCCAGACGATATTCCTCCGCAAAGAGCCCGAACCGGCGGTAGAGACCGGCGAGAATGAAACAGGTGGGATGGGTGACGCTCATCTCCCGGTGCAATAATTCCGGTACCGAGCAGCAGAGATATCCCCGCTGATCCCCCCGCCAGAATTGCAACGCCCCACAGACCACACCCGCTTTTTCATCATGTAAAAAAGCATCGACAATATATTGCAGGGCGTCCGTTTCATACCAGTCACCACTGTTGATTAAACCTATAATATCACCTTTGGCCAGATTAATTCCCTTGTTGAAAGCATCACTGATGCCATCGTCTTTTTCACTTTGCCAATGGTGTAACCGCGATGCATATTCCTCAATTATATCCAAAGTACCATCCGTTGAACCACCATCGATCACTATATATTCAACATGTTGGTAACTTTGCGCCAGGACACTGTCCATGGTACGCCGAATATCCCGTTTGCCGTTGAGGACAATCGTAATAATAGAAACCAGTGGCTGCCGGGGCAGGTGATGATCCAGGTGAGACATACTTTTCCCTATTCATTATCCGTTCAAAAATTATTTAACACTACGGTATACTTCCGCCGTGGCATCGACACAACTCCGCCAGGAGAATTGTTTTTGCCGCTCGTATCCCTTAAGACGCAGGGAGTTCAATGTTGCCGTGGAACTAACACCGTCTTCAATTACACTTCGTATTTCCTCTTCCTGCAGGGGGTCAAAGTAGAGGGCGGCGTCGGCGGCAATTTCCGGCATGGAGCTGGTGTTACTGCAGGCAATAACACAACCACAGCGCATGGCCTCAAGAAGGGGCAGGCCAAACCCCTCATAGAGGGACGGATAGACAAACAAAGCAGCGTCGGCATATAACGTCGCCAAGTCGCTGTCGGAGGCCTGTACCTGCTTTACCTGCCCGGCAAGACCAAGGTCACAGATTGTTTTTTCTTCATTCACACTAAAATACCCACCCCCCACGCAGACAAGGTCAAATTCAGCACGGAGCAATCGGGAACGAGCAAAGGCTGTCAGCAGGGTTTTAAAATTTTTTACTCCTCCACGCAGCCCCACGTACAAAAGAAACGGCCTCTCCACCCATCCGCTGACCCTGTCCTTTGCAGTAAATGAAGAAGCCAGGGGCACAACGGTGATCTTACTGGACGGTACTCCCAGAAATTCAATCAGATCACGGCGGGTTGTCTCGGAGATAGTAATTATATGATCCGCCCTGTCGACCGCTGCCGCCTTCAGGGCGGGGATATCAAGATCAACCCCCGTAAACAACTCCGGATATCGCTCATGAATCATATCATAAACCGTGAGCAACCTCGTTTTGCAGTCAAACAATGAGCAACGGCAATAGTAGGTTTCATGGAGAACATCCGGTTGCTCTTTATATAAGCAGCGTTTGCTGATCATACGGTTCAGGGGTGTAAGTAAATAACGTTTCCCCGGAAATTGAGGGACCTTGACGCCGATTCGCCGCACCGAAGAAGACGCCAGATAGCCGTTGATATGCAGGGGCGCCAGAACCGTCGTTGCAATATCGCTGTGCCGACGACCTAGTTTATCCGCCAATTCAACAAAATAGCGCGAAATACCACCAACGTTCTGCAGAGAAAAAATCTGATAATCGTAATATATATGCATTTGTCAAAAATGTTGTTCAGCGACCATCCCATGCCGCCCGATACCCTTTAACAGTCAGGTCGGCACAGCGTTTCCACGAAAAGAGTGCGGCCCTTGCCACCCCCCTCTGGGCATAACGTCGTCTTAAATCACCGTCAGTAAGCACATCCAGCATGGATTGACATATCTGATCGCAATCCAGGGGATCAACCATAATCCCCGCATTCCCGACGACCTCCGGCAGAGAACTGGTATTGGAAACAATCACCGGAACACCACACTGCATGGCTTCCAGGGGTGGCAATCCGAAACCTTCATAGAGCGAGGGGTAAATAAAGGCCTCCGCCCCGCTGTATATGGCGCTTAAATATTTATCGGCGACAAAACCTGTAAAAATAACCCTGCCCCGTAAGCCGGGATCATTTTCTACGGTGTCAAGCAACGGTTGTATCTTCCAGCCCCTGGTACCAACCAGTACAAAGGAAAGATCCGAACAACCGGGTTCATTTAATATTCTTTTAAAACACCTGACGGCTGTTTCCAGGTTTTTCCTCTTTTCAACGGTTGCCAGGGTTAGGAAATATCGCCCGGTGGGAATATGAAACTTTTCCTTAACCCCTGCCAGTAATACCGGGTCAGTAACAGGGTAATAGAGTTCTTTTGATGCGGCCAGGGGTGTGACAAAGATACGGGCGGGATCCATATCAAAACAGGAACAGATATCACGCTTTGTGCATTCTGAGATGGTGCATAAAAAATCCCTTTTAGGAGAAAATGATTCAACAATAGGCTTGAATTCTTCAACAAAACCATCGGCAAAATATTCGGGATGGATAAGGGGAATAACGTCATAAATGGTCATCACGCGCACCGGTTTATGTCGACATTGAAAGTCGGGCAGCGCCGAATATTGTGAATGATACAGATCAGCGCCACCGCAGATACGCCTGGAAAGAGACATACGATAGAGTCGGGAAAAGACCTTGGCCGCCACGCCGTTCTGTATCTTTTGTCCATCGTCGCCGCCATAACCTAAAAGACAAGCTTCGAAAAAACTCTTGGGAAACGACTTGCCGACCAGGCCCTTTTTAGAAAAATATCTATCCGTCAACCTGTTTACCTGCAGGGAAGAAAGAGACGAATAACGAATATCAATATCCCCCCGTGCCAGCAACTCCCGGGACAGGCTGGAAATCACCCGATAGATACCGGTTCTGGCGGTTTCAAACAGCTGAGCCAGGCCAATAACGCCTACATCAATAACTATTTTCATGAAACATGCCCCACGCGAAAACAGTCCATTTACGCATCAGGCCTTAAGCAGATTTTCAAAATAAGGGATGGTTTTCTTTAACCCTTCATCAAGTTGGACGGTGGGCTCCCAGCCCAGTTTTTCCCGGGCCAAGGAAATATCGGGGCGACGCTGGATGGGGTCATCACTGGGCAACGGCTTATATGTAAGGGTTGAGGATGAACCGGTCAGATCAATTACCTTTTCCGCCAACTCCTTAATGGTAAACTCCCCTGGGTTTCCGGTATTAACCGGCCCGGTAAAATCATCGGGACTATCCATCAGACGAATAAAAACTTCGATCAAATCATCAACATAACAAAATGACCGCGACTGTTGTCCATCGCCGTAAATAGTTATGGGTTGATTTTGCAATGCCTGCATAATAAAATTTGACACCACCCTGCCATCGTTGGGATGCATCTTCGGGCCATAGGTATTGAAGATACGAGCCACTTTAATGCGTAAATTATGCTGGCGACGGTAATCAAAAAAGAGCGTTTCGGCACAGCGCTTTCCTTCATCATAGCAGGAACGAAAACCGATGGGATTTACATGTCCCCAGTAATCCTCCGTCTGGGGATGGATCTTGGGGTCGCCATACACTTCACTGGTCGATGCCTGAAAAATTTTTGCGTTCACCCTTTTGGCAAGACCAAGCATATTAATTGCTCCGTGGACACTGGTTTTAGTGGTCTGCACGGGATCGTGCTGATAATGAATAGGGGACGCGGGACAGGCAAGATTATAAATTTCGTCAACCTCCACATATAGCGGAAAGGTAACATCATGGCGCATAAGTTCAAAATGCTGATTATCCATAAGATGGAGAATATTATCCTTGGCTCCCGTAAAGAAGTTATCGACGCAGATAACATCATGGCCGTTATCGAGAAGTCTTTCACAGAGGTGGGAACCTAAGAATCCTGTCCCTCCGGTTACCAGCACCTGTTTTCTTGTTTGTGAATCCATAATTTCCTTATTCCTGTGTATAGATGGGTTTTGCCGCATAACTCTTCGATAACAAGCAAAAAAATGGAGGGGACACCCTCCCTCTGCGGCGCAGTATAACTGAACTGGAGTTTCCTGTAAATATTGTAACCCAATTCTTAGCCGTATAACGTAACCTGAACCCTGCCTCCACAATGGAGAAATAGTATTTTAAGTCATTAAATCACCAAATTATTGCAATATTACAGAGAAAACGCATTCGTTGCTTTGATAAAAAAATTCATGTAAATTTACGTGATTATCAACTGGTTAAATTATTTTTTTTGCAGCGGCGCCGTTGATATCTCACATCGCCACGGCAGTTGCCGATTACAAAATCAGGATGCATTAACATTGGAATCAGATGGTGGGAACAGATTAGCCGGATTTTGGTTTTACGATAGCTGTTAATTTGTCAATTGCAAAATTAACAGGGTATGTAGTATAGATGCGGGAAAGACAGAAAAAGTAATTAAGCTCAACAACATTTAACAGGATGTCCAATGAAACTGACAATTGTTGTACCTGTTTATAACGAAGAAAAAACGATAAATACCATCCTTGATCTCGTTGAAAGGGAACTAAAAGCCCTATCCACCATCAGTGCGTATGAAATTATTCTCATAGACGACTGTTCCAAGGACGATTCCAAAATAGTCCTGGAGAAACGTATTAAAGAAAAAAAATATTATACCCTACTCTGCCAACCGGTAAACATGGGCAAGGGGGCCGCCATCCGCACGGGCATAGCCAAATCGGACGGCGATATAGTTCTGATCCAGGACGCGGACATGGAATACGATCCGGCTGACTATGCGAGTCTCCTGGAACCGCTTATTTCCGGAAAGGCCGATGTCGTCTATGGTTCACGCTTTAGGGGAGAGGTCACCCGGGTCCTCTATTTCTGGCATTTCATGGGCAACAGGTTTTTGACTTTTCTCTCCAATATGTTCACCAACCTCAATCTCACCGATATGGAAACCTGTTACAAAGCCTTCAAAGGAAATATTATTCGTAATATGGTACTCGTTTCCAACCGTTTCGGTATAGAACCGGAAATGACGGCTAAAATAGCCAAACTCAAGGGTATTCGCATCTATGAGGTTCCGATATCTTATTTTGGCAGGACATACGACGAGGGTAAAAAAATTAACTGGAAGGATGGTTTCTCCGCCATCTGGTCCATTATTAAATTTAATCTATTAACGAGTCGCCGGGATTCTTTCCAGGCCGATTTTAAACTGCACGACTAAAAGGGAACCCGTGCTTGTTTTCTTGCGGCAACGGCTGCAGCCACCTGGAGGAAATCCAAAGAGGTATATCGCTTACCTTCTATTTGTGCTGTTTTTTCTCCTGGGCCTTTACCTGCGGACTTCGGGACTGTTTCGCGGCCTGGGCGAACAGGCCAACATTTTTCATCCGGATGAACCAAAGCAGATCCTGGCCCTTTTTAATTTTTTAAACGGCGACTATATCCGCTACTACGGAAGCCTTTTCTACGACGGTTATCCGTATGGTCTCAACCACCTGGATGAATATATTCTCCGCCCCATCATCTATTTTTTCACACCCAGCACACCTGACTATCAGACAATCTATATTTACGCCCGTCTTCTCAGGCTTCTGTACGGACTCGTGATCATGCTCATCGGCTATAGGATTGTCCTCAAACTAACGAACAGCTCCGCTGCAGCCCTTCTCGCCCTACTGCTTACAGCCATTGCACCGTTATCCGTTACCGTCAACCATTTTGCCAGCGGGGATATCGGAGTTGATCTCTTCACAGCACTCTGCTGCATGTTCCTCCTCTCCTATATCGACAAGCGACAAAAAAACAGGTGGGCCCTGTGGGCCGGTTTTACCATTGGAGCTGCCTTTTCCGCAAAATACAACGGCCTCCTCCTGGCCATGGTACCACTGACCATCATGGCTCTTGAATTTCTACAAACAAGGCAACTTCGCATGTTGCTCAAGCAATGCACGAACCTTACCATGGGTTTTTTTATCGGCCTTTTCATCTTTACCCCCGCCCTGCTCCTTGATTTTAAAACCACTGTCGCCAATATGGCCGCAAACTTTAAATTCATTAAAAACTATAATGTCCCCCCGCAGATCCTCGCAAAACCGTGGCTGGAAACGTTTTTTTTAGGGATCAGACATAACGGCCTCCATATCGTTGCGACCCTTGGCAGCATTGCCTTTCTCGCCTGCCTTATGCAATTAATGCTCACGGGCGGATCCTTTATCGGCCCCAACCGGCCTGCAAAGGAGAGGAGTCGCGCCGAACGGATATATATCTTCTCCCTCGCCCTCTTTCCCTGCCTGGCCCTGGTTATCGCACTGGGTGGAAAATATGTTGTTCAACCCTTTCATTTTTCCTACCTGGAGTTGCCCATCATCGTCACCGCCTGCCTGCTTGTAGCACGTCTCTTCACTGCCACCACTTTCTTTTTCAGAGGATGTGGTCTCTGCCTTGCTCTCTTTCTCGTCATTAATTTTGCCGGAACCAGCTGGAAAGAAAATTTTTTCTGGCGACATGAAGATAACAGCTACCACGCCCAAAAACTGCCGCAATCACTCTACGACAAGGAGGCCTTTTACGTTAAACGCAGCGGCGTCATTCGTTCACTTTTCCTCGAACCTGCCGGCAATGCCGTTTTCAGGAATCACAATATCGAGGCAAAGGGACCCGACGCCCATTTCTGGCAAAATATGGGTGTGGCGCCACTGCCGCAGGTTGCCAATCCCATCGGCGAGAATTGGATATTCCTCAACGGCCCCACCTTCCCCCGCAACGATAAAACCATTGTTATCCACGGCGAAAACCACGGTAAAACGGGTAAACGCTACCTGGTATTACCGATGGATAAAAAAATTACGGGTCTTGGCCTCAGGAGTGGTTCTTTTGCCTGCGAGGCCTCTATCCGCCTGGGCGGCGAGAGGGCAACAATAAAGCTGGAAGCCCATCAGCAAAAAATCCTTTCCATAACTGCTAAAAAATGGCGGATCAGCGGCGAGGGCAAAAAGAGAGTACGCATTATTCCAATCACGGTCACCGTCCCCCATAACTCGCTCTGGATTACCATACTCACCAGCCAAAAGGAGAAAAACCTGTTCACCATTTTCGGCGGCGGCCAGGGTGGCCGGACAACACCCCCAGCCCCGCTGCCTGCCCTGCTGCAAAACTCATATTATGACGCTATTGCCAGCATACGCTACCTGGAGAGCAAACCATCGTGGCGGGTCATTGCCGGTAAAAAAATCCCCATGTGGGAAATTGCCGTTCCCGCCGGACGCTATACCCTGCTCTGTGAAGTTGACGGCCTCGATGAACAGGTGGAAATTGCCATTTGCTTGGAAGATGCCAAGGGAGGTTTATATGGCAACAGAGAACAGATATTTCGTCTGAAAAAAGGGATTCAACGCATCAGATACTCGTTCACTAAACCTTTTACCCCTTACCAGACAAAAGTTATTATCACCGGTAAAACCGGACGTTGTCAGATGGAAAAATTTATCCTTACACCGGACTATCGGCGACTGAGCGATGATTTTAGACACTGGCGTAATAGCGGAGTGCAGCCGACGTGGCTTCGCCGCTTCAATAAATGAAAAAACCGTAACCACGCTCCGAACCGGGTCAATGCTGCAGCTCAATGCGTTTAATATCAATGCCTAAATGTCGTAAATCCGGGCCCGGTGGTATAAATGTCGTTGAGAGTACTTCTATACTTTCAATTTTCTTTAAGGATGGGGGCAATGTGAACCAATAACTATTTTCACTTTGACCCGCAAAGGAAAGGGTAACAGTATCGTTGACAACAATCCGCAGATTCAGCCTGTCACGATCCTTTTCCGGTCGCCAGCCATTTACAAAAACCACCAGTCTGTTATCAATCCCCGGACGAATTTCATAATCAATCCCCTTAAAAACTCCCCTACCGTTTGTCCAGGAATCATGATATAACCCGCCGGTTTCCACAAAACCGGACTGCCAGACCGGATAGCCCTGGAAATGCAGCCATGGTGATATCAGGTCCATATCAGTGGTACGAAGGGGGATATGCCCATTCCATAAAAGTGCCGAATAATGCTCCGTAGACAGTTCCATGCCACGAAAAACGTCACCCAGGGCAAAAAAAGTGTAGGCAGCCATATCTACTCGATCCACAACAACTTTTTTTCCATACTCCTTAACCAGCTGCTCCTCGCATAAATCGGCGACGGCCGAATCACAGACCATCGCCATGCCCTTTCTCGGTCTGATAAAATAGTGTAACGGTCTGTTAGTAAAGCCGTTACTCCTGCGGGCAAGGGCTATTTTCTCCCTCGACGTACCTTTGAACTGTTCAAGCAAATTCGCACTCAACCAACGGTCACCATATACAAATTGAATATCCCTCTCGATTATTATTTTTTTTATCTCCGTAATATCCGCAGCATCGTCAGGTCGCATTGACCCGCCACCTGTCAACAGTATTAATTCACTGACGGAGGACGGCTGCAGATTATAAAAGACAATCCTGACATAACGGGCAGGCCGGGGGGGGAAAGAGGTCTCCATCTTTAACCATGCCCCCCCAAGAAAGATATGATTCCCCGCGTAAAATCCGTTGCCGCCCCCCGGCAAAGAAGAAAATACCCTGGTAAAACTACTGTTGTCGTCGGATACATATACGTCGAACCGATCTAGTTGCCGACGTTTCGATCTCGAAGGATCATACTTGGAAAAGAGCCAAAGACCACAAAGAGTACGGCTCACCCGGCTGTCTATATGGACGGAAAACCGATCACCTCCGCCGGAGATACCCGTATCCTGATCACCATCGATTAATTGGGACAGATCTACGCCGTCTTCAGAGACCAAGTTGAGTTCAGCGACGGGTACGGCATGCATATTATATTGTCTTGGGGCGCGGATATGACTGAAAAGGACATATTTATCAATCGTTGTAATTTTAAATTCGGTACCAAGGTTAAGCAGTGTATTCTGCAATGCACCCCTGGACTGAATATCCGTCAAATACCCCCTGTTTTCATCTAATTCGACCAATTGTGCATTAACTTGGCAGCGCGCAAATTCCGAGTACACAAAGACAATATTGTTGCCGGAAAACATACTGAATTTTTCCGCCTTATAACGAAGTAAATGATCGCCATAGAGAACCTCAACACTCCGCAAACCCTCCTTTTTTGCGGCGTCTACCACCTCCCTTATAATTTGCTGTTCCCGACGAGCCCCACCATGTGACCTTAAAATAAAGGATAATGTACCGATAATCTGGATAAGGATCCAGAGACAGAAAAATGAGACGGCAATTCGTTTTATAAAGGATATACCCTGACCGGCAATGGCAAGGGACCAGAACAGAGAAAGAGTCATGACCCAAAATGCGATAGCATAACGCGGCGCTTTCAGGGTAGCCAGATGGTGCTGAACAAATAAAAGGAGAAAGAGAAGACAGAAGGCAAGGGGAATCAGGAACAAAATCTTCTTTGCCAACCGCCGCGGGCCGGTTACCAGACTCAACAAGGCAAAAAGCGGGGCGGCAAAGGCCAAGGCAACGGAACTATACATGATCATACGACGAATAGCAGCAGTATGAAAATATTTGAGAAAATTCCAAAGAACAAGTTCACGTATATCAACACAAAAAAGAGTGGTAAGGGCATTTATTACAATATCCCTGTTTAAGGGAACACGCGCGGAAATCCCACCCATAAATGAACCTGTTTCTATATAAAAGGGGAGAAAACCGAACATACCAATAACAACAGTTACAAGTATGGATAAAATAATATCCGGGCGAAAACGCTTTTTCAGAAGGAAAAATACGAGAATTACCGCGGCAACGGCTAAATATGGCAAGGTTAGAGCATGTACCCAGATGGCAAGGGCCGCCAGAATACCAAGGGAGGCACACTGTGTAAAAAGCCCGATTCGGTCGGGATCGTTCTGGACAATTCTCAGGGCAAGCCAGATAACAGCACTGCCCAGACAGAGTATCACCGGGTAACCGCCATAGGTCGCAATGCTGTACCAGAAAATATAATAACCGGGAAAAGCTGCACAGGCGGCGGCAACAATACCTGCAGTCCTGTTATAAATACGCGTAAAGAGGAGGTAGGTAAAGAGTATCCAAAGCAGGGTAAAACTGATGGGAGACAAGGCGACAACCCACTCGGAAAATCCGAAAACAGCCAGAAAAAAAGCGGACAAGTACGCTTCCAAAGCGCCAAAATAAGGCTGGCCATAATAGAACAGCGGTCTGTCGCCGTTGAGGATATTCACAGCCATCAAGCCGACGGTGGCGGTATCGAAGGTGGACGTGTAACAATACCAGGCACCACCCACAAGGAGGGCAGCGGCAGAGAAAAAGATCAAGCCTAACAGTAGAGAATGGTACCGATACCCCCCCATGAATTAAAACTCAGTGCTTTTTCAGAAGCAATCCCCGCCAGGCCAGGGGAGGTCTCCGTGGTATAATTTTGGCCAGGCTTTCATACCAAATATCCCCCATAGCCTTAAAGCCCGCAGCATTGGGATGGAGCAGATCTCCATAGCAGCCGGGGGTGTACTCGTTCCAATGGGGTGCCATCTTATTGTGTAATTCCACCAGCTGAACATTTTTTTCACCGGCCAGCGTACGAATATGGCTATTCATCAATGGAATATTCTTATAACTGTGGCTCGGTTCCGCATCCGGTGGAATTGTAGCCAAAAGAGGTGTTAAACCATGGGATCGACTTTTATCGATCATTTTCCCTAGAAAATATTTTACATCCACAGGCCTGGAGTGGTGAAAAAGATCGTTCGTTCCCTCAAGTATTAATATATATTCCGCCTTCAGATTACAGGTCTCGTTAATAACCGATTCCAGCCTGCCCTTAACAATGGCATCCTTAGCCGTTTCACCGCCGAGACCGAAATTAGTAACCGTATAATCCCGAAAACTCTGCTTCAAAAGAGGTTCCAGCTCAATTTCATAACCGAGGTTACCGCTTCTCTCCCAACCACAGTTACCATGGTAGACATCACACCCTTCGGTCAAACTATCCCCCATGGCAATAATAATGCCGTGACCACCGGCAAAGACAAAAACAGGACAGGCACAAATAGCTCCGAAGAGAATAAATAGCTGGAAACATACGCCAGAAAAACGGGTAATAAAAATATTTTTCTTCATTTTAGTTCATCCAAAGTAACGGGCAAAATCCCAGACCCATTTTTATCTTGGAACAAAAACGTCGCTCTACTCATATCAAATACAAATCCGGGTAACCGAGGCAGAAACTTACGACGTTTTTCCGTATTTTTCAAGTCCTGAGTCCGTTGCTGCAAACTCCTTCCCACCCATGCCTTTCCGTTCCATACCATGGAAACCGCAAGCGGATTTCCGTCCGAAAATGTTTGCCACGACAAAGCAACCACGCCGTCAGCATCTATGGAAAAAACGGGATCAACATCGGGAACCTTGTTGTCACCATGTACCTTGCGGGCCTCACTCCACCCGGATCCGAGCCGTCTGGCCCAGAAAATATCGGAATATGATCCATCAACCCCGGTCCATGCCAGCCAGATAACACCTTTACCGTCAACAACCATAACCGGATCTCTACTATCATTCATACCGGTAATAATTCTTACAGGTTTAGACCAATGATTTTTTTTACAGACAGACGAATAAAGAAATGTCCCCTTTTTGCTTTCTTCAGCCCAAACCAGCAGTACATCACCATTACCGGCTATAGCCCCGGCTACATTAAAAACAAATGACTTTGTGTGGCTGACCTGCAGGGGAATGGACCACTCACCCTTCCTGAATTGACTATAATAGACTTGGTCATGACCGTCATAGGGTGCAATCCAAATAAGCGCCAGGGCCCGAAAGTGAAAAACCGGTTTTTCAGCCATGACGGGACAGGACCACAAAGACAGGCAAAGGAAAATATATATGATTTTTATACGCCTCATTTACCACCAATAACTTTTCTAATATAATACGTCGGCTTAGCCTGGGACTCGTGATACGTCCTGGCAAGCATCTCCGCCACAAGTCCGATGGTAACAAACTGAACACCGATAAAAATCAATAAAATTGCAAGAAGCAACATCGGTCTGCCCGACAACGGAACACCGTAAAACTGACGCTGGATTGTCAATACAACGGCCAACAACACGCCGGCGAAACCTGAAACAACACCAATGGTACCAAAAACATGGATTGGTCTGGTTGCATAATTCAATAAGAATTTTACGGTAATAAGATCAAGTATAACCCGCAATGTCCGTGAAATACCATACTTGGAAGTACCAAAACGCCTCGGACGGTGATTGACCTTCACCTCGGCCATAGTCACGCCCATGGCCGAGGCAATGGCGGGGATAAATCTATGCATCTCACCGTATAGTTTTATATTCTTAATAACATCACTTTTAAATGCTTTCAGGGTACATCCGTAATCGTGCAGATGTACACCTGTTGTCACGGAGATAATTTTATTGGCTATTTTTGAGGGCAGTTTTCTGCTTAAAAAAGGGTCCTGGCGGTTAAAACGCCAGCCCGTGACCAGATCCGCGCCCCCGTTAATTTTCTCCAGCAACATCGGTATATCGGCGGGATCATTTTGTAGATCGGCATCCATGGCAATGATAATATCACCCCTGGCCCTGTCAAATCCGGCACTCATCGCCGCCGTCTGACCAAAGTTTTTCCTCAGGGAAAGAACACAGACTGCAGGATCATTCCGTTGAATATCTTCAAGGATCTCCAGGCTGGAGTCACTACTTCCGTCATCGACAAACACCAGCTCATATTCCACAGAACTTTTTTTAAGAGCCTGGGTAAGTTCCCCATAAAGAATGGGAATATTCTGTTCCTCGTTCAAGAGGGGAATAACCACCGAAACGTCCACGTTAATCCTTTTTATTTTACCGATCCACCCATAAATCCTGCACGCCTTACAACCACAGCAGACAGCAAGGACTCTGAACCCGCCGATTACAAATTATTAATTTATATGAAAGGCCTTCACTCTTGAGTCGCTTTCATTGTTTGTTGTGGCTGTGGCCTGATAATTTGGTCCAGCCATACTGGTTACTTGTAAAAACTTGACATGCTACCACATAACAGAGAAAAATACCATGGCTTAACACGGCGAAAAGGGTGGGTGAAAGTTATCGAAATCCGCCCACAGACGCCTATTCACCCCGCTTGAACAGATAATAATATGTGGGTGAAACACCATATCTTTGTACCATGGAATCACCATATTTTGGAGTCTTACAAAGCAATTTATAACCATATTTCTCCAGGAGATATAAAAAATCCTCGCCACTATTCAAGGCCAATTTTTCACCACCATGATCCGAGGCGTTGGGGATAATGAAAAAATACGGTATACCGGCTGCAGCGACAAGGGAAATCCACCATTCTATGGCATCGAGGCTGCATTCCGAGAAACTGTGTATATTAACAGCAAGGGTAATATCATCTTCCTCCAGCCTTTTCTCAATTTCATCCAGGGGAACAACAATAACACGTCCCGCCAATCCCCGGTACTGCATATGATACTCCGAGATAAAGGTGGATTCAGGAACGGCATCGGTACATATATATTTGCGTAGATTAGCAAAAGTATTCTCCGTTCGCTGGGCCAGTCGTCCATACCCGGCACCTATATCGAGAATATTAAGGTCGGCAATCTCCGAAAGAGACAGCTCCTTTTCCAAGAAATTTAACTCAAGCGCAGAATCCAGTAGATCGCGGCTGACACACCGAGAACCCACGGTATATGTGCGGACGCCGAATAAACCATCTTCACAACTCTTTTCCAATACCCCCAACAGATCAATTTTCTCGACGTAAAAAGTGGTAAGACAGTAATTTATCTCCGCACAATTGGGATCTCCAGTCTGCCAGACATAACAATTATCACCGCGAAACGATTGCAAATCATAGGATTGCACATACTCATCCGTCCAGACAATGGCAATGGAAGCCCCGCTCTGAAAATCCATATACCGGGCTTTCAACTCCCGCAATCGCGGATTTTCCGTAACCAGATACTCATCTGCACCCTCCGGAAGAGATGTTTTGGGAACCTTAACAACATCCCCAGTTTGCCAGGAATATAACATCGATCTTCTCGCCAGGCAGATATCAAAGTTGGATAAAAATCTATTTACTATTCTTAAAACAGACATGGATGTTCAACTCAATTATTTCTGATTACCGACAAAAACCAACCTATAATCGATCAAGCAGGAGATATACCCGTTTGATCGATTATATTTCCAATACGCCAACATCTAAAAACAGAAAACGACCCTGCCCATCGCTGGACAAGGTCGCTGCTAAAAACCGGTGGGTGCTTTATAAATAAATGTTTTCTAAGGCATGGTACCCCAGCATGAAGCACCCTGGGGATATTCGGTAAAATACAGATTAGACCTGTACCTGCCGTTACATTCACCTGGCTTTTGATCGCAAAGCGTTGAAATCATAGTCCCCATCCAACAGTCCGGCATACCGTCTCTCAGATGTTTATACGATGTGGTGGGGCCCAGATAATCCCAAGACAAAAGGCTGAATGTGTGACCACCGTCTTTCGACCACACCGCCGTCAAGATCGAATTAATACCATTACCAAATGACGGATAGGGTGTCGGTCTTGGTGTTGTATTCCAGGAAAGCATATGGCTGCCAAACACCACATTATGGAGATAAACTTCCATGCCCGTCGGCTGCAGGGTCGCATTTTTACTGGAGGGCCAGGCTCCGGGATAAAAGCTTATATCATTGGGCTGTGCGCTTGTCAGGTGAACAATTGTCAGCACTGTGGATGCCGAAAGCTTTTCGGCGGACGCTGTAGCCACACTGAAGGACAAGATACACAACAGCGCCCCAGCCACCAGGCAACTCCTTCCAATTCCATCCATTCTCTTTAACATAATCATCCTCTTGCTCTCTTGATCTTTGTTTATTTCACGATACTACACCTGGCTACCCTTGCAGAACTACTGTTTCAACAATAAGAAATTTACTCCCGGCTGGGCACTGCCCGCCTTGGGGTATGTGCATGTAACCCTGACCTGACCATAAGTTATGCCGCTTGCCACGGTGGCCAAACCATTCTGATCAATAGTAACAAGACTCGTATTACTGCTCTGCCACTCCACTTTATCCGTAATATTTACGGGGCTGCCGCTGCTGGGGTAACCAAATGCTACAAACTGTTGAGTTCCCACACTTGTAAAAACACCAATATTCTCGGGAAATATTTTGATATAATCATAGTCCGCCGCCAGACAATTCCCGGGTATAAATGCGGCAAGCAAGCCGACCAGCGCCAAAACGGGAACAACCTGCTTCCAATATCCTTGACTTCCTTTTAATCTTTTCAAAATCCACCTCTCTTCTATATGAGTAATAAAACAATATCCTCTTTCCCGTGCCAGCCCGCAAACACCATTCTCCATTTACAAACAACCTTCAAATTCCAAGAAAAGAACCGTAAATACCGGGTCGACATCTCTTTACCCGACTCCTTACCTGTCGGAGGATTACATTCTGGGAACAACGAAGAACAAAGAAAAATAGCCACTTACGAAAGACACCGTCTAACAATTACGTCATATTTTTACTTTGATACGTTACCATTGTCAAACATTTAAATTATTTAACCCAATTTTTGCCTTTGCCGTATTTAGCAAAAACCTAGGAATTTAGTGCCCACCCCCAAATATTAAGAGAGGACAGGCCGCAACAAAATTATCAATCAGCAAAAAGACGCAACCAAACAATATAACCGCTCCCTACGGCGTACCCAGGGCCCGCACCTCAATTTCGCCGATGGTCCAGTCCCGTCCCAGATTAGGCCTGGCTATTTCAATCCGGATGGTTTTCGCATAAACGGCGTGCATATCAATAAGTTGCACAAGGTTACCGTATACCGGATGGCCATGCAGGAAGTCAAACGGCTCCAAACGCCACTTCAGATCGGAAGCAACAATGCGCCAGTCATTATTATCGTCTTTTACTAAAATATTAAGGGCCAGTGCATGGTCATGGGGATATTCGTTATAGTACATCTTTATCCGACCCAGCCGGGTTGTTCGGGGCAGGGTCAACTCTATCCACATCTTTACGGTCTGAGCCATATGACTGCGCCACTGGTGTTTGAAAATCCCGTCGGACAGGGTATAACAATCTTCCCCGTGGTGACTGGCCGTGACCTTAATTGATTTTGGATCAATGCGCTCCCCGGCCACCACGCCGGGACGTGAAAAATCATAATAGATGACACAATCCCCCACCACCTCACGCCGGTGGGACACCCCGACGCTGCGAAGTTCATTTTCTAGCCGTTCCCTGGGAAATCGCCTGGACGGACCGAGAACAAAGGCCACGTTATCACTTTCATCGACAACCTCTCCATAGGGATATGGCCAACCGGGGAAACGCTGATTATATGGCTGGGCACAGACCAGTTCCCCCTTGGCAAAATAGTTCATTGTATAAACATCCATATAGGATGAATAACAATGGGTAATATCGTGCTGTTTCAGCCACTTTACTGCAGGCCGTGTATCGGCAAAACCGCCATCGAAATCGTCGGAACGCCATGCCTTTAAAAGCAATATCGACGTAACAATATTAATAACGATGACCACCCAGACAAACAACGTAAGAAAGCAACGAAAAAAACCCCGGCTCCACGAGAGGAGCCAGGCAAGAATCAGCGGGAAAAATAATGCCACCGGCATAAGATACCGAAACTCCCGGCCGCCAAAGCGCGTACTGAAAACAAATATAAGCAGATAACCCAGGGACAGCCCGACCATCACATCCCAGACAGTTATTTCAGGCCACCTGACACACATGCTCCCGGCAACGAATCGAAAAATACAGCAGAAAAGAGCACCACAGATAAAAAGGAGCCACAAGTATCCCGCATATGGATAAAAATCCACTGGAATAAAACCGATAATTCTTTCCCAGCCGGGAATAATAGGCACACCCATACCAAGTGCCACCGGCAGGGTAAAGGTTACGGCGGGTTCCAATAAACGTGACAAAGCCACATCCGGGCCGACAAGAGATGATACCGCTCCATAGGCGCCGGGGTAGATCGTCTTTGCCAGAAAATAAGGGGATAAACCCAGGGCTATTCCGACAAGACCTGCCGCACTCCCCGTCAACGCCTTTCGTCGACTGTTACCCATGCCCACCATAACACCGATACCTGCTGCCAGGGGCAGGGCGAGCAGACTATTGCTTGCGGCCAGACCAACAAAAAAACCACCACCAAGGGCCATAAATGGGTTACGCCATGATACCCTTCTGTTTCTTTCGCTCAACCACAGGGCCAGCACCCCGAACATCATTAAAGCCTGGTAACTTGGCAGCGGGTAACCCACCTGAAGAAGTAAAATAAATGTTGAGGGGAAAACGGTGAGAAACAGAGCTCCATAATGGGCGGCCCCGTGACAATACGCATTATCAACATCATTCTTGGAAGTAAAGAGACCATGCACCAGCAACAGGCAAAACCAGAATGTTATAAGCCCCATGACGGCGGGAATAAGGCGGGAAGCAAAAGCGCCCGGAGGCAACAGGTGTATAAAGGGTGCGCTTAAATATGCTTCAACCGGGAAGAGATACGGCTGGGCCATGAAGAGAAGGGGGTAGTGGTTAAATAGTCCGGGGGGCGCCTGTTGCAGCTGTACCTGGTACGAATCTTTACTATCCGCAATACCCATGGCCTGGAGGGAGCGAATCGCCTCATCCCCCGACAGGTTAAGCTCCAGGACACCGATGGAGAAAAATAACACCCGCCAGGCCAGAGCCAATAACACCACCAGTATGAAAAATTTTATCTTCTTATCTTCCTCGGACATGTAATTCCATTCCCGTCAAAATATACAACTATCTATTTTGGTCTTTATGCCGACGACGGAGTTAATAAAACCAGCCGTAATCAAACTAACACCGAAAATGACCGGTAAGCCGGTATAAGTGCCTTGTTGCTGTTATGAGCATCCGGGTTTTTATGGTCTA
>CAZQOD010000060.1:0-19833 GCA_964594945.1 uncultured Desulfopila sp.
GGTGAATTCGCGGATATTAAAGGCAAGTTTGCGGGCGGTTTCTATGATCTTTGGACAGTCCCGGCAGATCCAGTAGGAAACGCCATGTGGGCACAACTTCAATTTTGTCGCATTTTACGGTGACAATGGTACCGGTTGTAAGGTTTTGCTCGTGCATGGCCATCTTCGATGGCTTTAACTTCGCGCCAATAAGTTTTTGGATTGGACATGGATTCACATACCTGGATTAACATCTGGGCGTTACCTTGTTGTTGAACAATGAAATCGACCTCTCGGCCGCATTTTTTGAAATCATTTGACTTCATTCTCGAACCTTTCCACCTTTCCACTGTCATCTATCGATGGTTACTTGCGCAAAAGATAGGTTACGTTCCTTTATATCCCACCATTTTTTTGTGTGCTTGAATTGGTATTTTTCTATGGTGTGTGCAAAAATTCGACAGGAAAAATGGGATGTGCGCATATTTTGCCCTTTTCAAAAGATTTTTAGATTGTAATTATCGGGGAATAAAAGAAGTTTTTCCTTGAAAGAGAAAACTAAAAGGATAATATGATGACCTGGAAGCGAACCGCTTTGTCGTGTGGGATAGACTTGGGAATAAAGTGATATGCGAAATTCTATTCTGATTTTGGCCGGGGATGCCTGAGAATATGCCTCCATGCACGGCCTTACATTATCCCCCGAACAAGGTCTGAGTAGGATTCAAGGTTTGACTCAATGACATTGTTTTGCAATCAGCAAGTTCACAGGTGATGTGAGGCGTCGATAGAGCCGACATATGAAATACTTCAAGCTACTATAGCTAAGCAGACTCAGTGGAATTGCGTGCAATATTCAGGATTAAATATTTTTTACCGGTAAGCGTGCGGGAGTTGTCCGCTTAGGTGTAGCCGGTCTTTTCTCCAGAAACGTTCCCCGTGGTTTATTTGGGAAAGTTGAACCATGTGGAAAAGGTATACGAAAGGAAAACAGGTATGCAATTACTTAATAGGACAGTGCAGCGTGGGTGTGGTGTCGTCGATTTTTTACTGCATATACCGACGAAGTCCCGTTTTTTTCTACATAGTGTTGGTAAGACACGTCGTTTTTTTCTTGTCCATTGTCGTCGCAGATACGTGCAGCGCCAGCTTGTTATTCGCAAGGGCGCGTGTCGGCAGTGTGGTACATGTTGTAATTTACTGTTCACCTGCCCCATGTTGAGTAATGGTGGCAGGTGTTTTGCCTACGGAACCTGTCGCCCCCAGGTCTGTAAAGTCTTTCCCATTGATGAACGGGATATTCGGGAGATCGGCCAGTGCGGCAAACAATGCGGATATTTCTTTTTAGAGGAAAATGAATAAAAAACGGATCCATTCAGCGGGTGTGGCCTTGGGTGGAGGAGCGGCCCGGGGTTGGGCGCATATTGGCGTTATTCAGGCCCTTACTGAAAAAAATATTTCAATCAGCCATATTGCCGGTACCAGTATAGGTGCGTTTGTCGGCTCTTTCCTGGCAAGTGGCACCATCGATAGACTGCTGGAGAACGTTTTACCCTTTACCCGCAGACAGAGCTGGAAATATTTGGATTTCGGTTTTTCCAAGGCAGGCATAATGAGTGGGCGCAGGATTACGTCATTTTTAGAAAAAAACCTTGGTGTACAGACCTTCGCGGATATTACTACACCTTTTGCCACCGTGGCGGCGGATCTGCGAACGGGAAGAGAAGTAATTTTTTCCCAGGGGAGCCTGGTGGAAGCAGTCCGCGCCAGTATAGCGGTTCCCGGCGTTTTTACACCTGTGCAAAAGGGTGATCTGTTGTTGAGTGACGGAGGGCTTGTCAATCCCGTACCAGTGAATATCGTTCGGCGGTTGGGGGCTGATTTTGTGATTGCGGTTGATCTTAATGCTGTCCCCGGTGATGATGTACCTGTGTCTGCCGCTGGAGACGTTGCTGCATCGGAGGGGTCCGTCCTTTCCGTACCACATCCCAATGTTTTAAGCATAGCCGGGGCTTCTGCGAATATTATCCAGGCCCGGCTTACGGAGTTGCAATTGCGAGCTGATCCGCCCGACCTTCTGATCTGTCCAAACCTTTCCCGCATAGGCTATATGGATTTCACCAAGGGTGAGATTGCCGTAAAGGCCGGTTATGATGCGGCTGTCCAGTGCCTTAATAATTTGGGATAAGCAGTCCGAGTTGTCCGTTATCTTCCTCATATTTTGAAAAATAGTGATCTTTACGGTTTAAATTCCCACAACGATCAATTGTCCTCTATTCTTTTCTCGGTTTGCGTAAATGGCAATTATTTGGTTTAAAGGACAGGAGTGGGTGCGATGTATTCAGGCAAAAGAGCCATATTGAATTTTTGTTACATATTCCCGGCCATGCGAAACAGATCAAACGGAATTTTTTTTGATAAAAACGATTATCTCCTTCTCCAGGTCGTTCGAGATGTGCTCGACAAGGGTGATAAAGCGGTGGAATTACGAGTTTTACTCGGTGAACACCTCCACCCCCACGGTATTCAAGAAATGGCTGCACCAAAGGGATTGCGTATAGCTTACGCAATTGCCAGTCTGCTCGGTTCATTTGACAGCGGCCAGGCGGGTGATCGTATCAAAAGTTTGCGTTCCCTTAGGGATGAGGTCTTTCTCTCCTCCACCTCCATGTATAAACATAATACCGCCAGGGTATTAATCCAGATAATGAAGGAGCTGGTGCGCAGTGGTGATGATGAATTACGGCAACTTAAGCTCGCCCATGATTTTCGTATGGTTTCCACCGGTAATCCGCGTCTTGTCCGGGCTGAACTTGGCAAATATCATCTGTTGGAAATGCCGGAGGAATGGAATCAATACGCGTTTGATGACCATGTACACGATGCCAATACCAAAGGACGTAAGTCGCCCACCCACCTGGTTATGGACGCCTGGATAAAAGGAATTAGATTCCTGGAAGTGGTCTATTACAACTATGTCAATGTCGATGTTGTCGAGGAGCTGATTGAAGCCAGCGCCATACTGGATGTCAGGATCCAGGTGGGTATTGAAATGTCGTGCCGTTTTCGGGATAAATATATCCGCATAACCTGGGAGCCTCACGGTTTTAACGATAATCGCTCTTCTCTAAAATTTTTACAGGAAGATGCGGTGAAAAAATTGATGGAGGAGGGCCGTGAGGTCTCTCGCTATCAACAGAGATATGTTTTTGAGGTGTTGGATGCGTTTAACGACAACCACCGGAAATTTATCAGCCGTGAATATGGTATTTCCCTGCCCAGGCTGCAACGTTCTGACTTTCTGCTGTTTGTCGGGGCGGGGCAGCCATCCGTTTTGCATCTTGCCCGTTTTATTCATAACGCGTTGTTCGCCTGTTTGGAAAAAGAATCAGGCCATGGACGCGTTAACGGGAAAGAAGAAAAACAGTTGCAAGCACCGCTTGAACATTTGTGGCGTATGGACGTTGAAGCGATTATTGAGCAGTTTTTGACACCATCCCGTAACCCGGAACTCCACGATCCCAATGTACCGAGGGATGACGTCAATATACCGCCGCTTTTGACTTTAAAACCAAAGAAGATGTTACGCCGGTTGTTGTCCCTGCATTCAAGCTCGAGATTTTCTCTTAATCTCAGTAATTTATCCGTTCAGGATACCCTTGAAATACTCTATAGCTGTGGTGGGATGATCACCCATATCGAGGCGTATAATCTTAAGGATGCGGCCCACGGTATACACTCCGGCGTTATCGATTACAGTGATTCGATTGTTGCCGGTGAGGCGGTGGACCTCATGAGCCCCTGTGTGCATTACGCCATTATCAATGATTTGCAGACGGCCCTGAACGACGATAACGTCATCAGCCTGAAAAGATGTATTCGCGCCATTATCAGTGATTTTGACGGGCAGTTGCCCGTTTTAAAAGAGCGGTTTAAGACGATGGCCGCCGATTCGCCCGAAAAAAGCAGGGTTAAAAAGAGTTTGCAGCAGCATGAAAAGAGGCGACAACAGTTAGCTGATATTCTTTATAATCTTGAATCGTTTCATAATTATTACAGGAAGAGGACCCTTGGTTCCCGGATTGGTTCCGATTCCACGGGACAGGCCGAGCATCAACATGGAATGGGGTTGGTTGTTTTTGATACCCTGCCCCCGAGGGCCAAGAAAGATGTGCGGGAGGCCGTTACTAAAAATGAGAGATCATTTATCCCGGTCAGCGCCCTGCTGACCAGAAATACGCACAGCCGTTGTTATGGAGATGCGAAACACGTTGGTGCACAGAGACCGTTCGGGAAGATGTCGTTTTTAAAGAGAACAACGGACAGTCGCTGGCACGATTGGAGTCTTGACGGTTTTGTGGTCCATCCGGGAACGAAGGGGAATATCGTTACCCTGGGGGGCATGGCCAGGAGCGGCGGGGTGGATAAAGAGTGTAAAGATGACAAGGCCGAGTGTACTCCCCGAAATTTGCTGAGTTATCTGAACACCAACCTTAAAAACAGCCTCAAGGTTGTTTTGGGATTTATCCCCGCTTTTTTGACATTCAGTTTAACAAAAGACTGGTGGCTGCTTGCCTATTTTGGGGCCTTTATCTGGTTCGGTATAACCGGAACCAGAAATATTATTCAATCTGTTCTCGGGGGTGGAGGGATGCGGCGTTCTCCCCTCCTGCCGTGGAATTCATTGGTGAGTTGGAGTCGTATCGCGGACTCTTTGTTTTATACTGGCTTTTCCGTACCGCTCCTCGATTATCTTGTGAAAAAGGTGCTGCTGGAAGAGGGTTTCGGGATAACCGTTGCCACCGATCCGGTCATGCTCTATTCGGTGATGGGAATTGCCAACGGTATGTATATTTCAGGACATAATATTTTCAGGGGATTACCCAAGGCGGCGGCGGCCGGGAATTTTTTCCGGTCGATTCTTGCCATCCCCCTTGCCGTTTTATTGAATGTACTTGTCGGCGCGATTCTCCATGTTTTTGGAATTCCGGATAGTGCCGGGATCCTGCAGAAATGGGCGGCAATCCTGTCAAAATTCGCATCCGACTGTGTGGCTGCGGTGATAGAGGGGCTGGCGGACAGACAGACAAATATCCAGGCAAGGCTCTCCGCTTATCGTACTAAAATAGCGCAATTGTTTGCTGTTTTTGCCCGTCTGGAGGTGCATTTCCCCGAAGAAGATGTTCTTGAAATGTTGCAGTCACCCAAGATGACCATGGAAACACTGAATTACGAGGCAATAGAACAGGAAAAATATATTATCGTCAATGCCCTGGACCTTATGTATTTTTGGTTGTACCAGCCGCGGGCCCGAAAGGCGCTTATGATAATTTTTGAGCAGATGACGGAAGAAGAGTGGTTGATCTTTTATCGTTCACAGCTGGTTTTAAAGCGTTACAAGGAGATCAGTCAATTCTTTGTTGACGGCCTTGTCGGTAAAAATTTTTCCAGGCCCCTCTCTTTTTATCTCGATAGATCCGAGCAGTATCTTGCGGACCTGAAAAAACTGGGACTCAGCAAACAGCGGGGCTGAATTGCCCCTTCCATGGTTTATTTGATGTTTTTCGTATGTTCGTCTCAATAAGCGCGAAGGCTTTTCAGGGCGTAGCCCTGTAATTTTTTCTGTGGTGCCTGGGTGGCAACCATTTTAAGGGTGGCCCTGTATTTTTTTACCCCCGATGCGCCGAGTGCTTTGCAATACCAGGCCATGGTATCCACCTGGTTCCTGGTGTTGCTGGTCCGGAATTTGCGCAAAAGAAGCCTTTCGACGGTGTCCAGAACGACGGTATCGGACAACCTGGCTCTGACTATTCGTTTTGCTGCATCCCTGTTTTCTCGGATACTAGGTGAGTTCAGCATATTAATAAAAGTCGCCTGTCTTGCCGTAAGGGAACGTCTGTCAGCTTTTGCAGGGGAGTATGTCGGGGTTGCCGGTTGTGTTGCGATTCTGTTGTGTTTTCTTTGTTTTCTGGTATCGTTGCGGACCAGGTCGAATAAGATGGTTTCGTCCTTGTTTCTCTTTACGTTGATCCATCTCTTTTTTGTTTTGTAACCGGGGGCGGAGACTTCAACATGGTATGATCCGGGTTTTAACACCATTCCCCTGTGGTAGCGGGGACCGATATTGAGGATGCGTACGGTGGCGTTTTGGGGCCTGGTATTGATGGTTAGACTCGCGACTTTTTCTCCGGTATCCACGAGACTTTTTACGAGTTGGCCATAGTCGATGGAACCGGGGTCTTTTTCTTCGACGATGGTGGCCTTGCATATGTTCTGCATGACTCTGGTAATGACGATTACCCCTGTTTGTTTACGCTCCACTTCCAGTATCTCGCCGGTCTTCGGGTGTTTTATTACCTGTCCTTCCTTGTACACGATGAATCTCATACCGCGTCTCACCCCGGTACGGAGACCGAGATCCAGGGTTACCGATTCGTCGTTGCGGTTGACGATATATCCCTCCAGGGGAAAATTTTTTATGATTTTCCGAGCCATTTGCCCGACCAGGTCTTGCAGTTGCGTGCTATCTTCGCCTTTTATGTTCTCTGCCGCTATAATTGAACCGTTTTTCACGTCTATTATGCGGGCATTAATTTCGGTGGTGTCGCCTAGCTTCATAACGGAGCCGCTTATGATTACCTTAACGCCGAGCAACTTACCAATTTGTGTTGCGCTGGAAGCGTCTACCACCCCGGTTACGGCAAGCTTTTGTTTGTGGAGTACTTTCCGTAACATCTGCCTTTCAACCACATCGAAACGACCTTCCTGGACCATTGCGGTGGTGAACCATTCGGCAACAATTGCTCCCATATCTTCGTTGGGGAAATGGTCTCCCTGCAGTTGAAAGTCGAGGATTGCGATCTTAGTTTTGTTAAAATCGGCAAAAACGGTGAACGGGAGGATGATGGTTAGAACAAAAAGAAAAAAGGCGGTTGTACGTTTCATGGTAATTCCTGGGAAATGTAATGTTTTACTGTCTTATTTTTTGCATTGTCATTGTTACGCGATTTCCCACCACATTGGTAACTGATAATCTGTTTTCCTCAATGGCGGTACTGTCCGTTCTGGCGCAGAAGGTATCGATGCTCCCATTAAACACAATGGCCAGTTCAAGGGTTCCCTTGGCAAAATGTTTTTTGGTGACTGAGACCACACCTTCGATTTTTTTCAAGGCCCTGGAAGTGTCTTGTTGCAGACGATAATCCGTAATATCCCTGATGGTAATATCATAACTGTTGTTGTTATTTGCCGCATCTTGAAAAGAAGATACAATGGTCTCAAAAAGGGCGTTGTCCATGAGATTATGTGCTGCTTCGGCAGCTGCAAGGTCCTTGGCTGTTTCGGCGGAGGTGTGAACCGCAGTCCCGGTGGCCGATTTGGTGGCTACTATATGGCCATTGAAACAGTTGATGATCTTTACAACCAGGCTGGCTTGCCCTAATTTTTCCCCCGCTTGATCGGGTTGATCGTTTTTGGGTAGGTTTTTTTCAACAGAGCCGATGATTATATAGTCGGCTCTGTGTGCCATCCCCAGTTTTGCCGCGGCCATTGCATCATCTTTTGCCGCATCGCAGGTCGATTTGGCGGGCGGGATGAGCTTAAAACCCTTGTCGCGTAGATAATTGTTTATGGTTTTTTCCGCGTTTTTCCCGTCTTTTTCTTGGATGAGTACCATTGTCTTTGGTTTATCCATTGACGTAAGCAGAATTTGCATGGTGACCAGGCGAGCTCTGATGGAGGGCAGGGAGAGAGAGACTTTTATATGGACAATCCATTTCTTCCCCTGTTGTTGAACGGATAATATACTGTAGTTTCTTACCGAATCAGAACTGCGGCTGATGATTATTTCTTTCTGTTCGAGGTAATTTCCCACCTCGGTTTGTGAGCTGAGGACTGTGCCGATACCCTCTTCTATTGCTGACCGCAACGCATGGTGGATGGCCTCCTGCCGCGATGCGCCATATCCCTCCACATCGACGGTTTTTAATCCGTCCTGCCCGGTGGCGAAAGCGCCGGCTGGGGCCATGACCATTATGAAAAAAAAGGCCAACAACAAAAATCTCATTGATTTACTCCGGTTTTGAAGGTATTTGCTTACATAGTCGAGTCAAGGGCTCGATATGGAATGCCACGGGGATGATACCATAAAAAATCATTGATCTTCAATCTATTTCCCATGGTGTTTTCAAGGTGTTGTTATTTGTGGGCAGGATTTGCTGATAAAAATGTGGAGCAGTTTTTCGGGACATTGAATTCGGGGTTGATATTATGAAAAAGAAACGTACGATTCCTGTAAAAAGACATAGAACCGCAAGGGAGATGGTCAAAATTTACGGATCCGGATTTTTTGTGGCCCTGGTGATCCTAATTCTGGCCTATCAGTTTGTAGAACCCGCGCCTCCGCATAAAATTACCATTGCAACGGCGGGTGAGGATGGTGCCTATTATAATTTTGCCCAACAATATCGCTCTTATTTTTTCAAGGAAAATATCGATCTCCAGGTGTTGAAGACCAGCGGTTCGGTGGAAAATTTGCAACTACTGGCGGATCATAGCGTGGAGGTTGCCTTTGTCCAGGGTGGTGTGGGGACAAAGGAGGACTATCCGAAACTGCGGGGATTGGCGAGCGTATATCTGGAGCCACTGTGGATCTGTGTGAGAAAAGGTAATAAAATTTCAACCCTGTCGGATCTGGCCGGTATGAAGATTGCGGTCGGGGCGGAGGGTAGCGGCACCCGGCAGGTATCAATGCAGCTTCTCAGGGATAATGGTCTCTTGGCCGGCGATGGAGTTGAGACAGTGCCCCTAAATGGTGGGGAGGGCGTTACGGAACTTTTGCGGGGTGATATTGATGCCCTTTTTGTTGTCGGTACCGAAAGATCTTCATTTACCAAAAAACTGTTGCGCGACCCCCGTATCTCCCTGGTCAGTCTGCAGCGTGCTGAATCGTACAGCAGGCTGCATCATTATCTTGCCCATGTTGTCCTGCCGGAGGGGGTGCTGGATATGAAAAATAATATTCCCGCACAGCCTGTTCATCTGCTGTCCCCCGCCGCGACGCTGGTGATGAACGACACCCTGCATCCGGCCCTTATCGATCTGCTTATGCAGGTTGTGACAAAGGTGCATCGGAAAAACAGTATCCTCGGCAAGGGCAAACATTTTCCGTCTCCGGAAAACCTCGATTTTCCCCTGAGCAAGGAGGCGAGGCGGTTTTATAAAAACGGCACACCTTTTCTGCAACGTTATCTACCTTTCTGGGCCGCATCGTTGATTGATCGTTTGAAGGTGATGCTGTTACCCCTTATTGCCCTTATTTTACCTTTAATGAAGGTGTTGCCACCCACCTATCGCTGGCGGATGCGTTCACGGATTTATCGCTGGTATGAGGAACTCCACGAACTCGATATTTATGCCCGGGAAAATGCAAGTCCTGAAGTGATCAGCGAAGCGACGACCATTCTCGACGATATGGAACACGAGGTGAGGTTGGTTGAGGTGCCGTTGTCGTTTGCTGAAGAGCTGTATAATCTCCGCGTACATATAGACCTGTTACGCAAGCAGTTGCGGAGGTTGTAAAGACCACAACGGGCGGAATTTCCCATGGAGCAAATCGTTGTCTGCGGACATTGGCCGGGTATGGTTTAAAAGGTTACCTTTTCCGTTCTGACCAGCAGATTTTTACATTCATATAGCCAATCTTTCCCGCCCAGGTTTTCGGCAAGGAGTACGGCCAGATGTTGCGGGGTGATGCCTGTCTCTCTGTTCCTGCCAAGTCCGGACAGGCAGGATGGACAGTTGGTGGCGATGATGGAGTTATCTTTGGTTGTCTTGTTTTCGATAATGGAGTGTTTTTTGCGCTTGAGCATGGCCAGGGAGATATCAGGTCTGGAAATGGCCATGGTTCCAGCTTCCGAGCAGCAGTGGGGTACGCTTTTTATCCGCGTGTACACCTGGCTGAGCAGATGGGGGCCGGTGGCGTCAAAAGAGTCGTGACAGGGCGTATGATATAGGATCTCCTCATCGTGTTTTTTCCCCCATTTCAGGGAGCTGTCATCGAGGATAAATTGTGAGACATCCTTTATCTCGCAGGAAAATATCGTGTTGCAACCCATGTTCTGCAGCGATTCTCGGCAGGTTCCGCAACTTATGATAAAGGCGTCGAACACGAGGTGGCCGAGCATTTCTCTGATCTGGGTGAGAATTATGGTGTCTCTGAGAAATATTTCCCCTGACATCTTCTTTTTGGCGTTTACCTTGGCTGGGAATCCGCAGCAGAGAAAGGGTGGGGGTAGGATAACCCGGATATTATTTTTCAGGAGGAGATATATGGTGGCCATGGCGATTTCGGCATAAAGCCGTTCCGAGCCACAGCCCGGGAAGTAGAAGACCGTCTGTTTTATAGAGTTTTTGGGGTTTATCATCAATGCTTCGTGTTCGCTGCATTTCGGCATTATTTCGGCGAGGCTGAAACTGGAGACCGGAGCCATTTGCGATTTAAACATATCCGCTATTTTGCCGCCCCGTTTGGCGATGATGGGGGTGTGCGTCGACAGTCTGGTGGCTGTTCGTTGCAGGCTTCCCCCCCATTCCATGACAATTTTTCTGAAAAGATGGTTGCTTATTCTATTTCTGTTTTTTAAGTACGTCAGGGATAGCCCGGTGGCAAGTGGTGTATGTTTGTATTTTAAGTCACTGAGAATTTCTCTTTCAAGGATGGATACTTCCGCCGTGTCTATATCCACGGGACAGGGGGCTAAACACTTGCCGCACATGGTGCAGTGATCGGCAATCTCTTCTAAGTTTTTAAGTTGGTTGAAGCGTGGTAAATGGGAACGTTGCACGTCGTACAACAGGGCTTCGATCAGAGCGGCGATAACCATGTTTTTGTTTCTTGGGTGAAAGAAGATATTACTTTCCGGATAGTAGACACAACAGACCGGCATGCATTTGCCGCAGCGAATACATTTTGAAATCATCGATGAGAGCTGGGCCAGTGATCCGTATTGGAGAATTTTCGCCTCAAGTTCCAGAAGATTGAATGATGGAGTAAAGACTTTGTCGATTATGGAAGGATCCCGCAACATGGAGGGGTTCATTATATTGTTTGGATCAACGTCCTGCCTGTACTCGTTTAGTTGCCGGAGTCGGTCTTTATCCAAAAATTTCATCTTGGTTATGCCGATACCGTGCTCACCACTGACCACTCCGCCAAGATCCACGGCCTTGGCCATAACATCTTCGGCCGTTTTTTCAGCCCGTTTCATCATGTTGCGGTCGTTTGAAAAAACCGGAATATTGACGTGTATATTGCCATCTCCTGCATGCATATGGGTGGCGATGATAATACGCTTCTCCCGGATATCCGTGCGGATGTTTCTAATATCTTCGCTGACTTTTTTATAACCGCTGAAGAGTTGGAGCAGATCGGTTGTGAGTTGTTCGATATCAATCTTTTCCCCCCCTGACGGGGGATGGGGCCGGGCGATTTCGGCCAGGTTTTCCCGACACAGTTCCCCGGCTTTTGGTATCTTGGCTTCGAGCCAGTCGGGATCTTCCAGGGGTTCTGCCGTTTGTAAATAGTCGAGGATGGTCTCGATGAATATTTTTTTGTTGTGGTTGTCCTCCTTTACATTGTACTCGTCGACAAACCTGGCAAATTCCGCCAGTGCGGAGAGTGGCAGAACGATGTCTTCATTTAGTTTAAAGGCGTTGGTGCGGGCTGAAATGGCCCCCAACCGTTTACGATCCCGCCAGAAGCGCGCGGCTTCATCGTCGTCCTGGGCTGTGAAGAGGACGGTGTTCTTATACGGTAGCAGAAGTTTTTCCAAGCGTTTCTTGCCGCGCAGTACCTGCGCTGAAGTGTGACCCACCATGTCGATGAGCAAAACCGCCTTCGGCCTGTCGCTTCGGGCCGCTTTAAATTTATATTTGATGGCCCGGATGTATTCTTCATCAAAATGTTCCAGGGCCATAAGGGCCTCTTCTCCCTGGTTGGTGAATTCTTCGGATATCTTGACGATGACCCGACTGGCCTCGTCCATGTCTTGGCCGAAGAATTCCAGGCAGAAAGTTATTTTCTTTTCATAGGCATCGTAAAGGACAAATTCACCCGATGTAATAACACCATCGGTCCCCTCTTTTTGCAGGCCGGGCAGGCCGTTGAGTGCCTTGTTGGTAATATCTTTCCAGAGCCCTTTTTTGCGGATATCGGTGGAGGTGAGTTCTATCTCTTTTAGGACGGTATTATCGCTGGTTAACACGCGAAAGCGGAGGGTGTCGCCCGGGAGAATTTTGCGCATGGGGTGCTCAACGCGTTCCACCCTGAGTAACCCCGTGGAAGGCATGGCAATTGTGTAGGCGAAAAGATTGTCAATGGCCGTTCCCCACAGGACAGCGGTTTTACCACCGGCATTTTCAGCAATATTGCCACCGATGGTCGAGGCCCAGGCGCTGGTGGGATCGGTGGCAAAAACCAGGTTGTTTTTAGCGGCAAAGGCCATGGCGTCGGAGGTGACCACCCCCGCCTCCACCTTGAGAACCGGGACGGTGGTTTTTTCTTGCAGATGTGAAAAAACAGTCGGCCTGATCTTGTCTATTTTTGTTAGCTTTTCGGTATTGATAATGACACAGTCGGGGCTGAGTGGTACACTGCCGCCGGTGAGTCCGGTGCCGCCGCCCCGGGGGATAATTTTCAGCCCCAGCCTGGCGACCGCCTCCATAAGCGGTGGTACCTGTTCTTCCCTTGATGGTCGGAGTATGGCAACGGGCAGGAATAGTCTCCAGTCCGTGGCGTCTGTGGCGTGGCTTATGATGGAGAACGGGTCAAAACGGATGTTTTCCCGGCCGATAATCGGATCCGCCATTTTTTTAACCGATAACCGTTTTGCGGATGTATTGGAGATCTCTTTTTTTATGGAGTCCAGGCGGGTGCGACAGATATTGACAAGGCGCATTACCTTGGCGCTGCGTTTGCGGCCCACACGGATGACCTTTGCGGCCTCTTCAATTATTGTTAAATCTTCCCCTGCTGTTTTGAAGAAATGTTGCCTTCTTATTCTGGAATCTAAGAGTTCTTGGTAAAGGAAGGGGTTGCGATGTAAAATAAAAAGATCCCCCATGAAACGCATGACGAGTCGGGCGGAACGGCCGGTAATTCGTTGGCTTCTCAATTCCTCCAGGTCGGCCCAGACCTCGACGCCGAATAGTAGATTGATGATGAGCTTGTCGTCGGCTGATGTAAAATTATAGGGAATTTCGCGATAATTATTTGTTTGCATGACTCTTCTTAAAAGAAAAAACGTGGCTGAAATGGTGAGGTGAAGCGTTTTTATTTACCACCTCCTGAAAATATTGCCAATAATTTCTCGAATCATATATGTTGAGCAATCAGCATGGCTGGACCAAATTTTCAGACCACAGCCACAACGAACAATGAAAGCAACTCAAGATTGAAACCACTTTTCGGATAAATGGAACGAACGATGGTTAAAGCGGTTGATGTAAGCGACTGCAAAAAGATGGGAAGAAAATATGAAGATATTGGTTATTAATTCCGGTAGTTCGTCGATCAAGTTTCAATTGTTTAATATGGAAGACGAATCTGTTCTGGCCGTGGGCCTTGTTGAGAGGATAGGAGATCCGGAGGGATTGTTAAGTTATATTATTGCGCCGGGTACGGAAAATGAGGCGTCGGGACGGGTGAATAAACAGATTGCCGACCATAAGGCGGGGATGTATTTGCTCGCCGATATCCTTGCGGGTGCGGGACGGGGAGTGGTCGGAAATTTTACCGAAATTGCAGCGGTCGGCCACAGGGTGGTCCACGGTGGCGAGGATTTTCGTGAATCGGTGCTTATTACTGCAGAGGTCATGGCGGTTATAGAGAAAAATATCACCCTGGCCCCCCTTCATAACCCGGCGAATATAGATGGTATTCGCGTGTCTCAGGAGCTTTTCCCCGCCGGATTGCAGGTTGCCGTATTTGATACGGCTTTTCACCAGTCTCTCCCGCCCCGCGCCTTTCATTATGCGTTGCCGTTCAACTTATATGACCAGTACCGCATAAGACGTTACGGTTTCCATGGAACTTCCCATAAATACGTTGCCGGTGAATGTGCCCGCCTTATGGGTAGATCGTTACAGTCGTTAAATATGATCACCATCCACCTTGGTAATGGTTGTTCCATGGCTGCAGTTGCAAAGGGGCGAAGTATCGATACCACATTGGGTTTAACCCCCCTCGAAGGTTTGGTTATGGGGACACGCAGCGGCGATGTTGATCCGGCCTTGCATTTGTTTTTGAATAAAAATTGTTCGATGGATATTGAGATGGTTGACGATTTACTCAATAAACAGTCGGGGTTAAAGGGCATGTGTGGTTACAATGATATGCGCGATATCCATGGGGCGATAGCCGCTGGAGACCCGCGGGCAAAGCTGGCCCTGGAGGTGCAGACCTACCGCAATAAAAAATATATTGGGGCCTTTATGGCGGTATTGGGGCGGGTGGATTCCATTGTCTTTACGGCCGGTATTGGTGAAAATGATGCGGTTGTCCGGCAAAAAAGTGTGGCGGGTCTTGAAGAGCTGGGCATAATTCTTGATCCTGACATCAACGGGCAAAGGGATGGGGGGGCCAGAAAATTGAGCAGCAGTGAGAGCAGGGTGGAGGTTTGGACGATCCCCACCAATGAGGAACTGGCGATAGCCCGCGAGGCCCGGATAATTCTCGCTAAGACCTCTTAAAGTAAGTTAAATTCTTTTTTGTATCCGTTAAATTTTCTATAAAGGGTTAAAATTTCGTTATGTCTTGTTGAAATTTTCCCCCAGTCGCCTCCGCCCGTTATATCAGAAAAGGGTTTTTCTCCGGCGATAACGGCCTCTGCCCGTTCCATCTCCTCCCTGGTGTGGAGGGCCAGGAGGCTGTTTTTAAAATTTTCCGGTTTTAGTCCAGTTATCCGTAGGCCGAGGAGATTATACAGGGCTTGGAAAAAACGCCGCTTCTCCCAGGGCAGGTTTGCAAACTCGACGCACCAGCGGCACCATTCAAAGGCTTCTTCCACGTTTCGTAAGGCAAGGTGAATACGGGCCTTGATTTCGCCTATTGTCAGGGAATGCCAGCCGCCGTTATCATCGAATACCACGCCCGTTATTTCTGAAATTTTCTGAAAATCACCTAAACCTGCCTGTTCGATTTCTGTGAGGAGGCGGCGCAGGTTGTTGTTACTCATTCCGGCGAGGCAGGTGAACTTTGTACGAAGATCGGTGCCGACAATTCTGTTATTCCAAACCAGGTCGCTTATTGGATAGATTTCAGACATGCCCGGTACGAGTATGCGACAACTGTACATATCTTTGTAGTTATACATTGCCCTGTAAATATCAAAGCCGTTTTCGGCGATGATTTTTTTCAGGGCCCTGAATTCCTCCGTTGTAGAACCGGTGAACTGCCATGGAGAAAAGTCGAAATCCGCCTTGTCTGCAAACATGTGCCATGGGAGCAGACCGTCGGAGTTGATAAAATGGTTTTCAAGGTTGTATGGTTCCGCCGCTTCCCGGAGGCTGTGAATCGGGACTGAAAATTTGTTGAATTTGTTAAGTTCACGGCCTTGGAGCAGTTCCGTCAGGGTTCTTTCAACGGCGACCTCAAATCGCAGACTGGCCCCAAACGCTGCATAAACCCCACCGTTTTCCATATTGGTCAACAGGGCGCAGATAACCGGATATCGGCCGCCCAGGGAAGCGTCTTTTATCCGCACTTTCAGGCCGATATTCTGAAGTTTTTTTATAATTACCATGGAATCCGGCAGGGCGGCAAGTGTTTTGTCAGGCAGGTCGGGCAGGCTTATTCCTTTGGAAATTATAATATTTTTTGTATACCTCTCAATTATTTCCGCAAGGGCCTGGCAGGAACATTCATCTGTGGAGTTACCGGCAGCCATGCCGTTGCTTACATAGAGGTTATGGAGCAGGCCCACCGGGAAATAGACCTTTTCGCCGCTTGTCAGGTTGGAAAAAGGCAGTGCACAGATACCACGCCTGTCGTCGCTGTTGCCGTCGCGGAGATGGCGGTATGTCAGTTCGTCATCCGGATTGTATAAATCAAAAAGATGTTCGCTCAGCAGTTGTTCTGTTTCGTCGTGATTAATTGAAAATTTGGCGGGGCGGGAAAGATCGTGTTCCTGCATAAACCATTTTTCGTTGGGAAAATGAAGGTAGTCAAGTTTATTTCCGTCCTCCAGCAGATAGTCGCTGAAGAAAAAATTAGTCGCTAGTCGTTCCCAGAATTCGCCCAGCGCACTTGCCATACAGGCTGGCCTGGAGGTCCCTTTCCCATTTGTAAAAAGAAAAGGATATTTTGGTGAACGGATATGTACGGACCAGCAGTTTGCGGCGGGGTGGTACCATTTTACAGGGTGTGGTGTGATATCCAGCCCGGTGAGTATCGTTGTAAATCGGGCAATTGTATCGGTGAGAAAAGAGTCTTTGCCGGGGGGGAAATCTGTTTTTTTCATGGGGGCAGGGGAGCGGAACCTAAATTTTGCAATCGACGAGTTCATCAAAGATATGCGGCATCAAAGGTACTGACGTATAAAAATACCTTAACTTTTAGGTGTTAAATGAATCGGAAGTTATTTTCCTGTCTTTGTCCTGGCAATACCCTATTCATAAAAAGTGTGCAAGGGGGAAATGGAGTCTGATTTCGGCCGTTATTTTTTACGCACATTATATTTTGACTTCTGTTCAGCAACCTTATATAGTCCATATTTAAGATTGCATATGCACATATCCAGGCTGTGTTTGCGGATATTTTTTTATTGCAGGGTTTATGTTGGTAAGAATATTATGTGTTATAACAGCTAATTATATTAACAAAGACGGTTGCGGTAAGGTTTGTTAATGGTTGGCTTGAGGTGCTAAATAATAAATGACCATTTTGTCCGATATTTGTTGTTGCGCGTATATCCGTGATTGAAAAATCAGCAAGGCAACGTTTGGCAATATGGGGTGTTTTGCAAAACAGGACGGTTAACGATGGGTAAATGTAAAAATCATCCCGATGTGGAGAGCTCGTACTTTTGCCAGAAAAACAAGTATTATTTGTGCGAAGAGTGCTTAAGGTGTAGTGACCCCGAGTTCTATTGCAAATACCGACCATCGTGCATTATACATTTTTTGGGAAAAGAGGAAAAAAACGAAGAGGGCGACGGAAAAGCCTAACCTTATCATAAACCCAAAGTGGGACGAGTTTTCGGTGACGGTGATGACTATTTTCACTGATATTGAATAGATGTAGACCTGATATGCAATGTATCAGTATTAGTTATGCAAAAGCATAAAAAAAACGAACAGTTGTTTGTCGGCGAATTATTGACGGGTTGGGAAAAAATATCCTAATTACTCATTGTAAGTGTGAAAATATATGATATATTTGCCGAGTGGTTGAAGGCTTGCAGCCTGGGAGTTTTGCCAGGAACTCCACCATAAACATTGTTACGAAAGTGGTCTTTAGGTGTCCTGTGTGGCTTGCTTCACGGGATATCGTTTTGCGGAGTGTTAAAGGAAATGATTAATTAATTTATTTCCAAAACATTTTTCTCAAACGTAAGGAAACCCGAATGAGTGAATGCAACGTAACATTTTTACCCCACGACAGAGTTGTAACCGTACCCGTCGGAGAGAGTCTTATCAGGGCTGCTTTGCAGGGTGGTGTTCATATCAACGCCTCCTGCGGCGGAGAGGGTGTCTGTGGTAAATGTCGGATTATTGTTGAAAGTGGTGATGTTACTGGCGGATTGTCGGAAAGACTCTCAAAAGAAGATGCCGACAACGGTTATCGACTGGCCTGCCTGTCCAAAATCAGTGAAGATGTGACGGTTCGTATCCCCGTGGAATCTTCCATGGACAAGAGCGTGATGAATTTGCAGGCTGCACCCCGCAGGACGGCAACCATTCAACATATGGATTTTGAAAGCCTGAAAGAAGAAGGGCTTTTCATCGCTCCGGTGGAAAAGATATTTCTGACTCTTCCGCCCCCCAATGCCCAAAATAACATGCCCGATGTAACCAGGCTTGTCGAGTATCTGAAGCTTGAGGCCGATGAACACAGGCTTGAATTGACCTTGTCCGTGATCCGTAAACTGCCCGGGGTCATGAGGGAGGGGGATTTCAAGGTGACCGTGACCATTATTCGGCCCGTCAGGAGCGGCGGAAAAAACCTTATTATCAATATCCAGCCGGGGGATACCACCGCTGAGAACTATGGCGTGGCCGTGGATATCGGCACGACGACCATATACGGGCAATTGATTGACCTGACCAGTGGAGAGTGTTTGGGTGAGGCCGGGGATTTCAATGGCCAGATAAGTTACGGTGAAGACGTTATTACCCGCATAATGTACGCCGAAAAGCCGGGTGGTTTGGAAAAATTACATGAAGTGGTTGTTGCAACCATGAACAGTGTCCTTGAGAAAATTATTAAAAGATCCAAGGTCGACAGGGAAAATATTGCCACCATTACTTTTTCCGGCAATACCACCATGACGCAACTCTTTCTTAAAATCGATCCCAGGAATATCCGTCGTGCGCCCTACGTGCCCACGGCCACGCTCTATCCCCCGTTTTTGGCTGAAAACGTGGGTATACACGTCAACGGCCATGCCCTTGCCCTCAATTATCCCCAGGTTTCAAGTTTTGTCGGCGGTGATATTGTGGCCGGTGTCATGGGGTCCGGCATGTACAGAAAGGAGGAACTGACACTCTTCCTGGATATAGGTACCAATGCCGAGCTCGTGGTGGGTAATCAGGATTGGCTTGCCTGTACGGCCTGTTCCGCGGGACCAGCCTTTGAAGGAGGCGGTATCGAGTTTGGTATGCGCGCGGCCAAGGGAGCTATTGAGGATTTTTCCCTTGACCCCGTAACATACGAGCCGATGATTTTTACCATTGGCGATGTTCGACCCAAGGGGATCTGTGGCTCCGGTCTTATTACCATGGCTGCGGTGATGTTTGAAATGGGATTGATTAATAATCGCGGTAAGTTTAATAGGGAGCATGGTACTCCGCGGGTGCGGGAGAGCAACGGCGTCTGGGAGTATGTACTCGCCTGGAAAGAAGAGACACAGATAGAAAGGGATATCGTTTTAACGGAGCCCGATCTGGATAATTTGATTCGGGCCAAAGGGGCGATATACAGCGGTTGTATAACCCTGCTGGAGGAGGTTGGTTTATCCATGGATATGGTTGAATGCATCATCCTGGCCGGTGGGTTCGGCAGTTATATCGACCTGGAAAAGGCCATGACCATAGGCCTGTTGCCGGAGATCGACCCTGATCGGGTAACTTTTATCGGTAACGGTTCCTTGATGGGGGCGCGGATGAGTTCCCTTACCAATAGGATACGTAAGGATGTTGTTGCTGTTACCCAGAAAATGACGAATTTTGAACTCTCGGAGACACCGTCGTATATGGATAATTACATAGCGGCGATGTTCTTGCCCCACACGGAAATAGAGAAGTTTCCGCGTTTGAAGGCGCGTATGGAGGAAAGGGCAAAGTGAAACGTGAAACGCGTAAATTTTCCATCATTGTTGAGTTACAGGGTGAATTATAGTATGTAAAAGGATTATTTTGTTTTTTAGACCGTTTTCCCCTGCGGGGGAGGAAGTTTCGGGCCGTGAATAATTCCCGCTGAGCGGGATCTATATACATTTTGTACCTCTTGTTGTTTGGCTAGTGTTGAAAAGGGGAGATTGTTGACAGTGGTTGGCAGTTTCCAGGAGAAAAATTACTCACCAGTAAGGAGGCAAAAGTGGGATTTGAAATCAAGAAGGAATCCTATACCGGCGGCAT
>CAZQOD010000061.1:0-10121 GCA_964594945.1 uncultured Desulfopila sp.
ACTAAGTTCCAACACCGGAAATGACCGGTAACAAGGTACTTATACCGAGTTACCGGTCATTTCCGGTGTTGGAACTTAGTCTGTTTGGTGTCTGGTTTGTTACGGAGTGATTTTTTTCTAAAATTGAACCACCCTGGTACTATTAACGATTGTAGTAATAAAATACAAGCCATAAAAAGCCCCAGGTAGGAGCCAATATCTCGATTATTATTGTGGAAACGACAGTGGTTGACGATAATGTGGTCGGGGGTAAGGAAGTGACCTTTAATGGAGACGGTGCCCGATTTTTCAGGTAACGTTCCGCTCACCCTGATCTGCTCCCCTGAGAAGGTTGTCACTCTTTTATGCAATGCGTCATAGTGACTTCTGTCAAATTCTATTATTTTTCCAGGTCGTGTATCCGCCAGGCGAAGAGTATGGATGGAGTAGAAGTCTGTTTGTTCCAGACCATCGAGAAAAAACAGGGGCCCGGCGAGGTAACATACCAGGAAAAGAATACCAATGGAGATACGGCCCTTGGTCGGCGGGTGTAGCTGCAGCGGGTTTGTGACTATCTTTTTCCATATGAAGAGGAGGTAGAAAAAACCCAGACAGGTACAGATGATGGTGGCGGCATGGTCAGGCCATATCAGGGCAAAAGAGGTCTTCTTCCAGGAAAAGGGCGCGAAAAGATGGACACCGTTTCCCCATTTTGTTTGCAGGGAGTCGAGGAGCAGATGAAAGAGGCAGTTGCCGCTGAGGATAAGAAATATTCGTTGTGCTCGCCTTGCAAAACAGGCGATGGTTGCCGAAAAAAAAAGACAGAAGAGCAAGCTGGCCTGTATGGTGCAGTAGAGGCGAAGATTGTAGGGATCAACCAGGTGTGTTGGTAGAACTATTCGTGCTGTTATCCATGGTAAGTCTGGAATAATACAGCCGAAAATAATCCACATCGGGGTATTGTCTTTTTGCAACAGTCGTCCCAGGGAGGTCTGTATTCCTATATGGCAAAGAGTGTTTGGCACCGGTGGGGATGATTTTGCTCAGGTTTGTGTGGCTAATATTGTAAAAACAGGAGAATAGTACATTCACGTTACCACTGCAATATAATTGCTGGATAAATTCAAACGGATTAAGTTATGACCCCTCGACTTACAGTACAATCTGATTGTCTTTTCACCTCCATTGCTTCCAACCTGGAAGAGGAATTAAAGACCTTGTTGACAATCCGAAACCCGAAATATATCGCGGCAAAACGATACGGACGTTGGATCGGTAATAAGTTGAAACCTCAGTTGAAATATTATGAGCAGGTGGAGGGAGGGCTTCGTTTTCCCAGGGGCTTTTCCAACCAGGCCGTATTGGCTTGCAGGAAAATGTGTGATCTGGATCCGCAAATAATAGATAAGAGGAGGTTGTTGCCGGAGGTGGACTTGCGCTTTGCGGGAACGCTCCGCCCCTATCAGAAAGCCGCAGTTGATGCTGCAGAAAACAGGTCTTTTGGCGTTGTCGTCGCAGGTACCGGCAGTGGAAAAACGGTAATGGCCCTGGCCATTGCCGTGCAACGGAGGCAACCGACCCTGGTGGTTGTACACAGTAAGGAGCTTTTGTATCAGTGGGAAGAACGTGTTTATCAATTCCTGGGCTGTAAAGCGTCACTTATCGGGGATGGTCATTTTTCCACAGGCGAGGTGACCATCGCTATTGTCAACAGTGCCAGAAAACGTGTAAAAGAGCTTGTTCCATGTTTTGGCCATTTAGTTGTGGATGAATGTCACCGGGTGCCGGCAAGTCTTTTTACGGATGTGGTTTCGCAGTTCGATTGTCAGTATCTTCTGGGGTTGTCGGCCACGGCTTTTCGCAGTGACGATGAGAGTACCAAACTTATCTATTTTTTTATGGGGGACAGGATCCATAGTGTCGATCAGGGGGAGTTAAAGGCCACCGGGGCAATTCTCGCCCCTGAGGTTATCCGTAACACCACCTCGTTTACCTATGCTTATCGAGGTGATTATCAGGCACTTATAAAGGCACTCGTTGCCCATGAAGGTCGAAATACGCAGATCCTCAAAGATATCATAAAGGTGGTGGATGGGCCGGAGGGCGGCACGGTACTGGTGGTCTCGGACAGGGTTAAACATTGCCGCTTTTTTGTAGAGAAACTAAAGGGGCGGGGGGTTCGGGTAAAATTGCTTTGCGGCAAAATCTCCCAGGAAAAGAGAAATGATGTGGTGGAGGCGGTGAGGAAGGGCGAGGTCCAGGTACTGGTGGCCACCCTGCAATTAATAGGGGAGGGGTTTGATTGCCCCGGTCTCTCCACCCTTTTCCTTACCACACCGATAAGTTTTGAGGGCAGGCTCCGTCAGGTAATCGGGCGGATAATGCGTCCGGCCGCAAATAAGCGGGCCAGGGTGTTTGATTATATTGATGAAAATGTTCCGGCCCTGCTCCGTTCGGCGCGGGCCCGTAGCGCGGTGTTGACAGAATTATAGTGTTTGTTCAAAAATTAATTTTTACCACAATTCTTTATAATTTCAAAAAATATTACTATCGGCTGATAGTACTCCGGTATCAGGTATATGACCGCGCCTGTTTTTTTGCAGAATCAAAAATTGCATAAAAAGAGAGTCTCAAGTTTCCGGCTAGGTAGTGTCTGTCCATGGATGAGCAATTTTGCACTAAATTGAGGCGCTTGATAAATTTAACCACAGGCATATATGCGATATCTCGATGTCTCGTACCTCGCTTTATCGGAGGATTAAATTTTGAAAGCAACGAAGAGTTAGAGGGAAATGGCCGTTTATGGATAGACACTAGGTAACGTTACCTTGCGCCGGATATTATATTTGTAACGTTACGCCATGATCTTCTTCTGGGAAATATGGATGTTTTATGGCAAGGTGTTTTCCTGTCAGAGGGTAATTGGTTTTGTAACTTAATGTTTTTACAAGTGTAATATGTGACGTATGCGCCGCCGTCGACTGGATGTTCCCGTGATGTAATTATATTTAATATCTGGCACTGGTCTTGCTTGGTAGAGGTTGGTGTGCATTGTATGTGTAAATGCGGAAGAAACCATTGCTGTTTATGGATAACATAATAATTTAATACGATAAAATTATTACAGGAGGGGCTATGTCTGATAAAATTATTGAGGTAGATGATAAAAATTTTGAAGAATTGATTTTGAAAAACAATAACCCGGTCTTATTGGATTTTTGGGCGCCGTGGTGTGGTCCGTGTAAATCGATGGGTCCAATTCTTGAGGAGTTGGTGCAGATCTATTGTGATAAGGTTGTAATCGGTAAGTGCAATATTGATAATAATCCGGAACTGCCACTGAAATATGGAGTGAAATCCATACCGACCTTGATGTTTTTTAAGGATGGTGAGTTGGTTGATCGTATTACCGGGGCGGTGGCTAAGGAGGAAATTGAGACCAGCCTTGATAAAATATTGTCCGGGACAAAAATAGTCAGTCCTTTAATAGTCCATTAACAACAGGTTAAAAACAAGGAGTGATATCAGATGAAAACATTAATAGTTTATTCCAGTAAATCGGGTAACACCAAGGTTCTGGCGCAGGCTGTAGCAGACTTTCTGCCGGGAACGAATATTATCAAAACCGTTGGGGAAAAACCTGATCCCTCCGGCTATGATCTCGTTATCGTAGGGTTTTGGCTCCAGGCTGGGAAAGTTGATCCCCAGGCCGCCAAATATTTGGAAAATTTGGTGCCGTCCCGCCTCTTTCTCTTTGCCAGTCACGGTGCGGCCCCCGCTTCAGACCATGCCCGAAAAGGTATGGAAAGCGCCAGGGATCTGGTCGGTTCGAGTACCATTATTGGCACATTTAGTTGCCAGGGAGAGGTGAATCCTGAATTTTTGGCTAAAGTTGAAAAGAAAGATCCCCCTCCACCGTGGATTAAAGACGCACCGGTCGCCGTGGGTCATCCCGACGCAACCGATATAGAGAATTTACGTAAAGAAATTGAAAAGGCATTGGCCTGAGATGATGGGGAGGCTTGCTTTTCATACTTCTATACAAAATTCAGGTATAATGTGGTGTATTGAGAGGATATAATGGAATCAGTTTCGTTTACCGATATTGCAATTGTCGCCTGTGGTACGATGAGTTTGGAGTTAAATTATCTAAAAGAGGAAGGTTTTCTCGATACACCTAAAATATTTTATACGGTTCCCGGCTTGCACCAGGATGTGGCGGATCTGGAAAGGCAACTTGTTGTTCAGGTAGCCAAAGCCAAAGAGACATACGATAAGGTTATTGTCGTTTACGGTGGTAAGTTTTGTTATGTGAATATAGATGATCCCCTGAGACGAATGCAGACAATAATTGATGAACAGGGCCCAGGCATTACTAGAATAAAGGCCACCCATTGCATGGATATGTTGGCCGGTGAGGAAGAGCGCAATAAAATTGCCCAGGAAATGGCCGGTGGAGAGCCCGTTTGGTGGATGACGTCGGGCTGGGTAAAATATCGGCAAAAGGTCTTTAAGGGATGGGATAAGAGTATTGCCAATGAAAATTTTCCAAGGCATACCGGTGGGGCAATTGTCCTGGATGGTGTTGGATATACGGACGATTATATGGAGGAAGATCCGGAGGGCTTTTTGGAGTACGCGGATTGGATGGGGATTCCCTTGATTCCATATCCCGTCAGTCTCGATCGGTTTAAGAATTTGTTGCTTGATGAGGCCAACGCTCTTGCTCGTTAAGTGATCTCTTTTAGACGGTCTACATTGTACCGGGTTGGAGGGGAATTTGGTATTTTTTCATATACTTCCATATTGCCGTACGGCTGATGCCGACCCTTCTGGCTACTTCGGCCTTATTCCAGTGGCAGTCGTCTAAGAGGCGGAGAAGCTTTTCCTTTGTTAACGGTTCTTTTTTTACAGGGTCTGTTGACAATACGGAATATTGCCCTTCTTTTTGGTTGGCCCGGAGGATTTCAATGGGCAGATCCTCCGCTTGGATTCTATCACCCTGGCAGAGGACAAAGGCGTGTTCCATGGCATTTTCGAGCTCACGAACGTTGCCGGGCCAGTTATAATCCATAAAGATACGCATTACTTCTCTTGAACTGTCGACAACCTGTTTTCCGGTCTTGCCGTTGAAAGTTTTGATAAAGTGGCTGACCAGCAGGGGAATATCTTCTTTATGTGTTCTGAGGGGAGGGAGGATGATGGGAAAGACCTTGAGCCTGTAGTAAAGGTCTTCCCGGAAACTGCCGTCCCTGACCTTGGTAAACAGATCCCTGTGGGTGGCGGTGACTATGCGGATGTCTATTTTCCGTTTTTTCGATTCCCCCACGCGTTCAATTTCCCTCTCCTGCAAGACCCTTAGAAGTTTTACCTGGATAAAGGGGCTTAACTCTCCGATTTCGTCGAGGAAAATCGTACCTTCGGAAGCTTCTTCAAAACGTCCCATTCTATCGCGGACGGCCCCGGTGTATGCACCCTTGCTGTGGCCGAAAAGCTCACTTTCCAGCAGGTTTTCGGGGAGGGCGCTGCAGTTCACGGTGACCAGCGGGCTGGCCTTTCGCTCGCTGTTGAAGTGGATTGATCCGGCCACGAGCTCTTTGCCCGTGCCGCTCTCTCCTTGAATGCATATCGTTGCATCACTGGCAGCGGCCGCTTCTATGGCGACAAAGACCTCGCGCATGGCCCGGCTTTTGCCGATGATATTATCCATGCGGTGGGTTTCGCCAAGGCGTAAGGCGGCCTCTTTTGCCCTGTGGCGTGCCCGGTTTAGTTCGGTGAGATCCGTCACCGTTTCAACAACGCCGAGAACCCGTCCTTTATCGTCTTTGACAACGCTTGCGTTTTTTATCACCGGTACGTCATAGCCGTTTTTATGCTGCAACTGACACTCTTTTGCTTCGGTATATTGCATTTCCAGAATATTGCATTTTTTAATATCGGTGGGACAGTTTTTGTCGAAACAGCGGCTGCATCGTAATATTTCGCAGGTTTTTCCAAGGGCCTCCTCTTGACTGTAGCCGCTGATTCTGGCCATGGATTTATTCCAGGACGAGATATAGCCGTTTTCGTCCATAGTGAATACTCCGTCGGCCATGGAATCGATAATCCTGCTGACAAATAGATGGTTCCAGATTGGAGCCGATTTATTTTCCATTTTTATATAGTCTCCGCCGGGGGGTGGTAACGTTACCCATGTTTTTCGTGTGCCGGAATTATCAGGTGAAAATCAATGTCATATTGTTTTGCTATTAAGTTGGCATCCAGCCGGAAATGGCAATTTTATCCTCGGGGTAAGCATTAGATTTTGAAATCAATTATATGTTTGCGGTAAAATTTATCGAACGTCTCGATTTCTTATATTCTACGTACAAGATTTAGGTCTGTTGTCAATGATAATATGCGATGCCGATGCCGTTATCTCGCCGTTGGTTTACGATTGGTAAGGAATTATTTGTTTATCGATTAGATTTTGACAATTTATCAGCGGTCATGATAGGCTATGAACTAGGTAAACGCAAAGGAATATACTGTTAACCGGGAAGGCTGTCTGTAAATGCATTTTCGAGCAGCTTGTTGATGAAATAACATGTCGCCAACGGTAACTATGGCAAATGTTGAGCAAAAAAAATATGGCTTGCCGATTCTGGTGGTCGATGATGATGAGCAACAGCGACTACTATTGCAGATGTTGTTGGAAAGGGAAGGATACCAGGTTTTTCGGGCAGCTGATGGAAAGGATGCCCTGGAGATATTCGAAGTAAACCCGGAAATACGCCTGGTTATCACCGACCTGGAAATGCCCAGGATGAATGGTTTTGAGCTTGTTCGTGCCATTAGAAAGCACCAGATTCGTTACGCGTATATTATTGTACTGACCTCCGTTGGCGATAAACAGTCTTTACTGAAGGCACTTTCTGAAGGTGCGGATGACTTTTTGACAAAACCGGCCATGGAGGAAGAGTTGCATCTGCGCATTGCAAACGGGATGCGGCTGTTGCGACAACAGAGTCAGGATGAACTTATCCTGGCCTTGGCAAAACTTGCCGAATATAGAAGTGATGAGACCGGCTGTCACCTGGAAAGAGTGCAGTTGTATACGAAAATTCTGGCCATGGATCTAGCCGATAATTGTCCCGAATTGAATATTACCTATATCATGGCGGAAGAGATTGCCAAAGTAAGCCCCCTGCACGATATAGGTAAGGTTGCAATACCGGATTATATTCTCCATAAACCGGGTAAACTCACGGAGGAAGAGTTTGAAATAATGAAAAGACACGCGATGTTGGGCGGGAGTATTTTAGAAGAGATCTATTTGAAAACACAGTCGCCTTACCTGCAGCTTGCCTATGAAATTGCCGCATATCATCACGAGAAATACGATGGCACCGGTTATCCGTCACAACTTTCAGGGGATGACATTCCCTTGGGTGCGCGTATTATGGCCTTGGCTGATGTTTATGACGCTTTGGCGTCGAAACGTTGCTATAAAAGTGATATGTCCCACGGGGTGGCCAGGGATATAATCGTAAAGGAAAGCGGTGGCCATTTTGATCCGAAAGTTGTTGACGCTTTTTTACGCCAGGAGGATGTATGGCTTACGGTCCATGATAAGTTTCAGGACAATCTGGTATCGGAACTGTAAAAAATTATTTGTCCAAGGGACGTTGTAAACCCGTCTATTGAGGTTTGGCTGCAACCATCTGTTTTGCTCTAGCTCTACGTTGTTATCAAAATTTTATCCCCGGAGGTGAACATAGACTCCGATATCAACTATATGTTTGCGGTAAAATTTATCGAGCGCTTCGCTTTAAACCAGATAGTGTAGACTTCGAAACAGCCTATCTCTGGATGGATACTGGGTAGTTAAATGGGAAAATATAAAAGAAATTACTCTGTGGTCGATAAGTAATCAGTATGGCTGTACCAAATTCTCAGACCACAGCCACAATGAACAATGAAAGCGACTTGAGAGTGAAGGCGCTTTTATATAAATATATTAATCTTACTGTGAAAGATCTTTATCATTTTCTGCGTGCAGGATTTAGTACCTTACTCTATAAAACCTGTAAATAAAAACAAGAAAATAAAGGTAATGTTTAACTTAACGGGTTCATAACAGAAACAAGGCACTTATACCGGTTTACCGGTCATTTCCGATGTTAGTTGGTAATAATTGTGGAATAAGGAACTATTTTTATCCGAAGAGGTAATCATGGCAAATCAAAATATTGCGAGCCCCGGTCGGGGTCGATCTCTTTATGATCTTGCTATTATAAATCTAAAAACAACGTATAATTTACAACCGGACCAGCTTGAAAAGCTTCTTCGTGTCTCAATTACATCCCTTGAAGAGTCTTTTGCTGTTGCGACCAGGGCCCTGGAAGATGACAATTTAGGCGAACTGCAGAGTGTTGCCCATAAGATAAAGGGTACTTTACTGGGTGTCGGGCTTAACGGGCAGGCGGATATGGCCAGGGAAATAGAGGAGGACCTGCGTTTGGAAAAAAGACTGGATTACAGGTCATTATTTGCTGAATTGCAAAGTGATATCCAGTCATTGTTGTCTGTTTAAGATATAATTTTCAAACAACTCTTAAACATTATTGAGAAATTATCGGGTGTCGTCAGGTGCAGGAGGTTGTTGTGTCAAACGGAGTCTGTCCATCGGCTGATACCAGTGAGCTGCCCATGGACACGATTGATGACAAAGTCAAACAGGAATTGGTAAGCCTACTTTTTGCAGGTGCCGTAAGGGCAAATGCAATTGTAGTTCTAACATCGACAATAGTCTTTGTCGGTTTTTTTCAGGTGGTTCCAACTTACTACCTGGTTGGTTGGTTGGTATTAGTAGACGGTCTTGTCTGCGTTCGACTCTATCTGTATCATCTCTATAAAATAAAAAACGATCTGGAGATCGTCACAAAAAAAATAACAGATGCCTATGTTGTTGCCAGTATAATGATCGGGGTGAGCTGGAGTCTCGTGGTCTTTTTCCCCAACTCCATGGACAATATATATATGCGAATTTCCATAATGTTTCTTATGGTGGGGGTTATTTTTATTGGTGTTGTCGTTTTTGCGATGAACAGGTTTCTCCAGTTGGCTTATATAACACCTTTTCCGCTTGTTCTCTCCATGGCCCTTCTGGTGTCCTCCGTTCCCTGGGCACCAACTTTTTCCGCCTTTTTTGTGACGTTTTGGTTCAATATGCTCTGGATAGGGAAACAACAGCATGAGGCGTTGGTAAAAAGATTGATATTGAATTTTACAAATGAAAATTTGATCTTGCAACTTGAACGCTCCATTGAAAATGAGAAAAAAGCCAACCAGGCCAAATCGTTGTTTCTTGCCAATATGAGCCATGAAATCCGTACCCCGTTGAATTCTATTATTGGTAGAACTCTCCTGGCCCTGGAAATGAATCCCGGTGGTGATATGCAGGCACACCTGGAGATGGTGCGGATGTCGGGGGATAATTTGTTGGCGCTAATCAATGATATCCTCGATTTTTCTAAGATTGAAGCGGGGCAGTTGGCCATCGCCAGCAGACCTTTTCACTTGGAGACTATTGTTGCAACGGCCATGAAAACTATTCAGTTTCTGGTCGACGACCATGGTAAATCCATAGAACTTGTTTATGACATTGGCGAAGATGTACCCCAGGCGGTTAAGGGAGATGACCTCAGGCTAAGGCAGATCTTGTTGAATTTATTAAGTAACAGTGAGAAGTTCACGGAACGTGGTCGTATCCAGATCATGGTCGAAAAGGTGGAAGACAATCTAGATACGATTGTGTTGAAATTTATGGTGCAGGACAGCGGTCGGGGTATTCCGACCGATAAACTGGAATACATTTTTGATAAATTTGCCCAGGAAGATGACAGTACAACTAGGAAATATGGCGGAACGGGATTGGGGCTGGCGATATGTCGTAAATTATGCGCATTAATGGGCGGTGGTATCAACGTGTACAGTACACCCGGTATGGGCAGCACCTTTTATTTTACCCTTGTATTCGAGCACTGTACCCTGGAGGAGTTACCGAAAAATGCGGCGGAAACAGGTGCTTTGCCTGGTGCCGTATCCCGCTGCAATCTTGAAATTCTTGTGGTGGATGATAACGAGGCAAATAGAATGCT
>CAZQOD010000061.1:10131-19312 GCA_964594945.1 uncultured Desulfopila sp.
GATGATTCTGGAACAGGACGGCCATGTAATCACGGAGGCCGGAAACGGCTTCGAAGCCCTTTTTCTCCTGGCGTCAAAACGTTACGATATCGTCTTTATGGATGTACAGATGCCGGAGATGGATGGTTATACAACCACTAAAATTATCAGGGCCTGTGAACTGGATGTTGCGGTCGAAGAAGAGCTGGCCGCGGATTTGCTGGAGCAGCTAAAAAAGAGACTGGCGGGGAATCATGTCCCTATTATTTCAATGACCGCCCATGCCATGAGCGGAGATAGGGAAAAATGTCTGGCCGTGGGCATGGATGCATATATAAGTAAGCCGTTTAAACCGGTGGAGGTAAGAAAAAAGCTTGAAATGGTATTGGCCGGAGGTCGTGAATCAGCTCATTTTTCCAGTTGAGTGCTTGATTTTTTAAGCTGTGCAGCTCCGCTATCTTGTCTTTTTTTATAAAACGGTTATACTATGTGGTTGCCTGGGGCGCCCGGTTATTATTTTTTCGAAGATTTCGATTTGAATAAAAATCCTGTTCTTGGGTAATTTCCTGGAAAGTAATATTTAGTTTTCGGCACTTGTACCGCTAATTTCCCGATTACCAGGGTTAGGGCAAGTGCTTTTTTTATTTGCGGCTTAAATTTTGCGTGTAATGTTTAGGTGCGGTCTAGTTGCGACGGCATCCTTTGAAGGAAACGATATGGAACAGAGTAAAATTCGTAATGTGGCCATAATTGCCCACGTTGACCATGGAAAAACGACACTGGTGGATCAACTCTTTAAACATTCCGGAATGTTTAGGGAAAACCAGGAAGTGTCTGAGAGATTAATGGACTCCATGGATCTTGAACGGGAGAGGGGTATTACCATCACCGCCAAAAATGGCTCATATAAATATAAAGATTACTGGATAAATATCATCGATACCCCCGGTCATGCTGATTTTGGCGGGCAGGTGGAGCGGGTGTTGAGAATGGCGGACGGTGCCCTGTTGTTGGTTGATGCCCAGGAAGGACCGATGCCCCAGACCTATTTTGTTTTGAAGAAAGCCCTGGAAAATAATCTGCCAGTTATTGTTGTAATAAATAAAATTGACAAACCCGCCGCCCGTTGCGACTGGGTGGTAAACGAGGTCTTCGATCTCTTTGTTAAACTGGATGCCCCCGATGAAATTCTTGATTTTGCCATAGTGTATACCTCGGCCAAAAATGGCTATGCCCTCCTTGACCCCGCTGATCCCGTTGAAAATGGCGGCAGCATGGCCGATATTTCCGATATGATAATTAAACATATTCCCGCACCGGTCGGTTCCGCTGCGGAACCATTGCAGATGCAGGTTGGGACTATTGATTATTCGCCTTATCTTGGCAGACTGGGAATCGGCAAGGTAGTGAACGGTTCCATGCACCTCAATCAACCCATTGTCGTTGCCAGGCGGGATGGCACGATTAAGCCCGTCCGTATTTCAAAAATTTTTCGCTTTGAGAGTGATGAAAAGGTGGCCGTGGATTCCGCCGGTGTCGGAGAGATTGTTGCAGTAGCCGGTATGGAAGATGTGACGGTGGGGGTAACCTTTACCGACCCCGATAATCCGACACCACTGCCCCTGGTCACCATCGATCCGCCGACCATTTCGATGAACTTTATTCCCAATGATTCCCCCTTTGCCGGCAAGGAAGGTAAATATGTTACGTCCCGCCACCTGGGAGAGAGGTTGCAGCGGGAGATTCTGGCCGATGTGGCTCTCCATTGCGAACCGTTGGAAGATACGGTGGGTTTCAGGGTCTCCGGGCGTGGTGAACTGCATCTTTCCATCCTCATTGAAAAGATGCGCCGGGAAGGTTATGAGTTCCAGGTGACCCGTCCCAGGGTTATTTTTAGAAATGAGGACGGCCGTACTTTGGAACCCTATGAAAGACTTACCGTTGATGTTGACGAGCAGTATCAGGGGGCAGTGATTGAAAAGCTGGGTATGTTAAAGGGGCAGATGGAGGAAATGAATGTAAACAACGGTATGGTGCGGATGGTTTTTATTATTCCGACCCGTGGCTTGTTGGGCTATCGCTCGCAATTTATGACTGATACCAAGGGGTTAGGGCTGATGTCCTATGTTTTTTCCGAATATGGCCCGCATGCAGGGGAGATTATTAATCGTATAAATGGTGTCCTGGTGGTTAAGGAGCCTTGCACTGCAGTCGCCTATGCATTATTTAATCTACAGGAGCGTGGCAGACTTTTTGTTCGCCCTGGTGATCCGCTATATCGCGGCCAGATAGTGGGTGAGCACAGTCGTTCAACCGATCTGGTGGTTAATCCGGCAAAGGGTAAAAAATTGACGAATATGCGGGCGTCGGGTACCGATGAGGCTGTCGTTTTAACACCCCCGGTAACAATGTCACTCGAGGAGTGTATTGCTTATATTAATGATGACGAGCTGGTTGAGGTAACCCCGAAGTCGATTCGTCTGCGTAAACAGCCGGGTAAAATCAGACGAGGGTAAGATAATGAAAGAGCTGGCATTCCTTCTTATATCCGGGTTGGCCGGTCTGGTCACTTTTGGTTTTATTGCCAGGAAATATGGTAGTAATTGCACCCCCTGAGTGATGATTTACGGATCCATAGGTATGGGTCTTTTCAGCTTTTGGTTGTTACGTAATGTCTTTTAACTTTGGGGCGCTTGATTACCAGGCATTGCATAATAACTTACACCGGAAATGACCGGTAAGCCGGTGTAAGTGCCTTGTTTCTGCTATGGACCCGTTAAGTTGAACATTACCTTTATTTTCTTGTTTTCTTTACAGGTTTTATGGAGTAAGGCACTAAACCTTAAATGTTAAATTTTGGTAATAGTCTTCTAAAATGCGCCTATGATCAAAGACTAACGGTGGTAGTGATTTTTTATCAAAGAGTCCGATGTCTTTTGCGTCATCTCCGGCCCGGGGTGTCCCCTCCGCCTTTCCTGTAAAAACAGTTGAAGCGGTATGGTGCCTGGGGTCTCTATCCGGGTTGGAATAGGTTCGAAACTGTTGTAAATCACTGACCTTCAGGTGGGTTTCTTCGTATGCCTCTCGAAGGGCGGCGCTTTCGTAAGATTCTCCGTAATCGACAAAGCCACCGGGCAGGGCCCAGCCGAATGGGGGGTTTTTCCTCTCTATAAGGACAATTTTACCGTCCATCTCTATGATAATGTCCACCGTGGGAATGGGGTTTTTATAGACGGTTACCTTTTTTTTGCAGTGTGGACATCGCATGATTTTTCCTTAGAAATAAGATTACGGATGTCCGACCAGTCGTGGACCGTGTGGAAGGTGTGGCGATGTTTGTTCCACGGTTGTGCAAAGACAATGGGGGTTATCTCCTCCCGGGCCAGTTGCAAACATGTCTCCGCTCGGTCATCAATAAAAAATTTTAAACCATGTTCATGGATATAGCGTACCTTGTCATTATGATCACCGGTTGCCACCACGCGAATTTTTTGACAGTTTTGCGGGGTGAAATATAGTTCTAGCCAGTCAAAGACCGGTTGTTGTGCGGGGCGGGCGGTGATAATCGTAACCGTGTTGTTTCGGCAGATATGGCTGAGGGTGTCCACGGCACCCTCCATTGGTCTTAATCCTACGGTAACGGAATCAAGAAGGATATCCGTGAATATTTTTTCGATGTGGGATGTGGGTAGATCGAGACAACCTTCCAGGTCAAAGCTGGTAATATCTTCTTTTAAAAATGAGCAATAGCCATATTCCTCACAGGCCAGACGAATAAATACTTCGGCTGTATCTGCGATTACGCCGTCGAAATCAAAACCGATTTTATTCGCAGGAATAGTTTTGAGTTCTTGTTGTTGTCGGTTCATTATGCACTGTAGTTTTCTTCTATTTTTTTTATCCGTTGGTAAAGGCGATTATTTTCCGGTGTGTCAATGTTAAATTCTTGAGCCAGTGTAATTATTGCCCCGTTGATTGCATCGATCTCGGTGCGTCGTTTTCGCCTTACGTCTTGTAACATCGAGGAGATATTATCGGCGGTTTTTAAGCAGACGGTTCGGGCAGCCTGAAGGGGAGGAGTTATGATCGGGATACCTTTTGCCCGGGCAACAAGTATCGCCTCTTTAATCGCCTTGTCCATTTGCTTCTGTACACCGGTGATGGTGAGTAGTTCACCGTTTTTACAGTCAAGTGTTGCTGTGAGGGCGTTGATGCCGATATTAATAAAAAGTTTTGCCCATAACCTGACAATAATATCGTCTGTCAGCTGTACATTCAGGTTGCCGCGTAAAAAAATATTACGTAGCTTTTGTAAGAGTTGTTGCGGGCGGCTGGATGGTTTGGTGAGAAATCCAAGGTGGGTTATACCGCTTCCGGCATGGATAACATGACCTGCCGCAAGGAGTGTGGCACCTTCCGTGGTCGTCCCGTATGCCGTGTTAATATCGGCAGGGATGTTTTTCAAAGCCAGGTGGCTGATACCGTTTTGCAAAAAAACAACCATTGTTCCGTTGTGGAAAAGGGGAGTACAGAAGGTGAGGCTGTCATCAACATTGTAGGATTTAACACAAATAATTATGATATCCGCAGGTCCTATCTTGCGGGGGTCAGCGCTGACACGAACCGATATTGAGCGGCGCTGATCATCCTTAAGGTAAACAATACCCTGTGTTGTAAGTAGGTCAGCCCTGCTGGAATTGTGGTCGAGGATGGTGAATTCATCCCCGCTGTCGAGTACTCCCCTTGCAATGACGGAAGCAAGCAGGCAACCGAGCGCTCCGGGGCCGACCAGGACAATACGCATTTTTTGTGTCATCTTGTATGTCGGCGTTATTACAAAGCTATTTTGGGCGGCAACCGTTTAAGGCATTGCGGCGGTTTCTCCTTGCAATAACGCTTGCCATATATCTATATGAAAGTGCCTTCACTCTTGAGTCTCTTTCATTGTTCGTTGTGGCTGTGGTCTGATAATTTGGTTCAGCCATGCTGGTTATTTGAGAATAGTTCCTTTCTCGACTATAGCAGCGTATTTATAACCGGCTCCAAAATCTTTCTCGGCTGCCAGTATGCCTTCCACGGTGATGATGCTGCCTATTTTTACTGTTTCCGCGGTGGTGACGACCAGGTCGTGGCTGTTCTGCATCGGATCCCCCGTTCCATCCTGCAGATGGACCCAGTTGCGACCCATAATATTCGGGCTGAATTTAACCACCTTGGCGTGTACCCGTACTTTTTTGCCATTTAGGGCCTTGGCTTGACCGAAAATCTCGGCAACGGTATAACCGTTGTCTGCAGTTGATTTATCAATGGATATCTCTTTAAATGGTACAATTGCCCCGGCACTGCCTCCGGATTTTGGCATGGGTGGTGCGGGCTGGCTTGATATTTTTTCAGCTTCGACGGCAGCGGAGAAAGAGTCATTTTTTTGCTGGGAGTGGGGTGCGGTTTTAACGTTGGCATCGGCGAGTCCCGGAGAGAACATAATCGAATCGAAGGTACGATTCAGGGTATTGCTTTTAAAATTATTGAGAATCATTCCCTGGGTAAAATGGATGGTGCTCCCCTCTTTTACCGGGGTCTTCGGGATGGCCACCCACTGTTGTCCCTGATCAGATTTAACCAACATGTAAGTGTAAGTTGTCACGTCCATTGTTTCGACAACGGTTCCCGTTAAAACCGGCATCTGGGCAGCATTCGGCATGGCCGATGCGTCCTGGTAAAAAATAAAACTAAACAATAATAGAAATAGACCGGGCAGGGTAAAAAAAACTGTTCGATACATTGAAATTCTCCTTAAATTACTAACGCAGACAAACTGCAAGTAAGTGCCTTGTTTCTGTTATGAACCCGTTAAGTTGAACATTACCTTTATTTTTTTGTTTTTCTTTACAGGTTTTATGGAGTAAGGCATTAATTAATCCAAACCATATAAATTCATATGAGGTCGAGGATAAATATCGGCACGAAACGGTTTTTTGCAACAAAAACGGAGAAAAAATAATTTCCGAGATACAAAATTCCACAGCCGATAATTCTCAAAAAGCGGAATAATCACGCAATGGATTACGTTAGTCACTCTCGATCAGAAAGGCAATATGCTCAAGCAGAGAACGGCACCATATCTCGTATGCATCGGCCGTTAAATGTACGCCATCATCCTGGAAAATTTTCTGAGTTGCACCTATCATACGCTGGTGTGTGTCGAGAAAACAGCTTCCAGTCTGCATGGTGAGTGCCTCTATGTGGCTGTTAAGACTGGAAATTGTATTGTGGGGGAGGTGGGGCATATCCATGGGAAATAGACTGCAGAGAATGATTTCGGCCAGTGGATAGCCGCTGTTGAGCTGGACGATAATCTTTTTCAGGGTGTGGAGGAAGTCAAAATTATCGGTGAGTAGATCGTTGGTACCGACCATTACCATCACAACATCGACTGATTTAACCTGTTTTTTAATTTCCGGCAGGGTGTTGAATACGTCCGTGGTGGTAAAACCGGGTGCACCATGGTTGTGTACCGTATATGTAGGCATACGTTTCTGCCAGTCATAGTCGGCAACAAGGGAGTCGCCAATAAGTAGAAGTTGTGTCATTGCGCCAAATTTAGTTAGAGTGAGAATTATAAGGTATCCAGTGTGCCGAGAGAGTACTCACAGTAGCACAAGACGAATGCACTGCCAAAGATTTTTTTAGGGCTGGTCATTTTTATATAGATTTAATAATAATTATTGTTATCTTAACTAGAGCAGGGTTTGCAGCGGCCCTGACAAGGCGAGCATATTTTCCGGTAAACTGTGATTATTTACCGACTCTGGCTGTTAAATATGGAAAAAAGTTGTTAATGGTGACGCTAATTTGTGATTGATGATCTTTTGGCTGTTGATTGCCTAGATTGGAGCGGATTAATTTTGAACAGGGAGGAAGACATGGGGATGTTTCATAAAATCAGAGTAGGTGAACAGTTGATAACTCCCATTGATTGGGAAATGACTCCGGATCTTTCCTTTGGAACGTTTGAATCATGGGGCGGTCGGGAGAGGGTGAGAAATAATTGTGAATGCGTATACTATTTTTTTATTGATAACTGGGGTGATCGGCCAAAACTATATCTGATGGAACGTGCAGTGAAACACGCCAAGATAGTAGCGGAAATTATTGCACCCCGGGAAATTATGGAAAAATGTGTAGAGGGGCAGGGCAGTTCATCTATTTTTGAAAAAAGCTATGCTATTGATAGTCAGGTAAAACAGTGGCTGATAGCCAACGTCCTTGATGGTGGCGATTCCGACCTTATTGTTGAAAAATTGGAAGTAATTCATAAAGAAGATATGGGCCCTGTTTTGCCCCGTGTTCGAGATATTGTTTTTGACGGTGAAAAAGTTGAGTTACCGAAATTACCCACTGTTATTAACGATGAGCAGATTGGGGATGTAATCGGGCAGTGGAATTTTTACGATACGAAATTGAATCAATCCGGTGCCTTTACAAATGTTTTGGCGGCCGGAGATGTTGCGGGGACAATTGTTGATTTGCGTACCTCATTGATGTGGCAGCAAGGCGGGCTTGATATCGGCTCCGCCCGTTTTATCGATAGAGAGACCAAAAGAGTCAACGAGGAATTATTTGCGGGCCATGCGGATTGGCGTCTGCCAACGATGGAGGAGGCACTTTCGCTTATGGAAACTGAGAAAAATGACAAAGGGCTCTTCTTGGCCCCTTGTTTTTCAAAAGAGCAGCCGTTTATATTTGTAGCCGCCCGACGTAAGCCTGGCGGCTACTGGTTTGTAGATTATAAACAGGGCAGGGCCTTCTGGTCTTCCGGGACTATTCCCGGCGGATTCGGTCGCCTGGTCAGGACGGTAAGCCGAGCAGATAGATTAAGCGTGGCCAATCGCAAAATTTGCTGAAATAGAGGGTGGTGATAAGAGGCTGATGCGTAGTCTTTTTTATCCTTTGACAACGGCCAAGGGTGTAAGGATAATTTCAATGTTCACCAGGTCCGTCTGGTCGCACATTACCCGGTCGATATCTTTATATGCGCCCGGTGCTTCATCGAGATTTCTCTTGCCGCGCAGGGCGTGAAGCACGCCAAGATCATCTAGGATCTTTTGTTGTTCGGCGAGATTGAGGTGTTGTTGCGCTTGTTTTCGCCCCAGTACACGACCTGCGCCGTGACTGCACGAAAAAAAGCTGTCTGGATTTCCTTTACCCTTGACGATGAAACTTCTGCTTCCCTGGGAACCGGGGATAATCCCGTATTCACCTGCTCTTGCCCTGGTTGCGCCCTTGCGGTGGACAACCACGTTTTTACCGAAGTGATTTTCCAATGCTGCGTAGTTATGGGCAATATTGATCACTGGTGCGAATTCAACGTCCGGTACACATTCTCTTACCGCTTCTTGTACCCGTTGCATCATAAGTTTGCGGTTTGCCAGGGCAAAATCCACACAAAACTGCATTTCCCGAAGATAGTCCATTCCCTTTGAAGAGTCCAGGGGGAGGAAAGCAAGGTCCCATTTTTCGGGGATGTTGCTTTTCCATCTGCTGTTCATCTTTTTTGCCAGCTGGTTGTAGTGGCGGGCAATTTTCAGCCCGATATTTCGGCTTCCGGAGTGGATCATTATCCAGATGTAACCGTCGCTGCCGTGTTGGATTTCAATAAAGTGGTTGCCGCCACCCAGGGTGCCCAACTGTTTGAGACCGGCTTGAAAATATTGAGGTACTACTGGATTTTTAACCTCGGCAAGTCCTTTAAGATCCGGCATTAATTCCTGTGATTGTGCATGTTTCTGATGCGTAAAACCAGTTGGAATAAGCCAGCGAATCCCCCTTTTTGATTGTTTGGAGCCAAGGATTTCTTTCAACGTCTGTCGCTCAAGTTTAGTCAGTGAGGTTTGTGTAGCACACATTCCACAGCCGATATCGACACCCACTGCGTTTGGAATAACCACATCTTCGGTGGCCAGGACGCCACCAATCGGCATGCCGTAACCGGGGTGGGCGTCGGGCATAATGGCCACGTGTTTGAAGGTAAAGGGCAGGTTTGCCAGGTTTTTGGCCTGGGCCAGCGCGCTGTTTTCAATATCATCCAGCCATAATTTTATTGGTCGTTTTTCCGTGTTTATTGTCTTTTTCATTGTTTTTCAGCTTAGGTTTATTTTCTTGTTTTTCTTTACAGGTTTTATGGAGTAGGGCACTGATATGG
>CAZQOD010000062.1:0-19044 GCA_964594945.1 uncultured Desulfopila sp.
TCAGCATCGACAAAACAACCCTTTATAATTCGAAACAGAGGCTGAACCTGCCCATCCACCACAGAAATATCGCCTACCTGCCCCAAGACTACACCCTGTTCCCCCATCTAAATATTCAAGATAATATACTCTACGGCCTACGGACCAAGAAAATTCCTCTCCGGAAAAAACTTTTTAGGGAAATAGTGAACAAACTCGAAATACAAAACATCCTCTCGGCCCGTCCCGCTGAACTTTCCGGGGGCCAGCAGCAAAGAATTGCTCTGGCCAGGATATTAATGATTCAACCTCGCATTATTCTCCTCGACGAACCTTTCAGCGCACTTGACAACACCATCCGTAACACGTTGCGCGAACTTGTTTTGCAACTCTCCAAAGAAAACAACATCCCCACATTGCTTGTTACCCACGACCTGGAGGAGGCGATGATGTTTAGCGAGAACATCTTCGTCATTCTGGAAGGAGCCGTGGCTGAACATGGTAAAATCACCGAATTATGCTCTGCACCCAAATATGCAGAAACGGCAAGACTATTCGGCCTGCAAACCTGGAACATCAAAAAGGAAAATGATATATATCGCTACATGCTGCGGGAAAAAATAATAGTCGCCGAAACAATCAAAAGACATGACGACACATATATCTGTATCCGCCCTGAAAATATTAAAATAGTGAGCAGTTCCCCGCTTAATTCCGGACTGACCAGTCCTTTCCTGGCAGGCGGAAAAATCGTAGACCTGCGCCACCACACCAACTATATGCGCATTTTTATCCGCTCAAACAGCGGAGAACAGTATATTAGCCATGTACCCCAACAAACCTGCAGGGAAATGACCCTACAAAAAGGGGATAACTGTGTTATTTCCATAGGGGGCAAATACCTTAACCTGTGTCGAGCATATTCACGCCATGCGGGAGGAGATCGTGGAACGCATTAAACGAACATTGTCCATTGCAACTCTGCTTATTTTTACCGTTTCCCTTCAGGCCTCCGCCACGGAACTCTACTGGTACCTGGCGGCATCAATGATCAAGCCGGGACAGGAAATAGTCACCACCTTCAATAACAGCAAAGCGCCATTTACAGTTATTCTTATAAGTGGTGGATCTGGACAATTATTGAGCAAAATCAAAACGTCCGGCAAGGCTGATCTCTATACCCCGGCGAGCATGCAATACCTGGAGGGTGTTAAAAAACTCCATCTCTATAAAAAATCAATACCGTTCCTCATTCAGACCCCTGTCTTTGCCCTTTCCCGGACCGGACGACAAAAAATCCTGGGGTGGAACGACTTAATAAAACCAGACATACGAATAGGTCTTGGCAATCCCGCCACCATGGCCCTGGGCCGTTCGTATCAAAAAATAGAGAAAAAGATGGGTCCGAAATTATGTAAAGCCCTCACCGATCTCACGGTGGTAAGAGCAATAAATATCACCCAAATTATCAACTATCTTGAAACGGGAATTATTGACGCCGGTATAGCATTTGCTTCCACGGCAACGACAAATAACCTACCCTATATCACCATCCCGCCGGAATTCAACCATACGGAAACCGCCCCCATAATTACCCTGACAAGTGAGACAAACAGCAAAAATTCCGATTTTTTTATACTATTTGTCCATAACAACCTGGCAATTTTTAAAAAATACGGTTTTGAACCAGTCAGTAACCATCATGGTTGGAGCAAATTCTCAGGCCACAACCACAACGAACAATGAAAGCGACTCAGGAGTAAAACCACTTTCATATAAATACAGATCGATGATTCTTAAAAACATCAGCCGATGGACGAGCGTTCTCCTCGCCATTTTCATGGTCTCAATTATCGGCTCCACCCTAGTAACAATTTCCCCCCGGATAATTGACGAGCTCTTTCAGGAAAGTTCCTTTGCTCGGGCACTGCTCTTCAGTCTGCAGACATCACTGTCGGCCACTGTTCTTGCTGCAATCTCAGGGGTACCGACCGGTTTTTTCCTGGCAAGAAACAACACCCTCGCAACAACTATAATTGATACTATTTTCGATATCCCAATTGTTATACCTCCCGTTGTTACGGGTATTATTTTGCTCTCTTTTTTCAACCTGCCCCTTTTAAAACATATTCACTATTTTATCTTCACCACATCCGGCGCGGTTATCGCCCAGTTTATTATCACGGTTCCGTACACGATCCGCGCATCAAAAACAGCTTTTGCATTGGTTCCCCGTCGATACGAACAGATAGCGATGACCTTGGGAGCAGGGCCGGTAAAGGCCTTTTTCGACACAACGTTAAGCCTGGCCCTGCCCGCCATCTTTGCCGGTCTGATCCTTTCCTGGCTCAGGTGTATCGGCGAATTTGGGGCTACCCTTATGGTGGGTGGAGGTATACAGGGAAAGACTGAAAATTTACCAATTTACATCTACTTGAAAATGAGTTGCGGAGATTTTGATAAGGGGATGGCCGCAGCCATTGTAACGGTCTGTTTTGCCTTTTGCGGAATTTTTGTTATGCGTTTTTATTCGAGCCTAAAAGATATTGATACCTGAATATTATAGATAATTTTCCGATAATTGTGTTTACTCCATACAGTCATCCAAGGTATACTGCCACCTGGGTCTTACCCGCCGGATCGATAATTTTACCTAGTCTACTTTATTACAGAAAATTAAAACATTTCTATAGGTTATCTTTATCGATACATCACGCCACCTGCGTACTTGTCGATTACAAAATTTTATATGAAAGTGGTTTTACTCTTGGGTTGCTTTCATTGTCCGTTGTGGCTGTGGTCTGAGAATTTTCTCCAACCATGCTGGTTAGATGCCATAAGTAAAAAGACAAATAGGAAAAGCGATATGGCAACAAATATCCCAATAGGCATTAAAAAAGCATTACGCTTACTATTTAGCTCCATTAACAGTTTATCCAGCGAAACCGTATTATTACAAGATGCGGTGGATAGAATTGCTGCAGAAGATATCCGGGCGGTGGTTGATTCTCCATCGGTACACGCATCTCTAAAAGACGGTTATGCCGTTATATCCGACGATATTGCCCAAGCCGGTAAAACACGACCGGTCTCCTTACTCTGCAAGGGACTCCTGACGGCGGGCAGCAGCAAGGATATCCGTGTCACCGGCGGCACCGCAGTGCAGATACTAACCGGCTCAAGAATTCCCACCGGCGCAGATGCGGTGGTGGCCGACGAGTTTGTCCGTCAACAAGGGGATAAAATCTTCGTCCACATCCATGCCGAAACGGGGCGAAATATTCTCAACAAGGGAACGGACGTACGTTGCGGCGAAGTCATCGTGGAGCATGGTCGCTATCTTACTCCGGGTATAATAGGCCTCCTTGCCGCAGCTGGGCATCATCAGGTAAAAGTTATCCGCAATCCTGCAGTTTCCATTATTGCAACCGGTGATGAGATCATAGCCCCCGGACAACCACTCCCGGAAGGAAAACTTTATGCAAGCAATATCAGCACACTGTTTGCGTGGTGCCGAAGATACAGGTTCCACCCACGACTCCGTTTGGTCAAGGACGAAACAGAATCGCTACTTACCACATTGGCGGCGGAAATTGCCGACAACGACGCCGTAATCACCAGTGGAGGGGCGTGGACCAGCGACAGGGACCTTGTCGCCGCAACACTTACCCGTCTGGGTTGGCAACAACTCTTTCACCGTATTAGGATCGGCCCCGGAAAAGCTGTTGGTTTCGGTATACTCAACGATAAGCCTGTTTTTATCTTACCGGGCGGCCCTCCCTCCAACCTAATCGGTTTTTTAGAGATAGCCCTACCGGGATTACTGGCACTGGCTGGACATAAGGAGCGAAAACTGCCGTCCGTAACGGTCGAACTGGCAGCCACCGTCAACGGTCGCAACGTGGATTGGACCCAGTTTATTTTCGGTACCCTGAAAAAAAACAACGACAAGGTAGAATTCCATCCCGTCAACAACAACAGCCGCCTGGCGTCAATGGCGGAGGCAGAAGCAATTATCGCCATTGACGAGGGTCAAACCGTCATTACCGCGAGAACAAGAATTTCCGCGCAGATACTGCGTTAAACTATTATGCTACGTATGTAAGCCATGGAAAATCCTTCAACATTATTTTGGGGAATACTTTTCGGGACAATCGGTATCGGATTATTCACCTACGGGAAGAAACAAAAAGCCATTGTACCGCTCTGTGTCGGCGTTGCCCTCTTTATTATGCCGTACTGCATAACAAATATTATTTTTCTAATCATAACCGGAGTCATTTTGCTTATCGTACCCTATTTTTTTCGTTTCTAGGAGGGTGTCCGAGAATAGACATTTCGCAGTCTACACTATCTGGTTAAAATCGAGATTTTTCAAAAGAATACGCATAGTCATCTAGTCGATATTCAAACATATTTTCTAACAATAACGAAGAGTTTGCACGAGATGGCATTCTCGGACAAGCTTTTAGGAACTTTTAAGAAAATAAGACGATCAGTCATCACCCTGGGCCGAATAATTACCAAAAAGACACGACAATACAAGTTATACGGAACTCAGTAAAAATGCGTTTATTGATACCTGAACCTTCCAATAAAAACAATTGACATTCCTGAAAACTTTAGTATTGAGATCATCAAATTCAGATATGGACAGGCAGCAACCGACCATTAACCGAAGACAGCAGACAGTGAATAATCATTTTCCCATTTCTCGTCCCTTTACAGAGGAGAAACCCGTACCATGCCGATAATGCCAAACCTTCCCCTTTCTGGACTCCTCAGGAGATCGCCGTTCAGGCCAATCCAGGAACATATGAACGTCGTTTTTTCCTGTGTCTGCCTTATTCCACCGCTCTTTGATGCCGTATACCGCGAAGACGAAGCCTTGATTGCAGATTTTGCACGGCAGATAAACAAACTTGAAACAGAGGCCGACAAACTAAAATCCACGTTTAGGTTAAATATGCCCAAATCACTTTTCCTGCCTGTGGATCGAAAAGACCTTTTGAACCTCATAGCGGATCAGGATAAGATCGCCGACAGCACGGAAGATATCGGTAAAATTTTCATCTTCCGAAAAATGGTTGTCCCCGAAAAAATCAAAGAGCTTCTCGATGAACTGCTGGAAGGTACCATGGAGATTGCCGCCGCCGCAAAAGAGATGATAGGACGGCTCGACGAACTACTGGAGGTCGGTTTCTCAGGAAGAGAAATAGACAAAGTTTCGCTGATGATTGCCGGAGTAAGGCGCAGTGAACACAATATCGACGAAATAATCCACCGAACACGGCGGGCCCTCTTTCTCACCGAGAGAGATCTCGATCCTGTTTCGGTGATGTTCTGGTATAATATCATTGACCTGATAGAACTTATCTCCGATCAGTCTGAAAACCTGGCCGATCGCCTTCTCCTGTTCCTGTCCAAATAATCTCGAGGAAATCAATGGAAATTATCGCTGCTTACGGTACGGTCATGATGATTATGGCTGTTATTTTCGGTCTCTATATGACCTGGGGCATTGGTGCCAACGACCTTGCCAACGCCATGGGAACCTCCGTTGGCGCCGGTGCTGTTTCGGTGAAACAGGCCATTTTTATCGCCGTTATTTTTGAGTTTCTCGGGGCAATCCTGGCGGGAGGTCACGTTACAAAAACCATCAGAAAAGGTATTATCGACCCCAGTGCCATTATCAATAATCCCGAAATCCTGGTATACGGTATGCTTGCGGCCCTGCTGGCAGCCGCCGTATGGCTGATGGTTGCATCCGCAAAGGGGTGGCCGGTTTCCACAACACATTCGATTATCGGCGCATTAATAGGTTTCGCCATTGTCGGCATCGGACCCGATGCCGTTAAATGGGGAAAAGTGGGCAGTGTTGTAATGAGCTGGATTATTTCCCCCATTATCGGCGGTACCATCTCCTTTCTCCTGGTGCTCAGTACCAGAAAACTAATTTTCAACACGGATAACCCCCTGAAAAATGCTAAAAGATACGCCCCTTTTTATATTTTCCTGGTCGGTTTTATTATTTCCCTGGTCACAATTTTTAAAGGACTCAGCCATCTCCACCTCAAGCTTTCAACCCTCGAAAGCTTTATTACAGCACTGCTCTTTGGTCTTTTTACTGCGATTATAGGTTGGTTTTTTGTCCACAAAATCAAAGACGACCCCAAGGCCAATAAAAACTTCAGTTACGCCAGTGTCGAAAAGGTATTTACACCGATGATGCTTTTCACCGCCTGCTCCATGGCCTTTGCCCACGGTTCCAACGACGTGGCAAACGGTATAGGCCCCCTCGCCGCTGTTTACAGCATTATCAGTTCCGGCGGAGAAGTGATGCAAAAATCGGCCCTGCCGATATGGATCCTGCTGCTGGGGGGCACGGGAATTGTACTCGGCCTGATCACCCTCGGCTACAGGGTTATGTTGACGGTGGGCAAGAAAATAACCGAACTCACACCATCCCGCGGTTTTTGCGCAGAACTGGCTGCAGCAACCACCGTTGTCATAGCATCCCGCACGGGACTGCCGGTATCGACCACCCATATACTGGTGGGCTCCGTTCTTGGTGTAGGCCTCGCCCGGGGCATAGGAGCCCTTGATCTCCGCGTAATCCTCAATATTATTATTTCATGGGTTGTCACCCTTCCCGCCGGAGCCGTTATGGCAATGCTCTTTTTCTTTACATTAAAAGGTATTTTCGGCTAAAGGTGGGGGGTATCCGAGAATAGACATTTCGAAGTCTACGCTATCTGGTTAAAATCAAGGTTTTTCAAAAAAAATACGCCCAGTCATATGGTTAATATTACGAGCATATTTTTTTGACAGTAGTGAAAAGCTTGGACAAAATGACATTCTCGAACAAGCTCCCAGGAGTTTATCGGTTACATCCTGCGGAGATCATAAAATTTTTCCATATGGGAGCTGCGGTATTGCCGCCGCTCTCATGTTTTCCCAGGGGGAGATTCAAGTCATTGCCGACCCAGGTACCAACCGTATATTTAGAATCGTAACCTATGAACCACGCATCTCGACTACCATCGGATGTACCCGTCTTTCCACCCCGGACACCTAAAACATCCCTGACAATCCGCCCCGTTCCCTCCTTAACAACACCGGCCAGCATACCCTTCATTTTAGCCGTAATTAACGGGGATAGCACCCGCCGCCTTTTCCCCCTGCCAAAATGCAGAACAGAGCCGTCGGATAAGACAATCTTTTCAATAAACCTAGGCTTTAGAAAAGTTCCGTTACCACCAAAAACGGTGTAGGCCCCGGTCATTTCAAGAAGTGATACATCCGCCGCCCCCAGGGCCAGAGAAAGATCAGGCGGCAAGTCGGCAGTGATACCGGCTTGTTGTGCAACCCCGTGTACATCTTTATAACCTATTTCCTGCATCAGACGAATAGACGCACTGTTCAATGAATGTATCAGGGCCTTGGCAAGGGTGGTCCGCCCATAATATTTACCACCATAGTTTTTCGGTCTCCAAAGTTTTCCATCCCGGCCACCAATTGAAAGGGGGCTGTCAAGAATTGTGGATTGCGGCTGCCACCCCTTTTTCAACGCCGCCGCAAAGACAAACGGCTTAAACGTTGATCCGGCGGGCCGTCTCGCCTGAATTGCCCGATTAAAGGGAGAGCTCCGAAAGGACGTTCCGCCGACAACGGCCCGTACTCTTGACGTTATCGTTTCAATACAGACAAGCGCACCCTGGGCAACAATCGCTTTTGCCTTCCGTTTCCTCTGTCTTAATCCATATGCCTGAACACCCCCTCGTACGGCAACGACAGCTTTTTTCTGGAGATCAGGATCCAGGTATGTATAAATTTTTGCTCCAGCCGTCTGAAGTGGCACCCCCAGACGGCCATGCGCCCTTTTTCTCACCTCGACAAGATAATAACCATTTACCAAAGAGATCTTCCCCGCCCTACGCCTCAACTTGATCGGGTCCTCAAAAGCCTCCTTCGCCGCACTGGCGCCCACGAAACCATCCGCAGCCATCCTGTTTAAAACATATTTTTGCCGTTCAACCGCCCGCTTAAGATGGGTAAACAGAGAATATCTGCTGGGAGCCTGGGGGAGACCTGCAAGCAGCGCGCATTCTCCAAGGGTCAATGCCGATGCGCTTTTACCAAAATATATCTGCGCTGCAGCCTCAACACCATATGCCCCTTCACCCAGATAAATCTGATTAAGATATATATACAGCACTTCTTTTTTACTGAGAAGTTGGTCAATTCTCCAGGCGAGAATCGCCTCCTTAAATTTTCTTACATATGTCTTTTCCGGGGTGAGGAGTAAAGATTTGGCGACCTGCTGCGTGATTGTAGAACCACCCTGACCTTTACCACCATGTCGCGCATTATTGATTGCCGCACGTAAAACCGAAAAAAAATCCAGGCCGGGATGCTCGTAAAACCGGCCATCCTCAGCAGCGACAAATGCATTTGCCAAAAAGGGTGACATCTTTTCAAGAGGTATTACAGTTCTGTTTTCAACAAATATTCGATCGACTATATTACCGTGACGATCATAAATAATTGTTGCCTGATGTGGACGGTATTTCGCCACCGTCCCGATATCAGGGATTTTTAGACTAATAAAAATAAAAAGCAGACCACCTAGGAAGATAGTTTGTAAAAGACAAACCAGGATGAGGAAAAGCGAAATTTGCTTTTCACCATACATCTTCCTGTAAATTCTTTGTTTAAGAGTGGCCGACTTTTTTGCGTTTTGTTTCTTTCGAGACGACACTGTCGGAAAACTAATGGTACCTAAAGATTCAAATGGTTATATTCCACTTGCATAGAGCCGTAAAAATCCTATAACCTGAATTTTATACGCATGGCCAATAAACTTGCCGATTGCAGAATTTAAGCGATAACTGCAACCGCAGTCAGTGTACCACCTGTCATTGAACATTCAACAGGAAAGTCATTATCATGTCAAAAATACGTATCCTGCCCGAACAACTTGCCAATCAGATTGCGGCGGGTGAAGTTGTTGAACGTCCCGCTTCCGTGGTCAAAGAACTCGTTGAGAACAGTATCGATGCCGGGGCCTCACGCATGGAAGTGGAAATTGAAGGGGGCGGCACCCGACTTATCCGAGTGATCGATAACGGAGAGGGAATGGATGAAGATGATCTGCTTCTGAGCCTGGAAAGGCACGGCACGTCCAAAATAGACAGCGCCGAAGATCTGGGAGCCATTGCCACCCTCGGTTTTCGGGGTGAGGCCATTCCCTCCATCGGCTCCGTATCTAAACTCACCATCACTTCCCGACCAACGGGTGCCGATCTCGGCACAAGAATAGTTTTGCATTATGGAAAATTACTTAAAGTCCACGAAGTCGGTTGTGGTGTCGGCACAACTTTCGAAGTACGCAATCTCTTCGGCAACACCCCGGCTAGAAAAAAATTCCTGCGTACCATGCGTACCGAAATCGGTCATATCGATACCGTCATTAAAAATTACAGCCTCTGTTCTCCGGACACCACTTTTATCCTAAGAATCAACAGCAAGGAGACAATCCATTTTGACGCTACACTCTCCCTGGAGCAACGTCTGAGAACTATACTCCGTTACCAGGGACCCTTTATTACCATTGACTGCCCTGCCACTCCACCCCTTGGCTACGAACTCCGCGGTTTTCTGATTCCCCCCGAACAACCAAACAGCTCCACCGGTAAATTACGAATTATGGTTAATGGTCGAGCCATAAAAGATCGCATGGTAAGTCATGGCGTCGCCGAAGGATTAAGGGGTTTTCTGATGAAGGGTAAAAATCCCTGTGGACTCATACTCCTTACCCTGCCCGAAACCGAGATCGACGTTAACGTGCACCCGGCCAAGCACGAGGTAAGATTTCGCCATTCCCAAGAAGTGCATGCCTTTCTCGGTTCAGCTATCGGCCGGGCGATGCAGGAGTATCAACAGACCCTGAAAAATCAGATTTTTGCCGTAAGGGCTGATATTGAACCTTCACCAATACCCGACTCCCCGGAGCGCATATCCGCTTCGCCTTGCAAACCCAGTATAGGGGAAAAAGAATCTACCACGCGGGTTTCTTCCGAAATATCGTTACCGGTTACCATGGAGTGTGAAGCCGACCAGAAAATCACAAAGATAAGTCCCGTTTTCCAAACGTATCAATCACTGTTGGTAAAAACTCCGCCACGGCAGCAAAACAGAGCAAGCAACCACCAGCAGCAGCCGGTAATCGGGCAAAAAAACGGCCATGATCTCTTTGTTATCGGTCAATTTGATAATCTCTATATTTTTTGTCAAAATAACGATGGTCTGGTCGTTATTGATCAACATGCAGCCCACGAACGGCTCCTCTATGAAAAACTGAAAAAACAATATCTTTCCGGTTCCATCGTCAGACAAAATCTTATGTTTCCGGCGACCATGGAATTATCCATATTTCATACGCAACTGGTGGAAAAAAACGGTGATAAAATCGATAAAATGGGCTTTTCACTCCGGGAGTTCGGGGGTAATACATTTATTCTTTCCGCCGTTCCGGCCCTGGCCGGCAACACCAACCCGCAGGAATTGTTTTTGGATATTATCTCCCAATTCGGCACAGAGCAAAAAGGAGATGGTGGTGGCTTTCTGGATAATATCCTGGCAACCATGGCCTGCAAAGCGGCGGTCAAGGCGGGAACCGAACTTTCCGAGCCGGAAATCAATAAGCTCCTTGACGAAATGGTAAAAGCCAATCTCTTTTCCCACTGCCCCCACGGCAGGCCCGTGGTTAAGTTTTTTACCGAGGCCGAATTAAAAAAATGGTTTTATAGAACGTGACCACTCCCTGTGCAACATTTGTCATAACGTGGGAAATTCTTTGTTTTCCAACGTCCGTAAATTATTTTTTTTCAAAACAAACACAATAATTACACATAGATATGTAATTGGCACACCTCTTGCTGTACAGGTGGTAACATTTGGGGGAGTCAATATTCCCATACTGTATATTTCAAGAGGAGTAATACCATGAGACATATCATATTTGCGATAATCTTTAGTTGTTTTTTCATTGTAAGTACCAACAGTTTTGCAACTTCAACCCTGTCAAACACCACCTCAAAAAAGACCACCGCCGATTTCGTAGGTAAACAGGCCGACAATCGTACTTTCAAAGGCATTGTCAAAAAGCTAAAGTCGGGAACGGCACTCTATACGCAGAAATCGGTCTATCCACTGACCGGTGGTGATTTCGGCATGATCATTGGAAAAAAGGTCAGTATCATCGGCAAAATCATCAAAGAAGGCGAGGTTGAAAAACTTGCCGTAACCCGTGTTCAACTCGATAAATAATTAAACTTCAGCTGAAAGAAAGCTGATAAAACCAACAACTTTGACTCCTGCAAAACCTTCGCATTGCCGGTGGGGTAACCTACTCCACCGGCAATGTTTTTTTAAAAAACCCTTTGACAACGAATGATCTTATACCAACTTCCGCAACCGACTTTTTTTCTTTCCCGGAGATTTTTGAAAAGAAAGATTGATTTCCAAGCCATATTGCCTGTACTATTCTCAACTCTGGATTAGATTTTTTTACCTACACCACCTGGGGTGTACACAATTTTGGTCTTATTTTCCCAGGGGTTTGTAAAAAAACAAAATAACGTCGGCTGGGCCAACCTTGCTCCATACCCAAAATTTCGCAATCGGTAAGCGTTATTAAGAGGATAAAAGATGCGCTGTTTCTATCTCTTCATTTTTGCGCAAGTAAATCGGCGACACAGTATGCCGATATTTTTGTTAATCTCCGCCCTATTGCTTACAGGTTGTGCCACCCCCCCCAAGCAAAAATATATTGTAACCACGGCTTACTGTGGTTGTTCATCCTGTTGCGGCTGGGAGAGGGGCAGCTGGAAATTTCTCAAACTTGACTTTTGGAATCGTTATGTAAGCACAGGACCAAGGGCAGGGAAACCCTATAGCGGTCGTACGGCCCACAACACGATTCCAAGGGAACCGGAAGAGGGCTTGTTTTCAACAGACAGCATCGTCAGACCGTGGATGATACCTGTCCGGCTTATTTTCTTCCCATGGTGTTTATTGCCCCACGACGGTACCATTGCCGCCGACACCCACTATTATCCTTTTGGTACACGCATGTTTATACCCGGTTACGGATGGGGGATCGTTGAGGACAGGGGAAAAGCCATCAAAGGCCCCTCTCGCATCGACCTATTTTTTAATTCCCATAACAGGGCGCGTAAATGGGGCAAGAAAAAAGTGAAGGTTATTATTAAACGTAACCGCTAAGACGGCATACCTAACCACAATTTCTTATAGAATTCGTGCTGAAACCTGTACGCAAAATAGTTTTTAATTCCGATATTAACAATTTTATCATGCCCTTAGTCATATGCCTAAAAAACAAGTAATAACCATAATCGGCGGAGGCCTGGCCGGCAGTGAAGCGGCCTGGCAGATCGCAGAAAGGGGTTGTGACGTAAGAATTTTCGATATGAAGCCGGATAAACACAGTCCGGCACATACTTCGTCTAACCTTGGAGAGTTGGTCTGCAGTAATTCATTCAGGTCAGCTGACATAACCTCTGCCGTAGGTCTTTTAAAAGAAGAAATGCGACAGTGCAACTCCCTTATCATGCAGACAGCTGAAGAAACAAAAGTTCCCGCCGGTAAAGCACTTGCCGTGGATAGGGAAAAATTTGCGGAAAAAATCACGGCAGCACTTAATACCCACCCACTTATCGATATTGTCACAAAAGAGATTCTCACAATCCCGCTTCCAACAAAGACACCGATAATTCTCGCCACCGGACCCCTTACCTCACAATCACTCGCCGGCTCTTTAGGGGAATTGACCGGTGAAAAGCGCCTGGCTTTTTACGACGCAATTGCCCCCATAGTATTTAAAGATTCACTCAATATGGATATCGTTTATCAAAAATCACGCTACGATAACGGACCAGGTGATTATCTGAACTGTCCAATGGACAAGAAAACATATCTCCAATTCATCCATGAACTCAGTCACGGTAAATGCGTACCGCTGAAAGATTTTGAGGAAGTAAAATATTTCGAAGGCTGTCTACCGGTGGAAGTGATCTGCTCCCGTGGTGAAGATACCCTTCGTTTCGGTCCTATGAAACCGGTTGGTCTAGCCGATCCCAACAGCGGTGAGGATCCGTATGCCGTGGTCCAGCTTCGCAAGGAAAACCGGGAAGGCTCCACATATAATATGGTCGGATTTCAGACAAAACTCACATATGGTGAACAGAAACGAATTTTCAGACTAATTCCGGGTATGGAAAACGCAGAATTCCCACGCTTGGGTTCAATACACAGAAACACCTATGTACTCTCTCCACAAATTCTTCAAGCAACGTTACAGTTTAAGAACAGGCCGGATCTCTTGCTTGCCGGACAACTCTCAGGAGTTGAAGGATATGTAGAATCGGCAGCCATGGGACTTTTGGCAGGAATTAACGGGGCAAGAATTATGCAAAAGAAACCGCCGGTCATCCCGCCGCCCGAAACCGCCCTGGGGGCGCTGGTAACCCATCTTACCCAAAGCAACCCCGACCAATTTCAACCATCAAATATTAATTTCGGCCTATTTCCGCCCTGGAAGAAAAAAGTTCGTAAAAAATTCCGCGGCGAAACAAGGGCAAAAACAGCCCTTGCAGAACTACGCAACTGGCTGGAAACAAACAAAATATAACTGCACAAAAAAAGATCGCGCCCCTGTATCGTTAGCACGACCAACTCTATTTTTCTAATTTATATATTTTCCTTGCCATGATATTGTTAGGCATGTTCTAATACGGATAGAGTATTACAAGGCCCGGGGTCGGATTGCCCCGGACCCAACTTGCCATGGCATTCACATCTTTTTAATACAAAAATATTAGACTTGATTTTATTTACCAACAAGCCGAGTTTTCTTTATGTCTTGGAATTTTTTTTCTCGGGTTTATGGTAAAAAAATTTTTAACAGGAACATCTTTAAATCCTTTTCCAATTACAGGTTAGGAGAAAACCATGAGTATTCGCACCCGTTTGTTACTCCTCATTGGCATGCTCAGCATATTGGCTACGGTTGGAATTGGTTATGCCAGCTATCAATTCAGTTTAAATATTGCGATTGGTGAGGCAAAATCCAAGGGAAAATTAGTTCTCGACTACCTCGATTCACAGCGACAATATTTTAAAAAACATATGCGTCCGAAAGTATTAAAAATTATAGAAAAGGATCGATTTATTCCCGAGCTGGAATCCGGCTTTGCCGTCACCCGCGGCGTCTCGGAAGAGTTCCATAAAATAAACAGCGACTACGTCTTTAAACAAGCCTCACTTGACCCCCTATATTCGGCCAATAAAGCCAACGAAAATGATCTGTACATCATCAATACCCTGAGAAACTATCCCAACAGGAAAATAATCGAAGGCTCGATAGAGAAAAACGGTCAATCCTACTATTATTTTGCAAAACCCATAAAAATTGAATCAAAAAAATGTCTGCACTGCCATGGCAACCCGGCAACAGCACCAAAAGAACAGATAGAAATATACGGAACAGACCATGGATATAACTGGAAAATTGGCGACATCAACTCTGCTTATATTGTCTATGTTCCGCTACAAAAAGCCATTCAACAAGCCAAGAGATCAGCAATTAACCTGATGGCCATAGGGATTATCAGCATTGCAGTTATGATGCTGATCCTTTGGATCTTTTTCAGCACATATGTTATCAGACCACTAACCATGCTCGAAGCAAGAGCAACTGAAATCAGCATGGGCAAAAACCTTAGCGAGCCAATATCTACTTCCACAAACGACGAAATATCCTCCTTAGCCCGCTCGGTTGACAGACTACGCATCAGCGTTGTAAAAATGCTAAAACGGGTACAATAAGAAACAAAATTTTGTAAGGTACAAATGGCACAACAATAATTACGCTAACGCAGACAAGCTGCAAGTAAGTGCCTTGTTTTTCTTTACAGGTTTTACGGAGTAAGGCTCTGAAATGCCTGATCAGGCGGACGCAACCTCCGCAAAGTAACCAGCGTGGCCGGAGCAAATTATCAGACCACAGCCACAACGAACAATGAAAGCGACTCAAGGGTGAAACCACTTTCATATAAAAGGGCATAACAGGCCGGAACATAAAAAAAAGCCCACTCGACCGGGAAAAATTATAACTGTCGATCAAAGATCGACCGATGTTAATCGCTGCCCTCGACCCTGGATGTAAATTCTTTGATCAAAACCGGATCGCCGATCTCTTCGGTTAGCATGAACATTAACTCAGGCAGACGGGAAACAATAACGTCCCCTGATTTCTTCCAGTTGTCTATACAATCCTGCATCACCATACCGGCAACTGGACCAATCGCACCGGCCAGGGCCTTTTCTATCGCTTCATAACGTGCCTGCAAGGCTGTATCAACTTTCTTTTGCGGGACGACGTCGCCTTCACCTGCCGATGGTGATTTCTCAGACCGGGACGAGGCACCACTCTCAAGTTCGGTTAACATATCTGCAGCCAACATGGAGGCCGTAGCCGCAACAAGAGAACAGTTTGCAAGGGATTCACAAATCGTCAACAATACCGACCCCGCCCTAAGGGGCATACCGACAACAGAATATTTATCAAACCTAAAGGTTACTGTTTTAATGGCAAGACTCCCCATTGCCCCCATCTGAATCATTCTGACCAGGTGAATACCAACGGTCTGCAAAAGATCTTCGGAAAGACCATGTTGAAGATCGTTGCAGAGAGGCCCCTTCTGTTTATCAAAGATACAAGACCCGGCAACACCGGGAATAACCGAAAGTTCTTTAAGTAATTTTTTCATAACATTTAGTGCCTTACTCCGTAAAAGCTGTAATAAAAAACAAGAAATAATAGACCATAAAAAACCGGCTGCCGGTAACAGCGACAAGGCACTTATTGTACCAGCTTACCGACCATTTCCGGTGTTAGATATTAGCTTTATCTTAAATTTTACAAACTGCAATTACAACACAACCCGCTGGATATACAAGGGGCCAATAACACCAACGAACTGATAACAAGGCAGATTCAGTAAGTAATAGACAAAACGACCGGGAAATCAGGTAGTAACCGAAATTGTTCGAAGATTTGCTGCTACCTCATCGACGGAGACATTTTCCGCCAACAACAACCCAATGATCATTCCGGCCCCAGGCATAATCAACAGGATCTCACCATTCTCCATATCCAGCTGAACCCGCTGCATTCCCATAACACCCAAACTTTTGCGAATCTGAATACCACTAACAATACAATAGGCAATAAAATCACCCATTGTATTGTTAGTAGCAGATTGCATGACCACTTTTCCCTGTCGATTAAGCAGGTAATAATGTTTAACACCGGAAATATTTGCAATGGCGTCAACCATTCGTTCAACCACTGAACCTAACTGTGCTTTACTGTTTTTCGGGTCATTTGTCATATTCTCGACTCCATCCTCATACATTTTCTCATCAAGCTTGGTAGCAGCATTTACCAATAGGTACGCGAGGGGCTGTGTTATACGCTGTAAACGATTTTCGGCTTTACCAACTTTAAACGTGGGATTTTCAAACGCCAAAAGATGATACACTGCCTCCTGACCTTGAACGTCAGCACATTCAGCGTCAACAAGATCACCTTCGTCAAAAAACAGACGACCACTAAGATTATTTGAAACCACTTCCAGGGTACAACTCTTACGTTCCTGCTCGAGCATTTGCAAAAACGACGCCAGGGAGACCCCACCAAGATGTCCGACAGCCTGTGTTCTTTTCGATTGTAACATAACCCTTTCACAAAGAGTTGATAAGAAAATTGTCATAAACCGGAGTAAATCTACCGAGTGTTTTAATATTATCATGCAAATTTTCGTTTTGAAAATAAAACTTCAGATAACTGTTAATTTTCTTAAAAAAAATACACAAAACAGGGCCAATTTAAAAACTCCCTGTATAATACCCCATATTTCTTACAATATTCTTTAACCCCTAAATTTTACAATTCAATATCACCAATATTAGAATAAAGTGATGCAAAATGTTTAGACGCCCCAAGACATTGACAAATAACCAATTGATTTAACAGGTAATATATTTCATATATTATACGCACATAATTTAGGTGACTGCAGAACAATCCATACCCACAAAAAAAAGGGCCTACCCAAAAAGGTAGACCCTTACAGAACTCCACACAAAACACTATCAAAGCCACAACTAAAAGACAGGAAAAACACATCCTCCAACTAATCCGTATAAGGCACCACAACGAAACAGGCAACATTCATCACAACACCAGGATTTTTAAAAATAATTTACTTTCTTTTGGAGGCCCTTTTAGCAGCTTTCAGTGGATTAATTCTCACCTTAATAATATTAATTTCAGGCTTGGCATGGGTGGCGAAATTACAAAAACCTAGTTTCCACTTTGCCTCGGGCATTAAATAACTGCGGCAATAGTTTGTCCCGTCCTGTTTAACAATACGTCCACACCCATCACACTTCTCAACAACCGGCTGAAATCGACCATCAATTGTACCCACAGCGGCCTTATCCTTCATATTCTTATCCTCCGATCAGTCAAACTCACTGACACGTTTTCCTTTATCACTTTTAAAAACAATATACCCACCCAGTATCTATCCAAAAATAAGATACCTCAAAGTCTACGCTATCTGGTTTAAAGCGAACCGCTCAACAAATCATACCACATGCATCTAGCTAATATTGCAAGGATAAACTTTTGAGAGCAACGAATAACCAGGGCAAAAGATCCATTCCCAGGCAGACACAAACCAGTAGTCATAAGTTGCGCATTCTACCAAGCTTAAGGTCATGAGACAAGTATTTTTTTGACTGCCAAAACAATTAATCCAACTCCGTATTTAACATTTCAATCTTGTAATTGGTTAATTTGAACTCTTTACTGTCCGGTAGATATGCAAGATATTAATAATACAGATATACTCAGTGTAACTATCAAGCCACAAAGAAGCGCAGTATCTGGGGGAAAATTTTCATCAAGACAATAGATAGGCCTACCCTGCAATATTGCAATAACTCAGTGATTTAATAGCTTAAAAAACCAAACACTCCCCATGCTAAATATCACACCGAACCACGTGCCATACAAAACATATCACCACATTTTTTTGACAACAACATAAAAATCAACTACCTTCTTCGTTGTTGAATTTTTTAAACATTTTTACTATACCTGTCACTTGATATCTCTCAACTGGTTGTTGTCGATCCAAAAACCGGTTTCAGGAGATGTGAGAAAATGCCGTTTATAAACAAATACAGGGGGATTTTCAAAAACAAATTTTTTTTGTTTACACCTGAATTCTGTATAACAAACTTGAAATCTTCGCCACCTACTGAAAATTTCAAGCACCAGCGACGTTGACCTATAAAAACATTTCAAATTATCGATAAAGAAATGTTTTAGTGCAACTTATAATCACGGAGTGGGCAGGGTACAAGAGAAATTATTACTTATCTATAAAGATTTTAACTTCGCGATATAAGATATATTTTTATATTCTGTGTACGGAATTTAGGTTACATTAAAAAAATACCGTCCATTATAATTCAAGTCGTTTTTGTAGCAAACTGGTAATTACTTTTTATATGACACCACGCTTGAAAACAAGTGATATTCCCCTGGTAAATTCAGGATGCAGATTTATTCTCGAATAAAAACGATTATTCGACGTTTTTCCAGGACTTGTAATTAGGAAAAACATGGTATATGATGGATATCACTGATTCTTTACACCAAGCTTCTAACAATGTTTTTATGATACAACATGTTCAGATAAAGAGGAGGCAAAAATGCCTATATACGTATGGAAAGGTAAAAACAGTCAGGGAGAAAAGCGAAAGGGAGAGGTGGAAGCTCCTGATCAGGCAGGCGCCTTAGCCCACGTCCGACGCCTAAGGATTGTTGACCCCGTCGTAAAGGAAAAACCCAAGGATTTATTGGAGAATGTTTCTTTTTTTCAACCAAAGGTTACAGGCAAGGAT
>CAZQOD010000063.1:0-18674 GCA_964594945.1 uncultured Desulfopila sp.
GGCCATCATCGGCCATATCAGCATATAGAGATACGTGATAAATGCGACAAAGTCGCCAAGGGAAATATCATCTTTTATTACAAGGCGTCCACCAAAGTAGAGAACCATCAGCATACCACAATTGCCGACCACCGTAGCAAGCGGGCTGATTAAACCATGAAGTGTTGCAACCCTAAGATTACTTTTTACATATTTTTTACCGAGTGTATCAAATCTGGCCGTTTGCAAAGACTCCATGGTATAGGCCTTAATAAGTCCGATGGAAATAAGGGTTGAACGTGAAAACTCCGTCAGGTCAGCAAATTGTTCTTGCACTGTTGCAAAACGATTGTGTAATTTTCCAGATAGAATACGGGTGGATACAGCGAGAATCGGCAGAGGGAGCAGGGCCAGCAGGGTCAGGGTCGGATGGATACCGATCATAAAACCGATGGCCGCAAAACACATAACAAATGAATCGACCCCGGCCACCATTCCCATACCGCAGGCCATCTGCACCGCTGCCAGATCATTGGTTGAGTGGGCCATAAGATCGCCGCTGGTGTGTCGTTCAAAAAAGAGCGCATCCATCTTGAGGATATGAGAGAAAATTTTGTTTCTCAAGGTCTGTTCGAGGATACGGGAAAAGCCTATAATCAGATAACGCCAGCTGAAACGCAGAACAATAACAACCACTGCAATAAGGAGAATAAGACCACCAAACTGTAAAAGCCTGCCGCTGGAAATAGTTGCCGATTCCAGCCCGTCGATGCAGTATTTAATAATCCTGGGCACAATTAACTGCAGGAAATCAACGCAGAGTAGGGCGGTAAAGCCGGCAGTCAGTCGTAATCGGTGCTTATAGTAGACAGGCGCAAGTATGGCTTTGATTTGCGGGAGCGTTATTTTCTCTTTGGTCCCGGTTGTTTTTGGATTTGTAAATTTTTTGATCAACGGTGTGCCACAATAATGTAATTATGGTTTACGGGTTTTTAAGTTGGTTTAAATGTTGCCCACCGCAAAGGGCCGTGTTAGCCCCCGCAAAAAAGTTTTCGGCTGTTGTGCGGAGGCGGTGGCAACTAATTTGCGGTTTCCAGACCATTGTTATACCCTTGTATGGAGGGAAACACTATTGAAAGTAAGCGGGGTTCTGTTTATTGCAGGCTCTTTTACAGGTAGTGTCTGTTTTTTCAGTATATTATAGGGTGTAATTCAATTGTTTGATAAATTGACCGTGAAAACAAAAAATATCAGTCTTAAAATCCTTGTCTGTATTGTTCTGTTATGCCTGATTTCCATGATTTCCTATCGTCTGTTCTCCTTTAAACGGGCAATAATTTTACAAGATATATATGTAAAGAAAAGTATTGAAATGAAAAATGAAATTGCCTATTTCATCAAACAGAAATTAGGAGCAACAGCGGCGCTCACCTTTGTTATAAGTCAGGATAAATCTATAACCGAGGCCCTATTGGCAAATGATCCCTCCATGATTGATTACAGATCGATAATCAGTGGCTTGACTGAGGCTTCCGACTATAAGAATATCTGGATCCAGGTTATTGATAAGGAGGGATATAATTTTTATCGAAGTTGGATGAAAAAGCATGGTGATTATATGGCAAGGGCCAGGAAAGATATTGCTTTAATGATAAAAAAGCCCCAGCCCATGAGTCATCTAAGTACCGGGAAGTTTGATATGTCGTTTAAAACCATGCAGCCTATTTACTCCCATGGTGAATTCATAGGCATGGTGGAGATGATAACCCACTTCAATTCCATTGCCGTAAAATTGAAAAAGAGAAATATCGAGCCCATATTGCTGGTTGAAAAAAAGTATACAAAACAGTTTATCAAGCCGTTTACTAATCTTTTTGTAGGTGAAAATTATGTCGCAAATTCCAATGCATCAAAAGTTTTAATGGCAAAGTTGGCAAAAGAAGGAGTGGAAAAGTTTCTTAACATTGACGGGTATCGTTTATTTGAAGATTATCTTGTTATTTCTTACGATATTCCGGATATAAAAGGTAACCCCATGGGACACGGGGTGCTTTTTTATAAAAGAGAATTGCTCGATATGTCCGAGCTGAAAACTTTCGAGTTGTATTTTTCGATATTTTTGGTCGCCCTGGCCATTTCCTTTGTTGTACTGGTTTCTGTATTTTTTTTGGTTAAACGGTCTAATGATTTAAAACGATTTAATAAACTTTTGGAGAGTGAGAAAAAGAAGGCGCAACAGTCCGAACGGGCGAAAGCGGAGTTTTTGGCAAATATGTCCCATGAAATTAGAACACCGCTCAATGCCATACTCGGATTTATCTATTTATTAAAAGAGGATGAAGTTGATAGTGAGAAGCTGCGATATATTAAAACGATTGAGAAAAGTTCCCAGTCGCTTCTTAATATTATTAATGATATCCTAGATTTCAGTAAGATTGAAAGTGGGAAAATAGAAGTTGATAAAACTGATTTCAATGGTCGTGAGGAGTTTCAATCTATTGCCCAGTTGTTTCAGGCACAGTGCAGTGAAAAAGATATTACCTTTGTCATTTATTTAGACGAAAAGATGCCGTTATATCTTAAAAGCGATACCCTGAAGATCAGGCAGATTTTATCAAATCTTCTGTCGAATGCCGTAAAATTTACGCCAAATGGTGGAGAAATATCGTTAAATATTTCCTATGTGCGTGGATTATTGAAGGTTCGTGTCGAAGATAATGGTATTGGTATAGCAGAGGATAGGCAGAAGATGATTTTCCAGGCTTTTTCCCAGGCGGATAATTCCATCACGCGAAAATATGGTGGTACCGGGCTTGGTTTATCAATCAGCAGTGTGTTTGTGAGGCTGCTGGGTGGTGAGTTGGAGTTGGTAAGTGAAAAAGGAAAGGGTAGTATCTTTTCATTTTCGATTCCGGTCGAAGAAGGCATTAGCTCTTCTTTGGAAAACGCGCCTACACCCGTCTATAAACAAAATGGCAGGATACTGGTTGCTGAAGACGCGGAAGAAAACCGGTTTTTAATTGAAATATTATTGAAACGGCAGGGGTTTGTTGTTGAATTTGCCGAGGATGGGCTGGTGACAATCGAACGGTTTAAGGTCAATCGTTATGACCTGATATTTATGGATGTTAATATGCCGAATATGGGCGGTATAGAGGCGACAAGGGAGATATTGAAAATTGAAAAAGAAAAAAATCTTGTGCATACACCAATTGTTGCTTTAACCGCAAATGCCTTAAAAGGTGATAGAAGAAGATTTCTTGATGCAGGAATGGATGAGTATCTTTCCAAACCACTTAATATTAGAAGCCTTACCCAGGTTATAGAAAATATGCTTAATTGAAAATTGAGCAGGTATAAATTATTAGCTGTAATTATTTGTTTATAAACCGAAGCTATTAATAAAATGAATTTTTGAGAATTATTAAAAATTTTATCGGTATGTTTTACCCAACCATTTAGGGGGGGGGCCGCTGAATAGACGCATCCATTTTATGATAGCCGGTTTTTTGGTTTTACGGCTGAAATGGATAAGAATAAGGGTGAATATCATTAAAGGGAAGGGGGCCACCTGAAATATTTGCGGTGGGATGGATGTGAAAGAATCTTGAAAAAAGATACCAAGCATTTGTAAAAGACCAAAAAAATAAGCCCCCAAAACCACGCGGACAGGGTTCCAACTACCAAAGATAACAAGGGCCAGAGCAATCCAGCCAATTCCTTCACAACCTTGGGGATGACCCCAACCCGGTTTTACCGCCAGCGAAAAAGCGCCTCCGGCAAGGCCAATGAATGCACCTCCGGTTAATGTTGCAAGGATCTGTACCGAGATGGGTTTGATGCCCCTGGCCCAGCATCCGTCCGGGTTTTCTCCGACCGCGCGGATAATCAGGCCGAGGCGTGTATGGTAAAAAAAATAGTAAAAACAGGGGATGGCAAGAAAACTGAAATAGACAATTGCAGTATGGTTAAACAGAAATTGGCCGAAAAAAGGAATTTTTGACAGGCCGGGAACAGCAAGTGTATTTAGCTGTGGGCCCTGTTGTCTGGCATATGGGTTGCCGAGGAAATAGGCAAGATCCCGGCAGAGGAAGGTCAGGGCAAAACCCACGGCCACCTGGGACTGTCTCAGCCAAACGCCGACGGCGGCGAGAACTGCGGCGACCGCGCAGCCGGTGAGCGCGGCGGCCAGAAATCCAAGGGCCGGGGATTGGGATTTGCACGCCACCAAAAAGCCGGTCATAGCTGCCAGGAGGATAGTTCCGTCCAGCGAGAGGTTAACGACCCCGGCCTTTTCGGTCAGGGTTTCCCCCAGGGCGGCCAGGATAAGGGGTGCGGCCATTATTGCTATCCCTGCAAGAAGAGAAGAAAAGGTCATGTCCATCAGTCCACCCTCTGTTTATATTTTTGCAGACCGTGGATGAGAAGGGCGCTCAATACACAGGCCCCTTGAATTACGCCGGAGAGAGAGGAATCAATCTGCAGTACGATGGGCAGCTGGATTGAGCCTGCGGCAAGGCAGGCAAAAAAGAGACATATAAGGGGTGCAGGCATGATCTTGTAGTTGGCCAACATAACTACGAGCAGGGCAAGATAACCATATCCGCTGGAAATGGAGGGGATGAGGCGGTGATATACGCAGTTAACCTGTAAGCCACCGGCGAGGCCGGCCAGACCACCGCCGATTGCCATGGCGCACAGCCCGGTTATTTCAGGACGGATACCGAATAGGGGTGCGGCGAGGGGGTTTTTACCCACCGCCTTAATTTGTAAACCAAATTTACTAGCCCCGAGAATCAGAGCGGTGATGAGAAAGGCAACCAGGCCGATGGCCAGGGCCGCCGGTGCCACGCGCCAACCTTGGGGTGTGGTCATCCATAGATCCCTGGTAAGGAGATCCGTACCGCTCATGGAGGCTATGCCTGCCCGTTTCCAGGGCCCGAGAATTAGCCAGAGGATAAAGCCCTGTGCCACGAAATTAAGGCCGAGACCGCCGAATATTTCGTTGACGCCGCCGCGATTTTTAAGTGTTCCGGCCAATGCACCCCATAATGCTCCCGCCACGAAACTACAGAGCAAGGCGAGGGAAATAAGAGACCGGGGAGAAAGGCCGCAACTCTCCTGGCGAAGGAGGAGAGTTGCACCAATTGCCCCGAGGACGACCTGCCCCTCGATACCTATATTCCAGAGACCGGCGCGAAAGGTGAATAATAAACCACAGCTGCAGAGTAAAAGCGGGGTCCATATGGCCAGTACTTGACTGAATTTCAGCCAGGAAAAGAGTGAACCGTTCGCAAATGCCTTTCCTATGGAAACAGGTGACAGGCCAAGGAGGACGAGAAGGAGACTTACGGTTCCCAGGGCCAGGGCTCCAATGAAAAAGCTGTTGCCCGTGATGCGAATAACGGGGGATTCGGAAATTTTTTTTAAGTCCATGTGTTGTTCAGGCGCGTAAAGATTTAATAATCTGAATTTTTGGCAAAATCCGGGTTATGCGGTGCTGGGCTGATCTGACCTGTGATTGCCCCTGAAATTTCTTGATAGCTTGTTTTCGCGGTGGCCTTATCGAGTACGATTTCACCGTTGTAAAAGACGAGTACCCTGGTGGCCTGTTCCATAATTTCCTCCAGATCCGGTGAGGCAAAAACAATGGCTGCATCGTTCGTTAACCGTTTATGAAGGTGTTTCCAGGTCCAGAATGCCGATTGGACATCGAGGCCCCTGGTGGGGTTTTCCATCAGGATCAGCTTTACTTTTTCGGGTATGAGGGAGAGCAGTAAACGTTGCTGGTTACCCCCCGAAAGATCTTCAATTATGGTGTCCGGAGTACCTCGTATGGAGTAGGTGTTAATTGCCTGCTCTGATCTTTTGAGTCCGCTTCGTGCGGAGAGAAAGAGGTGGTTGCCTGAGGTGAGGATATGATGTTCCCGCACGCTTAATCCTGGAAATAATCCTTCGGCTAGTCTATCCGCCGGGAGAAATACACTCTTTCTGCTGTCTTTTCCAAAGGAGATATTGACCGGTCGCCCCAGTCTCCGCACCAGCCCGGCCTCTGGGCGTAATAACCCAATTGCCGTCTTCAGAAAAACCGATTGACCACTACCGTCTACCCCGGCCATGCCGACGATTTCGCCCCCGTGGATGGTTATGGAAATATCCTTTAACCCCGATCTGCCCACCGTGGAGCATAGTTGTTTAAATTCTAGAACGGGGGAAGATGTATTGTTGTCTTTTGCAATCGGTGCCTGGTGTTCCGGCAGAATGTCAAACATTGCCTTTAACAGGTTATCCCTATTGAAAGGTCTTTTTTGTTCTCCAGCCACTTTTCCCCGGCGAAGCACTGTCACACTGTCGCAGAGCATTGTTACTTCGTCGAGTTTATGGGAGACCAGGAGAATTGTTGCCCCGTCGTTTTTAAGGGTTTGCAGGGCGGTAAAAAGCAGTTTTTGTTGTTTCTTGGAGATGCCGGCGGTGGGTTCATCGAGGATAAGAATCCTGGTTTTATTACGAATCAGTCGCATCAGTTCCAACTGCTGTCGCTCACCAACGGTGAGTTCATCTAGGGTGCTGTCGGGGTGAATATTGAAACCGAAATTATTGCAGAGCCCGGCCAGGGTCGCGCGTTGCCGTGGGGGTGAAAAATCAGCGGCCCCGGCCATGAAATTGTCAATAACGCTCAGTTGTGGAAAATCGAGCGGCTCCTGATAGAGCATGCCGATACCAATACGGGCGGCATCGCCCGGGTTGTTGCATTCGATTTCGGTGGAATTGTAAAGAATCGTGCCCTTGGTTTTGCTGATAAAACCGGTCATTATCTTCATCAGGGTGGACTTACCGGCGCCATTCTCGCCGACAATGCCGTGGATAGTTCCCGGTTCCGCCTTCAGATCAACCCCCTGGAGGGCTTGTACCCTGCCAAAGGATTTGTGAATATCTTTTAGTTCAATCATCGATTTATCCGGTTGCCCGGTAAATAACGGGCAACCGGGAGGGGTTGGCCCTTATTTGCTGGCGCCTTCCATACCTTCGAGGAGTTGTGGCAGATTCCACAATTGTTTATCCGAGGCATTGGCGCCCGGTGCCAGGAACTGTGTTCCATCTTGATAGTTTAAAGGGCCGGTGAAGAGATTTAGGCCACCGGCGAGTTCTTTTGTAAACGCATCCAGCGCATTTTTTTGCTTATCAGTGAGGATGGATCCCGCTTTAAAAGCGACGGAACTGGTTTTTGTATTGTTTATATCCTGCCAGTCCGGGCCGAGCCATAGGAATTGATGCTGCCAATTACCTTTGATTGCCTGGCCTAATATTTTGGTATATCCGGGGATCCAGTTGAAATACGGTACGCCCAGGCAGGCTTCCGGGGCCGAGTCGCAGGCGCCGCGGAAATCGTAAGGAATGGCGTATACGTCCTTACCGGCTTTTCTTTTTTGGTCGGCGACGACCAGGGCCTCGGTTGTATCTATACCGGACAATACCACATCATAGCCGCCGTCAAAGAAGTTGTTGGCAACCAGGGTCGGATCGGATGTGACGCCGGGAATATTAAACCAGAACCCTATCCAGCTTACTTTAAAATGAAGATCGGCCGCCGGTTTTTTAAGTACTTTTGTCCAGGCGTAGCGGGCACCAAGATAGGCGGCGGCGGTTAAACGCCTGGTTTCGGCATTGATTAATGGCCCGAGATAGGCGATTTTGCCGGTTTTGGAAGTTATGGCGGCGACAAAACCGGCCATCATTTTTCCGTAGTACATACGGCCCATGAGATTGCTGAGGTTGCCACCGGCCTTGCCCGTAATCACGTCATCACCGGATATATGGATAAATTTTATATCGGGGTGCATTGCGGCGGCTTCACGTACGCCGTCTTTCATATCGTCGGAGTTGGCGATTATAAGCTTTGCGCCTTTGGATACCAGGTCATCCACCAGCATTGGTACGGTGATTCCGGCCCGGTCGGCGGGGTTAACCTTGTCTATATACAGCATTTTGACGCCGGGGAAAATTTTTTCCATCGCCTGGCCCGCTTCAAAATGGGCCTGACTCCAGCCGTGGTCGTTGGCCGGCCCTACAAGTAAAAGGCCAAACTGATACTGATCTTCGCCGGAAAACGCATTGCCGGCCGATAGTAAAAAAATGCAGGAAATAACCATTATTTCCAGTAGGTTTAAGATACTTTTCATTGTCTCCGCTCCTTGTTGGTGTTCTTGGGGATATCTGCTGATAAGTGCGTGTCGGTTATTCGTTGCCGGCAATCATAAACAATATTTTATTGAGATTCACTTAAAAATAGTTCATTGAGTCGTATTATTTTCGTAAGTGGTTATTATAAACTGGGCAGGGAGGCAGTACCCACCTTTTGGCGGATTGTAACCGCCGCAAGTAATTGAAAAACAGGAAAAGATGAAGCAAGAGCCGTCAATCACCAAAAATGCCAATGAAATTATCCTCGAATCGATTTCCGACGGGGTTTTTACCGTAGATCATAATTGGCGGATAATGAGTTTTAACAGGGCCGCCGAGGAGATTACCGGTACACCCAGGGGCGAAGCCATTGGTCGATATTGCTGGGAGGTCTTTCGCTCAAATATGTGTGAGGGTGACTGTGCCCTTAAGCGCACAATGAAGGAGGGCCGCTCCTTTGTCTCCAGCTCCACGTATATTATCAATAACCGTCAGCAACGTGTGCCGATTGGCGTGTCAACCTCGCCGCTGAAAGATGAAAACGGTGAGATTCTTGGTGGCGTCGAAACTTTCCGGGACCATAGTCTGGTGGAGGAACTGCGTCGCGAGTTGACAGGCAGCTTTCAGGTGGGTGATATGGTCAGTCGCAGTAAGGCCATGAAAAAGATTTTTTCTATCCTGCCCCAGGTGGCGAAAAGTGACAGTACCGTTTTGATCGATGGAGAAACCGGAACCGGTAAAGAGTTGATGGCCTCGGCTCTGCATAATGTGTCCCTGAGAAAAAAAGAGCCGTTTATGGCGATTAATTGTGGCGCTCTGCCGGACACCTTGCTGGAGTCTGAACTTTTTGGCTATAAAGCCGGGGCCTTTACCAATGCCGATAGGGATAAGCCTGGTCTTTTTCAAGCCGCCGGTGGTGGTACGATACTACTAGATGAAATTGGAGATACCAGCGCTGCCTTTCAGGTTCGTCTGCTCAGGGTACTTGAAGAAAGGGAATTTCAGCCCCTGGGGAGTGTTGAAAAGATTAAAACTGATGTCAGGATAATTGCTGCAACCAACCGTGACCTTGAGAAAATGGTGGCGGATGGTGGTTTTCGCAGGGATCTTTTTTACCGGATAAATATTATCCGTTTTAAACTGCCGCCCCTGAGGGAGAGAATGGAAGACGTGCCTCTTCTGGTGGAACGGTTTATTAAAAAAATGAACCATATCAAGGGGCGCTCCGTATCCAGGGTGAGTACGGAGGCGATGGGGTTGCTGCTGAGGCATGATTTCCCCGGTAATATTCGTGAACTGGAAAATATTATTGAACACGCTTTTGTCCTTTGTGGCGAAGGGGAAATTGAAATATCTCATCTACCCGCTTATTTGTTGCGACCCACTGCTAAACAGAAAAAGATACAATCTTCCATGGAAAAACAGGTACGCTCAACGGAGGAGGAGACAATTCTTACTGCATTAAAGAACAATAATTATAACAGACTTGCCGCCGCAAAAGAACTTGGTATTCACAAGAGTACCCTTTTTCGCAAATTGAAAAAATATCAAATTATCCTACCCGACTTTGACGGCCGTTCAGCCCGGACAACTTTCCAATAAGAGTCGCATTAATGCAACTCTTATGCGCTTTTAATGGTCGCGTTAATGCGACTTAATCAGGTGTTTTTGTCCGGTTACTTTGCAACTCATATAATATAAGTCTTATATTTTGCGTGGTTTACCCTTATAATTCCGATGGTTATGGGAAACAGAGCAATATCTTGTCTCTGTTTTTACGATTATTTGTCATATGGCCTGTAGTTTGCTTCATGCGGCAGTGAATTTGAAAAAAGGAGAGTGGTTATGCATGTGGCCATTACCGTATGGGGCAATCGAATTTCACCTGTGTTTGATGCGGCCCAGACCTTGCTGGTGGCGGAGATCCGAAATAATGTTGTGATTAACCGGAAGATTGTTGGCTTCCAGGCAGAACTTTTTAACGGGTTGTTAAGACTGCTTGAGGAGATGAATGTTCGGGTGTTGATTTGTGGGGCTCTTTGTGAAGGGCCGGTGAGATTGCTTGAGTCACGGGGTATTGAAGTGATACCTTTTATGACCGGGGAGGTGGAAAAGATATTGGGATTATATGCCGGAGGCAAGGATCTTGGCGAGTGCACCATGCCTGGCTGCGGGCGTGCCCATCGGAATTGTTGTAGAGGTTTGAATGTGTAACGGTAATAGTCAGGAGCCTGCTTTTGGACGGTTTTTAAAAGGATGGTGAAAACAGAGCGGAGAAAAATATGTCGAATATAGTGTTGGTGGCCGGAGATCTTGCCGCTTTTGATGATTTTATTGCCGAACTGTCGGCAACAGAGGGCGTGGATATTATAAAGCTGTCGTCCGGTTCCGAATTGCTGGCAATGGTGGAATCTGAAAAAGTTGATGTGGTGGTATTGGCGGAAGAGTTGGGGGATGGCCCTGCCCTCTCGTTTGTGGAGGGGTTTATAAAAAAACAACCCCTTGTCAACTGTGCCGTGATGAGTGATCTGGAGCATGATAAATTCCATGAAGAGACGGAGGGCCTGGGTATTTTTATGCAGTTGCCGATCAGTCCCGGTGCCGGGGAGGCCTTGGAAATGTTGAAATATTTGCAGTCAATTGATGCCTTGCTGGGCTCGTGACGAGGGGGGGTGAATTATGATTATTAGTGTTGCGAGCGGAAAAGGGGGCACCGGTAAGACGACGGTTGCTACAAACCTGGCCTTGGCAATGGGCGAAGGGGTGAGGTTTCTTGATTGTGACGTTGAAGAGCCAAACGGCCATCTTTTTTTATCTCCTGAAATTACGGAGAGCAGGGAGTTGAGCACGTTTATTCCGAAGATAGATGAAGATCGATGCACGGGTTGTAAAAAATGTTCGGATATTTGCAGGTTTCGTGCCCTGGCGGTGGTGGCCAAAAAAGTGTTGGTCTTTCCTGAGCTTTGCCATAGTTGCGGCGGTTGTGTGGAGGTATGTCCCGAGGATGCTATTGCTGATGACAGCCGGGTTCTTGGGGTGATTGAGTCCGGCAGTTGTGGAGATATTTCTTTTAGTCACGGACGGTTACGGGTAGGTGAGGCAATGTCTCCACCCCTTATTAAGGCTGTGCGTGACAACCGAAACGGGGCTGAAAACATAATTATTGACGCGCCCCCCGGCACTTCATGTCCGGTGATTGCGGCCATGAAAGGATGTGATTTTGTGCTGATGGTAACCGAACCGACTCCCTTTGGTTTACACGATCTGAAACTTGCGGTCGAGGCCGTGAAAATGCTGGATATTCCACGGGGATTGGTAATAAACAGAGCGGATATCGGTAACGATGCCGTACGTAAATATGCCGAAGAGGAAGAGCTTCCGATTTTATTGGAAATACCATTTGACCGTAAAATTGCCGAAGCATATTCAAACGGCAAACCGATTGTCGAGGCCATGCCCGAATGGGCTGAGAAATTCCGCGAACTCTATGGTCGCATTGAACAGTTAGTTCATAGTTAAGAGGCTGAAATGATACGAGAGTTAGTAATTGTCAGTGGTAAGGGTGGTACGGGGAAAACGAGTATTACAGCGGCATTTGCGTCCCTTGCCGAAAATAATGTGCTCTGTGATGCTGATGTGGATGCAGCTGATCTCCATCTCCTTATGGCCCCGGATGTTCAAAATAAACATGATTTTATGGGCGGCAGCATTGCGGAAATTAATCAAGATGGCTGTGTTGAATGCGGCCGCTGTCTTGAACTTTGTAAATTCGATGCGATATCGGATGATTACGTGGTTGATCCGATTAGTTGTGAAGGGTGCGGTGTTTGTGTCGATCTTTGTCCGGAAGAAACCATTGCTTTTCCGGTGCAGAAATGTGGTGAATGGTTTATTTCAAATACCCGTTTTGGTCCCATGGTCCACGCCAGGCTTGGAATTGCCGAAGAAAACTCGGGCAAACTTGTCAGTCTTATCCGTCAGGAGACAAAAAAACTGGCGGAGGAAAACGGGCATGAATTGATTTTAACCGATGGTCCGCCGGGCATAGGCTGTCCTGTAATTGCCGCAATTGGCGGAGCTACCGCCCTTGTTATTATCGTTGAACCGACCGTTTCCGGCCTTCACGATATGAAGAGGGTGGCTGAACTGGCCGCGCATTTCAAGGTGCCCGGTCTAGTCTGTGTCAATAAATATGATCTCAATAAGGAGATGAGTGAGCAGATCGAAAGGTATGCAAAAGAGAAAAATATGCAGATTCTCGGGCGAATTCCGTTTGATCCGGCGTTTACCTGGGCAATGATCGCAGGGGAAAATGTTTTGGAGCAGGCGCCTGATTCTGAAGCGGCTGCAGCTATTCGAAAAATCTGGGGGGAGATATTGGCTTCTCCATCCATGAATGCCTTGGGCATAAAGCTGAGTTGAGCTGTGGAGCTACGGCAGTAGCGCCATCAGCTTTTACGAAACTTATGCCCTTGTGGTATAAAGCTGAGTTGAGCTGTGGAGCTACGGCAGTAGCGCCATCAGCTTTTACGAAACTTATGCCCTTGTGGTATAAAAGATTTTTCAGCAACTATTCAATAGGAAAAAGGAGTAAGAGTAATGGCAAGAGTACGTATAGCAGTACCATCTGAGGGTGAGGGAGGCATGGACGGTAAACGGGCCGGTCATTTTGGACACTGTGATGTTTTTACCCTTGTTGATGTTGAAGATGGCGAAATTAAAGAGGTATCAGTTCTTGCAAATAAAGAGCACGTCCAGGGCGGATGCATGGTTCCGGTGCAGCTGCTGGCTGATCATAAAGTGCAGCAATTGGTGGTCGGTGGTATTGGTATGCGCCCCCTCATGGGTTTTAAACAGGTGGGAATAGATGTCTTTTACGATGGTGAACGGCGGGATATCCGTCCCGTTGTTGAGGATTTGATCGCCGGAAAACTACAGATGATCGCTGAAGATCAGGTCTGTGGTGGCGGTGGAGGCCATTGATGGTATAAGACCGGAGAGATATTATGAAAATTGCTGTTACTTCCAGGGGTATGACCCTTGATGACGAAATTGATCCCCGTTTTGGCAGAGCGCCCTATATCTTGATAATCGATACCGAAAGTCTGGAGTTTGAGGCCCTTGATAATAGTGAAAATGTAAACGCTTTTAAGGGTGCGGGTATCCAGGCGGCAACCATGGTTGCCGACAAAGGTGCCGAGGTCTTGTTAACCGGTTATTGCGGGCCCAACGCCTTTAAAACCGTGCAGGCTGCGGGGATGAACGTGGTGAGTTATATCAGTGGTAGCGAAAGACAGGGGGTGGAAACCTTTAAGAAGGGTGATGTTACCTACAGCGATGGTGCCAATGTGGAAGGTCACTGGTAGCAGGAGTTACCGGTGGTGGGCGGGAGGTCGTTCATCACCGGTTAGTTGAAGGAAAGATTATGAAGAGTGATGAAGATTTAGATGCCCTGCTCGATAAAATCCAGGATGAGGCCTTTGACGAAGCAAGGGCCGCCCTGGGGGAAAAGGGTTTTGAGCGCTGGCGGAACCCAAAATTCTGCGGAGTGATGGAAGATGCCAACTGCCATGCCCAGTTACAGGGGAGTTGTGGCGACGGCATGGAGATCTATCTTAAGGTGGATAATGCTAGGGTTGTAAAGGCAAGTTATGTAACAGATGGTTGCGGGTCAAGCTCGGTTGCAGGCTCGTATGCGGCCGAGCTGGCCATGGGCAAGACCTTTGAGGAGATTTTGGCCATGACCGGTGCGGATATCCTTGCCGAACTGGGTACTTTCCCGAGAGAAGATGAACATTGCACCGTGCTCGCGGTTATGACGTTGCAGAAGGCGGTGAAAAACTATCTGGATGAGTGGGCGGCCAATCATCCGCAATAGTTTTATCGATGGACTGTCCGGAAAGTCGCGGTAAAAACGGGTTTTTCGGACAGGGTCTAAAAATTAAAAACTTTTGCTTCGGCGGCCATATCAATTAGGTGTGGTCCGCCATCCAGGGCCATATTACTGTTAAATTGAGCTTCGTCAAGATTCCTGTTTTTTGCACAAGGGGTGCAGACTCCGCAGGGAACCTCATTTTCTATCAAGTAGGGCAGATAATCGTTTACACAATCTCCGGTTGTCGTTACTTGTGAGCCGTCTCTTCCCTTTATCGCCCAGTCAACACCGTTATCTATAAAGAAAATATTAACCTGGTGCCCCTTGGAGTGGGCAATTTTGGCAAACTGAAAGCATCGTGTTGCCTTTTCGTAATCATTTGAACGCAGAATAAAAAGAAAATTTGCCATATCACATCCCCTTTGATTTGTCCTGATTACCCATGAAACTTCCCGCATAAATATCAGGCCGTGTTTCATATGGAACCAGGTGTTTTTTAAAATACTGCCTAATCTTGCCAAAGCAATAACTCTCCAGCCAATATACTGCTGTAAAAAGAAAAAACAACGGCGACATTGTAGGATAGCTAGCTGATATATAGCTATAATAGAGTCGTAAAAAAAAATAATACCGGTTTGATTATTGTGGAAATTTTTGCAAGGTTATGGAGATATCCTCCCTCCCATGTTCCCTTGACCCAGGCCACGAAATCCTTACTGCCCAGGAATATGGGCCGCTTCTTTTCCTCGAAAAGATCTAGGAGCTCCTGTGATTCATCCTGCGCCATAAATTTTTGATAGGCCTGCAGTTGCCTCGTTTTTTTCGTTGTCAGCATGGACAGAATAAAATTTTTATAAAGCTGGTCAGGTTTTGCAACTGGTATAAGAATAAAGAGTAAATAGCCCATAAAACAAAGAGATACTTCAAGAAACTTGCCTGCAGTTTATCGGGCTTAGATATTTCATAAATACTCAAGATGGTGGTTTGACATTATTTATCTTTTGGTGATAGGGTTTAACAACAGTTGATCGAATCATGAACAGAACGATCACAATTTTTATTGTTTGCACTGTTTTATGCAAATAAACCTAACAAAGGAGCCATTTATGAAAAGAAAAAATCGTAGCCTCATGATAGTTGCCGGACTGCTTATCTGTTTTTCTTGGACTTCTGTTTTTGCCGGGACAGCAACCAAGGAAGAATGTATTGCCAAGGTTCAGCAGGCTGTAAAAGTTGCCGTCGACCAGGGTATTGAAAAAGCGTTGAAACAGGTTGGCGATAAAAATGGTCCTTTTGTCTGGAAAGATTCCTATGTCCTCGCAACCTCTGCCGACCAGGCTGTCACCCAGGCCCATCCCATAAAACCCGGCTTGGTTGGAAAAAACCTGCTGCATGTCAAGGATGTGAACGGTGTTTTGATTTTCGCCGAAATTGCCAAAGTCGCCTCGTCCGCAAGCGGTAAAGGCTGGGTTGACTACATGTGGCCAAAACCGGGTGAAAAAAAACCATCTCAGAAACACACATATGTTGAGAGAGTTCCCGGCACAAATACCGCTTTCTGCGCAGGATACTACGAATAAAAGAAGACACCTGATGCAAGGTTACCCGACCTTGCATCAACCTATCACCATTTTGAGGTTGTAATGAAGAGATTCACTTTAACTATCAGGAAAAAGATAATTCTGCTGGCCCTGGTTGGTATCCTTGGCTTACTCATCTCCGCTGCGGTGAGTACCATCGTGGGTATACAGAAGGACAAGGATGTCGCTCTTGCCGGTATGAGCCAGACAATGGCACATCTCATTCTAAAAGAGGTGCTGCTTATCAACACTACGAGCACAGGCCAACCCATGGTGAATGAATTCTCTGATTTACACACAGACGCTCAAAAGACACTTTCACATATTCAATCTCTGGCAGGAGACCCCAAAATTCGTGAAACCACCAAAGCGGTTGGGGATAACGAGAAGCAACTCGCAGAAATATTTAAGAAAATCACAACCAATAATCAGACAGTTGATAACTACAAGAAAAATATTTTTCTGCAATCCTCCAAAGTTAGTGAACTCGTAAAAAACACCATAAATACAATAAATCAGGAGGAGACAAATCTTGCAATGGAGGGGGAAGTTCTGCCTGCGGCTACTATGGCTCTTCGCGATGAAATTAAAAATTCCCTTTCACTGGTTGATTCGCGTACCATCACGGGACAAAATCTCTTTCTTGTTGGCAATGGATCAGTATTCAAGGAAAAAATTGCAGCACTGCGTGAACAGACCCAGAAATCATCCAGAAACGTTCACACCTTGCTCAGTGGCGTAAACATCAAAGAATATTCCGACAACTGGGCACAGATTGAAGCGATATTTAAACAACTGGACAAACTCGAAGACCTGGTTTTCGTGGAATGGAAGAAAAATAAGGATTTATATTCACACCAGAAGTCGGTCAGCGCCGATGCCCAGGAGGCTGTGAAAAATATCCTTCACCTTTCCCAGAAATCTATCTCCAAGCGAACCAGGACTGCCACACTGACAATTCTCATTTCCGTCACCGCAACCCTCATCCTTTTAATTGGGCTGTCAATTATCATAGTCCGTTCAACAATCGGACCTATCCGCTTGGTCATCAACCGATTAAAGGATATTGCCGAGGGGGAAGGTGATCTGACCAACAGGCTCGACGCAACCAGCAATGATGAAATCGGCGAACTTGCCACGGCTTTTAATACTTTTGTCGAAAAAATTCAGAACACCATATCTCAGGTCACCGCAAACGCCGCAAAACTGCATCAATCATCCGCTGACCTCTCATCCATCTCCGAGAGGATGTCATCGGGGGTGGAACATACCTCGGGCAAGGCAAACACCGTAGCCGTGGCCAGTGAGGAAATGAGTGCCAATATGAATTCGGTTGCGGCAGCCATGGAGGAGGCGTCAACTAACATAACAATGGTGTCCGCCGCGACTGAAGAGATGACCAACTCCATTACCGAAATCGCCCAACACACGGAAAAAGCCAACACTATCACAAAAGATGCGGTCACCCAGACGGCTGCCTGTTCCGATCAGGTTTCGACCCTGGGAATCGCAGCAAACGAGATAGGCAATGTTCTTGAAACCATTACGGAAATATCAGAACAGGTTAACCTTCTCGCACTCAATGCAACAATTGAGGCGGCGCGTGCCGGAGAGGCGGGAAAAGGCTTTGCCGTTGTTGCCAACGAGATCAAGGAACTGGCCAAACAGACATCCGACGCCACCATGGAAATCAAGGCCAAAGTTGAAGGTATCCAGCACTCCACCCAGGGCACGGTACAGGGTATCGAGTCAATATCCACCATTGTCAACGATGTCAGTGAAATCGTTTCCACCATTGGCGTCGCCGTTGACGAGCAGCTGGCAACGACCAGTGAAATTGCCGGTAATATTTCACAGGCGTCTGTTGGTATCACGGAAGTCAATGAAAACGTGGCCCAAAGCTCCACGGTAACCGATGAAATTAGCCTGGATATCGGCGAAGTAAATGAAGCTGCACAGACGCTTTCACAAAATAGCTCCGAGGTTAACGATAACGCACACAAAATGCGGAAACTGGCCGAAAAGCTAAACGAGCTTGTCAGTACCTTTAAAGTGTAATTCTACTCATAAACTTCCTATCTGCAGGAGATGGGGGGGAAAATCTATAACGGAAATCAGGGGGTAGGTGTCACTTTGGTAATATATAACCATTCAAAACACAATATGTTATAGTTTTAATCCGTTGCTTTAGCCTTCTATCCTGCATTAATTTTTTACGGATACAACTCACAACACTACCAGCAGCAGGACTATATCTGGTAATACCAAATGTTATCGCGCCGAGCAAAGCTCGGCGTATTTTGTAGGGTGTTGTAAGTCCCTGTCGGGAAGGAACCAGTTTTATATACTAATACAGACTAATTGTTAACGTTATTGCGTTTTAGAGTATCGCATTGAAAAATATACATGCGAAAAGCACCCCCCCCCCATGCGTCTCTTAAATAAACAACAACCAACCGTCTCTAAAACTGAAAACTAAGCCCTACCTTGCCTCCAAACTCTTTCACATCAAAATCAGTACCCATACCAACGTCAATCGTAACATCCCATTCATCGTTCGCCGGACGGTATATCTCTTGGGCATACGTTATGCCTACAGCACCTTTACCATGAAACTCACCAATCCCAATGTGAACGGCACGGCTCCTGCCGGTCCTGATAACTGGTGTATTCAGGGCCATTGACAAAGCAATTCCGGAGCGGGACTCACTACGAATGTCACTAACTTCGGAATCAAGTTGATTGATTTTGTCCGAATTGTTGTTAATATCCTGCCTGTTAATCGCAATATCTTCCCTGTTAACCCTGATATCCCTCTTGTTAACCGCAATATTCTTAGTGTTGGTGGCAATGTGCGTAGTATTGGTATTGATATCCTTCCTGTTGATCGTAATATTCTTGGTATTAGTGTTGACCTGTTTGTTTGTTATGGAAACAGAATCTTTGGCTGCATTGGCCACAGCGTGTAGCTGATTACCGTTAACTGCATCTGATGAACCGGCAGCAATACGACCGTCGGCTACGCCTGTAACAAGACGGTTGCCCACGTTCATTTCACC
>CAZQOD010000064.1:0-18562 GCA_964594945.1 uncultured Desulfopila sp.
AGAGCTTAATAGGGAATCCGGTGTAAATCCGGAACGGGCCCGCCGCTGTAACCGGGGACGAACATTGCATATATGCCACTGTCACTTTAAGGACGGGAAGGCGCAATAAGTAGAGAGAACCGGAAGTCAGAAGACCTGTCTGATAATGTGTGTATGGATCGGAGAAATGGTTCTGCAGAAATGTTTTACCCCCGTGGCCATGGGATAAAACGCTTTTCCTTTTCGTGGATAAATCAGGGCATCCCGGATCAATATAAAATTGGTTCGGGTTTTTTTATGCCCGGATCTTGGGCAATAGAAATATTACAATCGAAAAAGGAGAAAAAGAGATGGGGAAAACCAAACACTATTTTGATCATAAACAGGCGTATAAGAAAAGAAATAAAATTGGGTTGCTTTTAGAGCCGGTTGCTTTGTTTTGTGTCGTTATATCTTTTTCATATTTATCCACCAGTTGTTTTGCCGCACAAATCGAAACAAAAGAAAGTGAGGAAATAGTTGTTACAGGACGAAAAATTGAGGCCCATCTCTCCGCAGAGCTTGGGGATTTTGGCCGCCCTGTCGAAATTATCACAGGTAAAGAGATGGAAGAAGCAGGATTTGTCGATCTTTCCATGGCATTGAGAACTTTAGTACCTGGCCTATATTCGGAAACCCGTTCCGGGAGGGGTGGATACAATACAACGAGCATCCATGGGTCAAAAGATATTTTGTGGTTGCTGGATGGAGTCAGAATTAACAACAGATTATACGGTGGCGGCTGGTCATATACTCTTAGTGTTCATATGATTGACCGAATTGAGATACTGAAAGGCGGTGAAGGTCTTTTTTATGGAACCGGAGCAAGGGCCGGTGTTATTAATATAATCACAAAGGGAATCACAAAAAACACCAGTGGAGAGTTCGGTACCTCCTATGGTGATAAAGATTACCGGGAAGTTTACGGCCATGTTACCGATACCAAAAATGGACATGGATTTATGGCATTTGCAAGTTTCGAGGGATGGGATGGATACAAAGTTCTTGATGACCAGGTGCTGAGGGATGCCGATAACCCCGATAAAAACACAAACATTGGCTATGATCGTTCCACCATTGGTGCAAAGTATCGTAAGGAATTCAAACTAGCCGGCAAAAGCGTTTTAAGTGCCCAACTTCGCAAGCAACAAGGCTACTTTGACTACCCTTACGGTCATTATAAACTTGGGCACACCTTCAACGACTGGGAAGAAGAGATTGGTATACTAAAATGGGATCATGATCTAAACGATAGCTTTTCCTATTACGTTAAAAGTCATTTTCATTTCTGGAGTGCAGATTGTACTTTCATGAATATTGACGGATCTTATAGATACAACGCTGCACCGTGGGCTTACAAAGATTATGGTCTAAATTTTTTAACGAGTACACGATGGGGAGGAGGAGAAATACTCTCCGGCATCGATTACCAGAATTACTGGGGGAAAGACGAGGTGGTGAGGATTTATGACACTGAAACCACTGAGATATACGGTCTTTTCGCCAACTATAGACCATACCTTCCCTTTTCTCCTGATAGTAAACTGGCCATTGGTGCCCGATATAATATAACCAATGAAGGTGTCGATTCTACAATATGGGATGTAAGCTTAAAAACACCACTCATAGAAAGTATCTATTTTAGAAGCACAGTCGGCACATCTTTTTCCGTCCCCACCGCATTACAACTTTACGGGAAAGACCCAAGTCGAGGGCGCTATGGAAACCCTGATCTTGATCCCGAAACAAGCCTGAATACCGAAATAGGAATAGGAGGCGGCTGGCAATATTTTACTATTGATGCAGGCTATTTCTCCCACGATATTGAAGATATGATTAAGCGCATAACCCTTGCAAACGGGGACAGTACCTATAAAAATCAAGGGGGTACAACCAAGATTAAAGGTGTAGAGATCTCAACCGGTATTGGTCCTTTCCAAGGAGTGACATTCAACCTTAGCGCGACCTGGGTTGATGCCAAAAACGGCGGTGAACAACTGGAAAGAATCCCCGAATATTACGGTAGCGCCAATGTCAGTTATCGAAATACTAGCGGCTGGTTTGGAGCAAATTTAGGCGCAAGATACACTGGAGATGTCTACGAACGCGGACTCGGTACTTTTAAAGATGTCAATTACGGTGACGTGTTTGTCGTCGACGCATCAACTTTTGTTCGATTAGGGACAAATAATCATCATAAAATCAGTCTTCGAATCGAAAATATTTTCGATGAAAAATACGCCAGCCGTTATAACAAAGCCAAAAACAGTGATGGTGATTATTTCCTCTACCATCAAAATGGCCTGCCCTTAACGGTGGTACTTGGATATACATTTACTTTTTAACTGCAGGTCACTGTCATTCTACACATGTATACCTACTGCATATCTGGGGATCTGTGGTGTATTGACGGATTCCCGATATGTTACCAACAGTGCTTACGTAACGGGAGAATATCGTGTCGAAATTAAGAATATTAACAGCCCTGATTCTGGGATTGACGATTCTGCCAATATGTACCGGGTCATCGGTTTTTGCTTCTGAACAAGTACAAAATAGACCAGTTAACTCTTTTCCCACTTTGCGTATTCTTACGTCATTTAGAATTAAAAGTTTAGATCCAGTGAAACAGGGCTTCTGGTATAGCGAATTCGGTGCAGCAGAACTTCTTATGAAATGGGATCGTGATTTTACCATTAAACCGTGGGTACTGAAATCTCTAAGACAGATCGATACTCTCAACTGGCAATTGACTTTACGTCCGGAAGTGACATTTCAAAATGGTAAAAAACTTGACGCAAATGCGCTTGCCGCATTGATAAATCGCCAGCTGCTACTCTCTCCGGCTGCCAGAGCTAATTTACCGGGGGCAACTGTCAAGGTAACAGATCGCCATCATATTATTTTTACCACACAAAAACCAAACCCCACAATACCAAATATTTTTGCAAGCGAATCTATTTTTCCAATTTACGATGCAGAGCTTGTCAACAGTGTCGGCAGTGATTACGACCGGCTTGCTGGCAAAGGCATGTTCACCGGCCCATATGAAGTCGTCAATCTCAATGATCATGCCTTAACACTAAAGCGATACAGAGAATATTGGCAGGGAATTCCACCTCTGCAAGGCGTAAGAGTTGGCTTTATTGGTGATATGCAAGCTAAAATGCTGGCCATTGAAAATAAAGAAGCGGACATTGCCATCTATGTGCCATCCGAGGCAAAGCTCCTTTATCAAAACAGAAAGGATATTTTTTTTGTTACTACTCCCAAAAGCCGAGAAGGAATCAGATTAATTTTCAACACCAGAATCGCTCCATTTGATGAGGCGAATGTACGCCGGGCGCTGGGTTTCGGTATGAATCGAAAAGAGATTGCCGAAGATGTTTTAAATGGGGTCTACTATCCCGCTGTTGGTTATTATCCCAGAGGATTTCCTTTCACTGTAAAAAACCAACGATATGATCCCGTTAAAGCCAATAAACTGCTGGAAGAAAACGGCTGGAAGCGACAAAAGGACGGGATAAGGGCCAAAAACGGTAGGCGTTTGTCTTTTGTCATGCTCATCTATCCCCAACAGCCTGATTTAGCTCCAATCGCAGTCACTCTACAAGCCCAATTAAGAAAAATAGGGTTTGCGATGAAAATCATCTCAGTAGACAGCGTCAAAGAAGCTATGCTGGACAAGCAAATCCTCTGGAATTCTTCTCTCGCTTTTGACAGTTCGATTAGCGGGGGCGGCACACCTCAATTGCATCGATATATACATTCAAAGGGAGATCGCAATTATGGAGGAATAGAAAATTCTGACCTGGATGCTCTAATTGATGAGCTACAGATTACTTTTAACGAACAGAAAAGAATAGAGATACTCAAAAAAATTCAACAAATCATTATTGAAAAAAAGGGTTACCAGTTTTTTGTTGTCACTAAACTTTTCCCAGCCGTGGTATCCGCCGCTTACCAAAATTACCTTCCCTCCCACAACTGGGTTCATGTAAGTTTTGAAACAAGGCCGGAAAACTAAAACAATGAACAGGATAGGCATAATTCAGAAGAAAACTACCAACTTCTTCTCAGGACTCTGTTATATTGCTAAAAGCATGGGTAATCAGATGGTGCAAGCAACGTTAACACTATTAGCCGCCAGCATCCTGATATGGAGTTTATTGCCCCTTACACCTGGTGACCCGGCCATGCGATTTCTTGAAGCCCATGGGGCCGGGGCACCCCTTCCCAGTGAAATCAAAGCACTTCGACACGAATGGGGGCTGGATAAACCATTACCTATACAATATATACAATGGGTAAAAAGGGCTCTACATGGTGATCTTTCCGGTTCCTTCCAGTCCGGTAAACCGGTAGCTGGTGAATTAGCCAAGAGATTCCCTTATACTATGATGCTGGCCGGCACCACAGTTGTAATTTCTCTCTTCCTTTCCGTAATAGCAGCTCTTATCGCATCTTCACACGAAGGGAAATGGCCGGATCATTTGATTACATTTTTAACCCAGATCGGTACAACCACCCCGTCATTTTTATTAGGATTGCTCCTCCTTTACTTTGTCGTATTAAACTATAATATCGGTCAGATATTATCAAAAGGACAGTTTAGTCATGTCTGGTTACCATCCCTCTGTCTCAGCGTGCATCTTGCCGCAGGCTGGACCCAGATTCTTCGAGCAAGTCTTCTGGAAGTTTTAAATAAAAATTTTACTTTAGTTGCCAAGGCTCGGGGTGCCTCCCCTTTGCGCGTGCTTTTTCGCTATGCTCTACCAAACGCATTTCTTCCTTTTCTTACCGCAATCGGCATGGGATTCGGTGCGCTATTAGGCGGCGCACCGATAATTGAGTCAATTTTTTCATGGCCCGGAATGGGAAGTTATGCCATAGAGGCAATTGCAGCTCGCGACATGCCCGTTATTCAGGGATTTGTCATGGTAAGCACTGTTCTCTATGTTGTAATGAGTTTTGGAGTAGACACCATATCAAATTTACTTGATGTGCGTCACAACACAAAGGATCACCAATGAGGATATTGGATCATATTATTATACGAGACCATCGCACTCTATTGTTTCGTTTCTGGTTCATATATTCAGGCAGGGTAGGTTTTTTTATCGCATTATTTATATTAACCGCAGTTTCCATAGGGCCAGTTATTATCCACAGCGACCCCAATGCCATTGATCTGCAAAGCAAACTTTTGCCCCCAAGTTCACACCATCTATTCGGTACCGATCAACTGGGACGAGATCAATTTATGCGCATTCTCATTGGTGGACGACAATCATTGGGAGCAGCACTACTCGTTATGGCCAGTGTTTTGGTTATTGCCCTTTTTTTAGGAATTACAGCAGGTATGCTGGGAGGATTTGTAGATATTTTCCTTATGCGGCTTGTGGATGTGCTATTAGCACTACCATCCCTGATTATAACCCTGGCTATTATTGGAGCCTTGGGGGTGGGGTTTCAAAATATGCTTATTGCTATTATTATTTCTTCGTGGGCATATTATGCACGGTTGACGCGTAGCTACGTAGTAGCTTGCATGCATCGTTATGATATAGTAGCTGATCGACTTGCTGGTATTGGCTGGTGGCGTATCGTGACAGGACATATTTTACCGGGCGTTTTTACGCAGTTGCTCATAATTGCAACGCTTCATCTGGGAGGTATCATTATTCAAATTGCCGGTCTTTCCTTCCTTGGCCTGGGGTTGCAACCTCCCCAGGCTGAATGGGGAGCCATGCTTTCTGATTCACGACTCTATTTCGTAAAAATGCCATGGTTGATTGCAGCACCTTCACTGGCTATCTTTTTATCCGTTGCAGCCTCAAACCTCATTGGCAACGCCCTTCATAGAGCTACCGATATAAAAACATGACCACAGACGACCCGATACTCCAATGCACTGATTTATCAGTTAAATATCCCGGCAACATTCATGCTGTACAAGGTATCAGCTTTCATATCAACGCCGGGGAATGTGTCGCTCTAGTAGGAGAATCCGGCTGTGGCAAGACAACAATTGCCCGTTCAATCTTAGGATTACTGCCTGAGGGTGCCACCAACAAAGGGTCTATAACTATATGTAATAAAGAGGTTATTGGGGCATCTCCTGCGTTTCTCCAAAGCATGCGTGGTCTTACTGTGGGTTTTGTCGCCCAGGATCCTTTCAAAGCATGTAATCCACTCGATAAAATAAAAGAGCATGTCGCAGAGGCCTGGCGTGCCCATAACTTTAAAAGCCCATTTAATCGTATCTTAAACCTGCTCCATAAACTCAAAATCAAAAATGTCTCTTCGATGGTGAAAAGTTTTCCACACCAATGGAGTGGAGGGATGCTCCAGCGAGCAACAATAGCGGCAGCCATAGCTCATCGTCCGCCTCTGGTTGTTGCAGATGAACCAACCAGTGCATTGGATGCTGATATTGCAGACACCACGTTGTCATTACTTAAGCAATCAAAAGCAGCAATTCTATTAATCAGTCATGATATTACTCTGGTTAGCCGCCATGCCGACAGAGTTGCCATTATCTACGCAGGCAGGATTGTGGAATTGACAAATACCCGCTCCCTTAGATTACACCCAAGACATCCCTACACTGTCGGTCTATTCAATGCAATGCCACAGGCCGGAAAAGGGTTACCTCAACCACTTCCAGGTACGCCACCTAAATTATCAATTACCATCAACGGCTGTGCTTTTGCCCCCCGTTGTGGATCTCAACAACCGTCTTGTCTTACCAAAATCCCCGAATTGTACAACGGGCTTGCCTGTCCTGTTGTGATATCTCCAAAGTGGAAAAACAAACCATGCTCCCCAGATGGCAATAAAAGTTCTAAAGTCCTTTTTCAAAAGCATATCACCTCGAACAGACCAGTATTAGTGGCAGAGGCGCATAATATCGCAAAAGTTTACGGCAAAGGTAAAAAATCAGTATTGGCAATTTCGAAGGCATCCCTACAGGTTAGAAAAGGGGAAGTAATTGGTATCTGCGGTGCATCCGGTTGCGGCAAATCTACTTTTCTAAGAATATTATCAACCATTGATTATCCGGATTGCGGTGTCATTTACTTAAACGGTCAACCAGTTAACCAACGGATTAAAAGATTGAACCATGGTTGCTCAAGAAAAGGTTATGTCATGCCGGTTTTTCAGGATCCTGTCGGTAGCCTTGACCCCCGCTGGCCCATATGGAGAACTATTGCCGAACCACTTACGGCAAAGCAATCCCTGAGCAGAGCTACCAGACAATCTATTGCAGCAGAAAAATTATCAGAAGTTGGCCTTGGCAATATCGATATCAATGCCAGACCATATGAATTATCAGTGGGACAATGCCAGAGAATCTCGATTTTGCGTGCCATTATAGCAAATCCGGCCTTACTTGTTGCCGACGAACCGACATCCGCACTAGATGCATCCATCGCAGCCACAGTACTCTCTCTTTTTGCAGATATTGCCAGAAGAGGAACCTCCATTGTAATCGTTAGTCATGATAAAGCGATTCTTAACGCAATTTGTCACCGTGTATTAACCATGAAAGATGGTGTTCTCTGAAGAGAACCGGCACTTCTAACCCAAAGTGGCAGCAGCAGTGTAACCATTTTTATAAAACCGGCTATAAACGTTAAAAATAGGCGCTGTTAGATGTAACGCACTTGACTTTAACTCTGTTTATTTGTAGATGTTCTCGATATTATTCAGATGCTCGCAATAGAGCTTAATAGGGAATCCGGTGTAAATCCGGAACGGGCCCGCCGCTGTAACCGGGGACGAACATTGCATATATGCCACTGTCACTTTAAGGACGGGAAGGCGCAATAAGTAGAGAGAACCGGAAGTCAGAAGACCTGTCTGATAGTGTCTGTATGGATCGGAGAAATGGTTCAACAGAATGATTTTACCCCCGAGGACATGGGGTGGAAGACTCTTCTTATTCGTGGAAATATCAGGGCATCCCGAATCAATGTTCAAATTGGTTCGGGTTTTTTTATGTCCGCACTTTAAGCGATAAACTCATTACAGCAATGAAATGCGAAGGGAAGAGAAAAAAATGAGACAAACCGTAAAAAATGATACCGCAAAGGAGATAAAAAGGGGCGGATTTGCCGATGTCAACCAGATTCTGGAATCGCTGGTTCCAGGTCTCTACGTCAGCACAAAGACTGAGCGGGCAGATAGAACGAGAATGAGCCTTAACGGTGGAGGAATCAATCAAATTGTCTTTTTACTGGACGGAGTAAGGATCAATAACCGTCTCTACGGTGATGGTAATCTCGATACCCTCTCAACAGCCATGATTGAACGAATCGAAATTCTGAAAAATGGTGAAGGACTTTTTTACGGAACAGACGGTGTGGCAGGGGTCATCAATATAATCACCAAAATTAAGCCACTTCTCCGTTACGAAGCCCCTGCAAAGACCTTCGGTGGCGATATTGCCAGTCGTTATATTGGAAAAATTGCCAGCGGTAGTTTCTACAGTGAGCGCTACGATACCTACTACGGCGAAAACTGGCTGACTGATGTTTCCTTCTTTTATCGTTTTGGGCAGGATCTTGCTCATATGTTTACCCTGAGATTAAATAACCTCTTTGATGACCAATATGTCACCTATGGTCATTCAAGAGCTACCGACTCCTACACCGAAGAAAAATTTCTCTACGGTTTCAGAGGTGCTCCCCGGACAGTCATGCTGAGCTATAAGTTTACCTTTTAACCCGTACTGATAGAGTTCAGGGGGAGCGCAGCAGCTGGTAGCCGGAGAAGATTAACATGCGCCCCCCTACACGTATTCGCAATAAATTCTTATAAGGCCTCCAATATGTTATCTCTTTTTCAACGGATAAATATACTCACCATTTTAGTTATTATGTCCGCTGTCCATGCCTCCGCACAGGAAAAATTAGCTCATGTCGAAGCCTCAACATTAACAACGGCAACCATCTCAAATGATGGTTTTATTCTCAAATTCAAAGAGATACCAGAGCGGGCAGTTACCCTGAATCAAACCCAAACTGAAATTATGCTAGCCCTGGGACTTGCGGATCATATGGTGGGCACAGCGTATCTGGATGATAAAATCCTGCCCAAATTCGCTGAAATCTATCGTACAATCCCGATACTTGCCAAAAAATATCCATCCAAAGAAATACTCCTCAACGTAGCGCCGGACTTTATTTATGCAGGCTATCCCAGCGCATTCTCAGACAGACGCGGTATGCCCACCCGCCACGAACTCCTCGATATGGGCATAAACTTCTATCTCGCTCCCATCACATGCAAGGGTATGGTTACCGGCAAGTCACCTTGGTCAATGGCGATTCTTTACAAAGAGTTGAGGGAGGTTGCTAAAATATTCAGGGTCGAAGCGCGTGCTGAACAACTAATTGCCACCATGGAAAAAGAGATAAGCAGAATTCAGAGAGAGCAAGCCCCGGACGACCAAAAGCCGTGGATCCTCTGGCTCGATTATTTCAGTAATCAGGGACCCTTTGTGGGCAGCGGCAGTGGCCCGATTCATGCCATTATCACTCTTGCCGGCGGCAAAAACAGCTTTTCTGACACCCTTATCGGCAAGACCCTGGCAACTGTTAACCAGGAAGAAATTATCAGCCGTCCCATTGATTATATCGTCCTCACCGAGGCGGTATGGAGCTCATCTGCCAAAAAGAGAAAAACACTCGATAAGGATCCGATCTACTCGCAACTTGTGGCAGTGAAAAACAAGAAATATGTGGATATCGAATTCAGCGCATCCACAGGAGGGATAAGAACGGTGTCGGCCATAAAAAAACTTGCTGCTGCATTAAAAAGACAATGACAATACAGACTACGAACAAAGACCTTCGATGCACGATCGCAGCCGATAACAAAAGGCACAGACAACATCTTCTGATACTGTCAACCCTCCTTCTTGCCTGTATCATAACCTCACTGGCCTTTGGATCGGTCAGTGTCGCCATCGACGATATCTGGCGTATTCTCCTCTTTAAGACGACTTCAATCAAGTATGGTGACTGGAATTTTGCCACCGAACAGATTATCTGGTTGATCCGCACTCCTCGCATCCTCTTTACCGTACTGGTGGGGGGCGGACTGGCCATCACCGGAGCTGTTATGCAGGCTGTTGTTCGCAACCCCATGGCCGATCCATATATCCTCGGCCTTTCCTCCGGAGCCTCCACCGGAGCCGCTCTGGTACTGTTATCTGGTATCTCGGGTTATTATCTTTTCTGGACGGTACCGTTTGCAGCTTTTCTTGGCGCCTTGACCGCGTTTTCCCTCGTTTTTTTCTTTGCCAGAAGCGGTGGTGAAATGAGTGCCGGCAAACTAATTCTTGCTGGTATTGCCGTATCCTATCTCTTCTCCGCCATTACCAGCTTTCTTGCATATCTGGCATCAGATCAGAACCTGCGCGAAGTGACGCACTGGCTGCTCGGTTCAGTGGCAGCCGGGAAATGGTCCACCATTTGTCTACCAGCCATTCTAGTTCCAACTGGCTCCCTGTTTCTCGTGTGCAGGGCCCGTGCCCTCAATGCAATCAGTATGGGAGAAGAAACCGCAGTCTCCCTTGGCCTGAACAGTTCACAGTTTCGTAAACAGATCTTTTTTGTTACAGCGTTAATTGTCGGAGTCCTGGTGGCATTAAGCGGTTCCATAGGTTTTGTCGGTCTGATGATACCCCATGTGGTCAGACTAATTGTCGGCAATGATCACAAAAAGCTGCTGCCCCTTTCCTTTTTAACGGGGGCCGTTTTTCTTGTCCTGGCCGATATCATTGCCAGGGTCATTATCTCACCCAGCGAACTGCCCATCGGTATTATTACCGCCATTTGCGGTGCGCCTTTTTTCATCTGGCTCCTGCAACGCAAAGAGGGTTCGTCATGACAAAAATTGAGCCCCCGCCTTCAATCCGTTTGGAGCTTGACAGCATAGGCTGGAACGTTGAAAATGTACGGATATTAAAGGACATATCCCTACACGTGCATCAGGGGGAGATGGTTGGCCTACTCGGCCCCAACGGCAGCGGCAAATCGTCCCTTCTCCGTTGTATCTATCGTTATTTACAACCGACGTCCGGGGTTATCCTTATAAACGATACCGATATCACCGGGATATCCCTGCGGGAATCAGCCCAACAAATAGCCGCAGTATTACAGGAGAGACCACCTGACTTTCGCATCAAGGTTTTTGAAACAGTTCTCATGGGCAGAACTCCCCATAAGGAAATTTTTACAACGGACAATGAAAACGACTACAATCTGGCCGCACAGGCCCTGGAAGATGTCAATCTGACCGGCTACGGAGGCAGATCCCTACACACCCTGTCCGGCGGCGAAATCCAACGGGTCTACCTTGCTCGCGCCCTCTGCCAGCAGGCCCAGCTCCTTATCCTGGACGAGCCCACAAACCACCTGGATATCTCACATCAACTCTCAATCATGGGGAAGATAAAAGAGCTGTCCCTGTCAACCATCACCGCTTTGCACGATCTCAATATTGCCGCCTCCTTTTGTGATAGAATCTGTCTTTTATGCCGAGGGGAAATTGTAGCAATCGGATCACCCGAAAGCGTACTCAGTGAAAAACGCATAGGAGAAGTTTACAGGGTCAGGGCAAAGGTACAGAAACTGAAGGAAACAGGCCAGTTGAATATTTCTTATCTGGTTTAAGACAAATACCACGGAGAAAAAGATGCGAAAAATTCCTGGCAGCAGATTGTTTTTTTTGACAATTGTTACGGTAATTATTGTCAGTTTTTTTTCGGTTGCAAGCCTGTGGGCCGACACCAACAAGAAAGAACTGGTGATGATATCATCATGCGTACCGGCACTCGATCCAGTCTATGACTATACGGCGGGTCATCTCCATATCGTAAAAGCTATTGAGTATTTAACCCGCATAACACCAAATGGTGAGATTAAACCGGAACTCGCTCTATCCTATCAGTCTCTTGACAAAAACACATGGGAAGTGAAACTCAGGGCCAACGTCACTTTTTGGAGTGGCAAAACAATGGATGCAAAGGCGGCAAAGGCCTCTCTGGAGCGGGCAAGAAAATTTGCCCCCGAAGCCAAAGATCTCCTGGCCGGAGTAACAATTATCGTAATCGATCCGCTAACTCTCCATTTTGTCACCAAACATCACGATCCAGGCCTTCCCGTCAATTTATCCAGCAAATGGCTGGCAATCCATAATGCTGATAACTACGGCGATAAACCTGCGCCCTATGACCTTTCCAGACTTGATGCGACCGGCATGTACAGAGTAGTTGATTACGTACCAAGACAAAAAATTGTCTATGAAAAATGGTCCGGTTATTGGGGCAAAAAACCCGCGGTTAACCGCATTGTCTATAAGGCGGTGAGTGACCCGCAATCGCGACTACTCGGGGCTCTTAGTGGTGAAGCGGATATCGTTCTTGCCATACCTTCCGAGGGTGGTAGCGTTATCAAAGCAAGTCAAGACAAGGATCTCCTAGTAATAAAAGGTCCAGATATCTACTATATCTACCTTAATTTTAATTATGGCCCATTACAGGACATACGAGTCAGACAAGCACTGGCCTGGGGAATTGACAGGAATAAAGTGGTCGACATGGCCATTTCAGGTTTCGGTACTCCAGCTCCCACCTGGTATGCTCAAAATCCGCTCTACCCCGAGGCAAAGGACATGGGCTACAGACGCTATGATCCTGAAAAATCGAAGAAACTCTTAACTGAAGCCGGATGGATCATGGATAAGGACGCCATTCGTAAAAAAGATGGCAAGCCGCTCTCATTGCGTTTTTTTGCTACCAACTACCATAGAGCCATCGGTCCGATTATCCAGAGCCAATGGAAAAAACTTGGTATCCAAGTCAGCGTCGAATATGGCGACAGCGGTTTTCGCGAGGCAAAACTCGCATCAGGGGACTGGGAAACCGGTTTCGGCGGTATGGGTTCATTCGGTGACCCAAGAGCAGTGCTTTTGCGCCAGTTCGGCCCGGACGGCTACCGAAATTTCAGTGGCTATAACAATGATACAATGAACAATATTATCGAACAACTGGGTAGGACCTCGGACAAGAAGGCCAGACACGCCCTGGCCATAAAAGCCAATAATCTGATTGCGGAAACGGTTCCCATTATTCCAATATTCACCAAAGATGCCCTGGTTGCCGTAAACAAAAATATCACCGGCCTGAAACCCCATTTTATCTGGTGGCTCTATCTTTTTACGGACGCCATTGACTTGAAGGAGTAACCCGGTTTGGACAACTATATTATCAGGAGAATTTTCGGCTCCTTTCTTGTGTTTCTTACCGCGTCCCTATTGATTTTCACCCTGGTTCGCCTCTCACCGGGTGACCCGGTTGATGTCCTGTACGGGCCGACCCGCTTTGGAGAAAGTCAGTCCGGTATTTCACCCGAGGCCAAAGAAGCCATTCGCCGCGACCTCGGCCTGGATCGTCCCTTTATTATCCAATACGGGATATGGCTGCAGCGGGCAGCTCATCTCGACTTCGGCCTCTCTTTTCGAACGAGAAGGCCGGTTACCGAGGAACTGTTTCACCGCCTACCCGCGACCATTTACCTGGCTCTTTTGGCTTTTGCCATTGAAATAATCACGGCAATCCCGCTAGGGCTGCTCTCCGCCCTGTATGCGAATCGACCATGGGATCACATCATCAGGATGGGCGCCGTCGTTCTCCGGGCTCTTCCCCCTTTCTGGATAGGACTTATGGCTCTTTTTGTCTTCGCGGTCAAATTGCAATGGATTGCGGTGGTGGGCGATGCCAGCCTGCGTCAAATAATTCTTCCGGCCCTTATTCTCGGGCTTCTCGCCGCGCCACGGATTATGCGTGTATTGCGTGCAGGGATGCTTCAGGAACTAAGCAGCCTTTACTATGTTTTTGGCCGGATCAAAGGATTGTCCTGCCACCGTCTTATTCTATACCACGCCTTCCGCAACGGGCTGTTGCCCGTTGTAACACTTCTAGGCATGAGCCTTGGCAGCCTGCTTAGCGGCTCTATCATAATTGAGACCATTTTTTCATGGCCGGGCATTGGTAAATATCTGGTGGAAAGTATCGCCAGCCGAGATTACCCGGTCATTCAAGCCTATGTTATGCTGACAACATTCGGCGTGATATTCATCAACCTCCTGGTGGATATATCCTACGGCTTTCTTGATCCACGTGTGCGACTAGGGGAGCAAAACGGCAAAAGATGAAACAGAGAGTAAATACTAATCAATGGCCCAGGACGTTAGTGTGTGGCTTATTATTGCTCACCATCCTTATTGTCTGCGTTTTGGGTGCTCCATATTTCAGTCATTTTGATGTCAGTACACAAAATGCAGCGGAAGCACTGCAAGGCCCGTCAACAACACACTGGTTTGGTACGGATCGATTCGGAAGGGATATTTTCATTCGCATCCTCTATGGTGGACGTATTACCCTCACCGCCAGCACCATAGCCTTGGTACTAACCATTGTTATCGGACTGGCAGTTGGTATTGGCGCAGGTTATCTGGGTGGTCTTTTGGCCGAAATTACCATGCGCATTGTCGATGTTCTCCTTGCCTTTCCTACAATTATTGTCGGCCTGGTGATAGCAGGTCTTTTCGGGCCAGGCCTTATCAATGTCCTGATTGCAGTTATCGGAATCTGGTGGGTATCTTTTGCCAGACTGGCTCATGGCCTAGTTCTGCAAATAAAAGAAGAACCGTTTATTGAAGCAGCCAAAGCCCTTGGAGCCCGGCCCATAACAATTATGTGTCGGGAAATTTTGCCACGGGTCATAGGCCCGGTAATTGTCCTGGCTACCCTCGAACTGGGCTCGCTTATCATCTGGATTTCCAGCTTATCCTTCCTTGGCCTCGGTGCCCAGCCTCCAAGCCCTGAATGGGGAGCGATGCTTGCCGATGGTCGGGCCTTTTTTATTGTTTTCCCGCACCTGATGATTTTTCCGGGATTAATGATTTTTTTCACCGTTTTTGCCCTGGTACTGATAGGTGAATCCCTGCGTGATCTCTTTGATCCTCATCGAATTGCGGTTAAAAGGAGTCTTTTATGACTGAACCGGTACCACTTCTCACCGTACGAAATCTGTCCGTTATTTATCCAACATTACATGGTGACATCAAGGCACTGGAAGACATTTCCCTTACCATCAGACAGGGACAAACCCTGGCAGTTATCGGAGAAAGTGGTTGCGGCAAATCCACTCTGGCCAGGGCATTGCCTGGTGTTTTGCCTCCCCCGGGTATAATTACGGCAGGTACTATTACCATGGCCGCGAAGACATCCCTTAACCTCGCAGATAGTACAGAAGACGTGTGGAAAACTTTGCGGGGGAAGGAAATCAGTATGATCCTTCAGGATCCGGTACAGGCCTTAAATCCGGTTTTAAGCGTTGGTTACCAGATGGTTGAACCGCTGCGAATCCATAAGCACCTCCCGTATAAGCAGGCTCGCCTGACCTGTCTACACTTCCTTGAGCTACTCGAAATCGAAGAACCGGAGAGAGTTTTCAAAGCCTATCCCTTTCAATTAAGTGGTGGGATGTGTCAACGGGTTGCCATTGCCATAGCCCTGACCTGCAAACCCAAAATACTCGTGGCCGATGAACCGACTACAGCCCTTGATGTACTTGTTCAGGACTCAATTATTCGATTAATAAAACGGTTGCAAAAAGAACTCGACATTGCACTTATCCTGATCAGTCACGACATTGGTGTAGCTGCCGCCATGGCCGATGAAATTGCCGTTATGTATGGTGGTCGTATTATTGAAATCGGAACCACAACTGCAATATTACATAAACCGGCCCACCCGTATACACGTGGTTTACTCGCGTGTTTTCCAGATTCCGGTGGAAGAATTGTCAACGATCTGCCTGGATCTCCCCCACCCTTGACACACCTTGAGGATAAATGTACTTTTCTGCCGCGCTGCCGCCTCGCCGACGAACTTTGCAGACAATCCGCTTTTCCACTTTTAACTCAACCGACAAATAGTATCAAAACAGCCCATTACGTATCCTGTCACCACCCCCTGAATTATAACGGGCCCCAAGGTAGGGAAGCAGCTGATGATCGCTTGATTTCTGCCACATCCTTTGCCTCTTTCAATGGTGGTAAGAGTGTCGATAGTTTTCCACTTTTGCAGGTGAAGGGAATCAGTAAATCCTTTTCAAAACGACAATTGCTGGGAAAAAAAGAGTCTCCCTATCAGGCACTGGATGGGATTGACATCGCCGTTCAAAAAGGAGAGATAGTCGGTGTCGTCGGTGCAAGCGGTTGTGGAAAAACAACGCTTGCCCGTTGTATTTTACGACTTGAAGAGGTGGATAGTGGCGAAATCTATTATAACGGTGTGAATCTCTGCGCCCAGCATGGTCACAACCTGCGTACTTTGCGTCGACAGATACAACCGGTATTCCAATCACCCGAAACTTCTCTGAACCCCAGACGCTCCGTTCTCGATCTGGTGCAGGAACCCCTGTATTATTTCGAAACAGGCCTGGCTGCAGAAAGAAAAAAACGGGCTGAATTTTTACTGAATATGGTTGGTATAGATAGCGAACTTTTTCAGCGCAGATCCCGGCAACTCAGTACCGGCCAATGTCAACGTGTGACCATTGCCAGAGCCCTTGCCCTCGAGCCCGAACTCCTCATCTGCGATGAACCGGTTTCGGCTTTGGATCTTTCTGTACAGGCACAAATTCTGACACTGCTGGCCGAACTCCACACCAGACTTAATTTTAGCATGCTCTTTATCTCCCACAATATCCTCGTTGTTCAAGCGATCAGTAATCGGATTGTGGTTATGAAGGAGGGCAGGGTTTGTGAAACTCTTTCAGGTCTCACTGCCCATAAATCCGCCCATCATCCCTACACCAGAGCCCTTTTCCAGGCCGTGCCTCGCCTGCCTGAGGAACAGAGCAAATGAGCCCAAACAACCGGGTCACCACCTCTGAGGTCTTCTCTCTGGCCTATCCTTCAATGCTGGGCATGGCCTTTGTCACTCTGCAAAATTTTATAGACACCGCATTTCTCAGCCATTTAGGTATTCTGGAGGTTGCAGCTGTGGGCCTGACGAGTTGGATCATCATGACGGTACTCGCTTTTTTTAAAGGATTGATGGCATCAACCAATACTTTTGTTGCCCGCTATTACGGCGGTAGACGTCTTCGGGCAATCGGTATAGTCACCTGGCATGAACTCTATATTGCCGGATTTTTCGGCATCATTATCTTTCTGATCGGCCAGGCGTCACCCTTTATTATTAAAATCATTGCCCCTCCTGATGAGATTGCCGATCATGCTGCCACATACTTGACGATACGATTTTATGACGGCTTTTTTATTGCCGCCCTCTTTGTCTTTCAAGAATTTTTCCGAGGTATAAGCCGCCCCCGTATCACCATGATAGTCACCGCTCTAACCGCATTTATCAACTGTATACTTACCTACACTCTTATTTTTGGTAAATATGGGTTGCCAGCGATGGGTATTAAAGGGGCCGCCATTGGCACAGTGCTTGCTGAACTGGCCGGATTTTTACTGTTTTTATCAATTTTTCTAAGTAAAAACTTCAGGAAGCGGTACCACACAACCCTTATACCTCATCTCCGCCTTTCTCTTGTAAAGAGAATATTTCGCATAGGATTACCAATAAGCCTGCATGGGATTCTCGATTCTGCAAGTTTTCTCGCATTTGCTATAATCGTTGCCAAACTCGGTACCGTGGCTCTTGCTGTCAACCAGATCGTCTTTCAGATTTTTGCCCTCTCTTTTATGCCCGGCGGCGGTTTTGGCAAGGCAGCCACAACCCTTGTCAGTAAATACATAGGTGCAGGCGATATCAAAAATGCCCGCCGTAGCGGATATCTGTCCACAGGACTTGCCTTAGGCATAATGATGATGATATCAGCAACATTTATCTTTGTTCCCCACTGGTATATCGGCATCTTCAGTGACGATCCACTCATCCTTGAATTGGGTGCCAAAGTACTGTTTATTGCCGCAATTTGTGAAATATTTGACGTCCTGAGTATGGTTTTCAGCGGTTGTCTATGCGGCGCTGGAGACACCTTTTTTGATATGGTGGCCGTTTTAATCAGTGCCTGGGGGATTTTTATCCCGGCTGCATATTTTTTGGGTATCATTATGGAAGGAGGTATTGTCGGTGCATGGTGGGGCATGACACTTTTTTTTGCCAGCCATGGTATTCTCTGCATGATACGATTTATCAGTCCCGGGTGGGAAACTATAAAAATATAATGTTTACAAGTTCTACGGAATGAAACATTGATGAATAACAACTACAAAAAGATCTCCAGGGGCGATTCTTCCCAACAGACAATAATCAGAAAACTGATTGAATTTGCCCTGCATATAGGCGCAACCAAAGTTAAATGCCTACATCCTTCAATCGTATCAGTGGAAAATAAACTGGCAGGTTTTTGTGAAGAACCAAAATGTCCCCACTGGGGCCAGTCGATGAGTTGTCCACCCCATATTTCCGGCCCGGATGGTCTAC
>CAZQOD010000065.1:0-6773 GCA_964594945.1 uncultured Desulfopila sp.
GTAATTAGTGTTGAGAGAGAAAATCACTGATTCTTATTCTGTAGTCGACGATGTCTTTGCGCAGGGAGGAAAGGTTCATCATTTTTTCATCAACTTTGGCGATGTGGCTGTCGAGGATTTCGATGAGTTTTGGCGTGATTTTATTGAAATTTTTTTCATTAATATCAAAAATATCGGAGAGTTCCTGGATTTCTTTAAGGGCAATTCCCAAGGTTTTTAATTTGAGGATAAACTTCAGGCGAAGAATATCGTCTTTGGTATATGTCCGTGTCCCTCCTCCAAGACGTTCCGACTTGCCCATCAAACCGATTTCTTCGTAATATCTAATTGTTCTTGTGGTTATATTTAGGCTTTTTGCAAGTTCGCCAATTTGCACCGGTTTACTTTCCTGACCGTTCATAAAATCTCTTCCTCTTACCGTTCCCTTGTCGGGGGATTATAGTTGGTGTTTGTTCATAAATGGCTATTTCCCTCTAATTCTTCGTTGCTTTCAAAATTTAATCCTCCGATAAAGCGAGGTACGAGACATAGAGATATCGCATATATGCCTGTGGTTAAATTCATCAAGCGCCTCGATTTAGTGCAAAATTGCTCATCCATGGACAGACACTAGTTGACCTTTACGTAATATGACAAAGTAAATTATCATGTTACGGCTAGCTATGTCAAATAAAAAATTATAATTTTAAATTGTTTTTTTAGATGGTTGCAGTATGAATGGAATATTAGGCAAAATTATTGACCTTTACGTAAGCATTAGTTATATAGGGTGGAAAATTATGCGGATTTAGACTATTGTCTTGCGGTACAATACTTTGAAATGGTAATTTTTCAACGTATGTGTGGTTTGTGTTTTTAATTAACCGGTCTTGTCGCAATAAAATAGAAACAACTGGTAGCTTGTTCAGGGATGCATTTTGCCCAACTAGTTGGTATTTTATGAAAAATATTGCCTGTATGGCTGGGCATATTTTTTCCAAAAGCCTAATTCTGAAAAAATGCTTATTCCCGGACAATAACCCGGTAACTGGAACTGGAGAAAATAATGGAATTTACCCGTGAAATTTATTGGAATGTCGGTCACGGAGCATCAACCCTGGTGCCCATGTACCTGTTTGCGCTTGCCGCAATTGGGTTGATGGTCAAAGGTGTGTTGCGTGGTGTTGAGGTCTATAGACGGGGGAAGGCGCTTGATCGTTTTGACCGGAGGGGCGAACGGATCAAACTGATGTTGACAAATATTTTTATGCAGAAGAAGGTGATACATGTCCGCTGGCCCGGCTTGCTACATGGTCTTTTTTTCTGGAGCTTTGTTCTTCTTGCCATTGGTACCACGCTTATCGTTATCCAGGCTGATTTCACCCATCTCTTTTTTGGTTATATTTTTCTTAAAGGTTCTTTTTATAAGTTGTTTTCCCTGGTGCTTGATCTGGCCGGTCTGGTTTGTATCGTTATGCTTGGCGGCTTATTTATTCGCCGATATTTTTTTGCACCTGAAGGTTTGCAGAGCTCAAACGACGATATAGTGATGCACGCTCTCCTGTTTGCAATTTTGGTGACTGGTTTTGTGATTGAAGGGGCGAGGATGGCGGTTACGGAAATGGGCACGCCCCTGGTGCTCTGGTCCCCCGTGGGTCTGGTTTTTGCCAAGGGAATGGCGGCTATGGGTGAAGGGGGATTACTGGCCTTGCACAAGGTTACATGGTGGTTTCACCTTCTCCTGGTTATGGTATTTTTTATCTTGATACCGCTGACTAAATTTAGACATATCCTGACAACCAGCGCCAATTATTTTTTCTCTGACCTGGGTGCGAAGGGGAAACTTGTCTCTCTTGACTTGGAAGATGAGGAAGCAGAAACCTTTGGGGCGAACAATATTAAAGAATTGACCTGGAAGGATATTTTCGATACCGATAGTTGCACTCTCTGTATGCGTTGCCAGGATCGTTGCCCCGCCTTTGCAACGGGAAAGCCGTTATCTCCCATGAAACTTATTGATCAACTGGGGGAAGTGGCCTTCACGGATCCCGATGCTGTTCTCGTCGACACCATAGGAAAGGATGTGTTGTGGAGTTGCACCACTTGCAGGGCTTGTCAGGAGATTTGTCCGGCGGCCATTGAACACGTAAATAAAATCGTAGAGTTACGACGGAGTATGGTCCTGATGGAGGGAGAATTCCCCGGTGATGAGGTTATGGTGGCCATGGAGGCAACGGAGGTCAACGGCAATCCGTTGGGTATCGGTTATGCCGAGCGGGGTAGTTGGGCGGAAGGACTGGGGGTGAAGACTTTGGCAGAGGAGCCAGGTGTTGATATACTTTATTTCGTCGGTTGTTACGGTTCGTTTGATAAGAGAAACATCAGTGTGGCAGCCGGTTTTGTTAAGCTCTGTCAGGCGGCGGGGGTTAAGGTCGGTATCCTCGGCAAGGAAGAAAAATGTTGTGGTGAGCCCATGCGCAAAATGGGTAATGAATATTTGTATCAGGGCTTGGCTAAAGAAAATATTGAGTTGTTGAAATCTTACGGGGTAAAGAAAATAGTTACCACCTGTCCCCACTGTTTTAATACCCTGGAAAAGGATTATCGTGATTTCGGCCTGGAGATAGATGTTGTAAATTATACCGTTTTTATTGAAGAACTCATTGTTGCAGGCAGATTGAGGATAGAGGCCACAGATCTTATCTGTACTTACCACGATTCCTGCTACCTGGGCAGGCATAATGATATCTATGATGCCCCCCGTGCCCTTATTGCCGCAGCGGGTGGAAAGATAGTCGAGATGGATAAGAACAAGGCTGAAGCCTTTTGTTGCAGCGCCGGGGGCGGCAGGATTCTAGCCGAGGAAAATATAGGCGAGAGAATCAATATTAAGCGGGTGGAAATGGCGGTTAAGACCGGCGCCGAGGTGTTGGTTTCCAATTGTCCGTTTTGTTTGACCATGTTTGAGGATGGGGTTAAAGGAGCGGGAATCGAGGAATCGCTGCAGCCCAGGGATATTGTCGAGATACTTGCCGAGAGGATCGGGTGATCCCCATAACAGGAGGTGATAAATGAATATTTTGGTGTGTATTAAACAGGTGCCGGATATGGAGTCCAGGTTTTCAGTTGCCGGTGACGGAACCTGGTACGATACGGTGGATTTGGCCTGGCGTATGAACGAATATGATGAATATGGGGTTGAGCAGGCTGTTTGTCTAAAGGGACAGACAGGTGGTGATGTGACGGTACTCTGTATTGGTGGCGATCAGGTAAAAGAGACTATGAAAAAGGCCCTGGCGATGGGCTGTGACCGTGGCGTTCATATCGCTGACGATAATGCCAATACCAGGGAACCACTGCAACTTGCTGCAATTATAGCCGAATTTGCTAAAGATAAAAATTTTGATGTCATCTTTACCGGTATGCAGTCCCAGGATCGGGGTTCAGGTCAGGTTGGTATACTTGTCGCTGAGATGATGACTGTTCCCGCCGTTTCGACGGTGGTTGATTTTACATATAAGGATGGTGTGGTTGAGGTAAAACGCGAGTTGGAAGGTGGGGTCAAGGCCGGTGTTAAGGTGCCTTGTCCGGTGGTTATCACCTGTCAGCTCGGTTTGAATAGCCCCCGTTATCCGACGCTGCCCAATATTATGAAAGCCAAGCGAAAAGAACTACTCTCCCTCGACGTGCAGGATTTTCTCAAAAGAGAGCCCCGCCAGGAGACCATACGCATGTACTACCCGGAAAAGAAGGGTGGCGGGCTGGTTCTTGAAGGAGATACTACGGAATTAGCAGAACAGTTAATAAAGATTTTAAAAGAGAAAACCACCGTTTTGGTATAGGGGGCGTTGGATATGAAAATATTACTTATCGCGGAGAGCAGAGAGGGAAAGTTGCTGGGCGGTAGTTATGAATTATGTGCATTTGCGGAAAAAATGGCTGCTGAAAGTGTTATGTTCCTGGTGGGCGATGGCAATGATTTACCCGCTTTTTCCGGCAAGCTTTATCTGGCCGATGTGGCAAAGTATGGTGAATATAACCCGCCCGTACATAAACAGTTGATTTTAGATGTAGTTGCCGGGGAAGATCCCGATATGGTGGTTTTTTGTCATTCATCGTATGGCTGGGACCTTGCCCCGAGACTGGCTTTTGCCATGGAGGCGGCCCAGGTGTCCGAGGTGGTGGATATTGTTGATGGTGTGCCGGTGGTGCCCGTTTGTAATGCCAAGTTGAGACGGGATGTTCAGGTAAAAACCGCAAAAACGGTGTTGACAATCCAGGCCGGTGCTTTTGCCCTTGAAGAAGAACCGGGTGGTGTCCCCGGGGTGGAAGCGATTGATACCGATATCGGTACGGATGTGGAGTTTACAGGTTACGAACAGGCCGAAGCGGGTGGGGTTGATCTAAGCAAGGCCCAGGTCATTGTTAGTGCCGGTCGGGGTGTGGGTAAGCCTGAAAATGTGTCCATGGTTGCTGATCTGGCAAAGATCCTTGGCGGCGAGTATGGCGCGAGTCGACCTGTCGTCGATTCGGAGTGGGTTGAACATAACCGGCAGGTGGGGACCACGGGTCAGACTGTTGCTCCCAAGCTCTATATTGCGTGCGGCATTTCAGGGGCGATTCAGCATCTTGCTGGGATGAAGAAGTCTGATTTTATCGTGGCGATAAATACCGATAAAGATGCCCCCATCGGTGAAGTGGCGGATGTACTCGTCGTTGCTGATTTAAAACAGTTCCTGCCGATCTTAACAGAAAAAATAGAATCTCTTTAATATGCTTAAAATTTGTTGGCATATAATTTAAAAAATGCGCGGATGAAAACGGTATGGAATATAAAACTGAAATTAAGGTGAGGGGGTACCATGCGGATTTTTACGGGCATGTGAATAATGCACGTTATCTTGAGTTCCTGGAAGAGGATCGGTGGGCGCAACTGGAGGCCAAAATTGATCTTAACGAATGGGCAAGGTTGGGGATCGTTTTCCTGGTGGTCAATATCAATATAAATTATCGACGTGCGGTGATGGTGGGCGCGACACTCGTGGTTACGACTCGTCTGGAAAAGATAGGAACGAAAAGCGTTGTCCTTAATCAGGAGATATTGCTTAAAGAGACGGGGGATATTGCCGCCGATGCCATGGTTACTTTTGTGGTGACGGATAAGAGCGGCAGGGCGGTTAAGATGGAAGGTGACGTGCTTAAGGAAGTAGAAAAATTGCGATGACAGCAGTAACCATTTTAGTTTGTGGTTGACACGCATACTGGTTGTATATTACAGAACAGAATAAGCAGGGGAGATGGGATTCGGTTGATCTTTGTGTTTACTTAAACGTAAAAGTAATGCAAGTGGACTTGTTTTATCCCCTGATGGTATCCGTAGGGAAGAGAACGGATCCGGGCGTCTGTCGGAGACAATGACAGCTTTGTGGAATTACAAAACTGAGGAGAGGGAAATGAAAAAGACGATTTCTGTGTTGGCGTTGGCATCAATTTTCACGGCGGGTTCGGCGATGGCCTCCGGCTGGAGAATTCCGGAACAATCCGTTGATTCGACGGCTAAGGCGGGTGCCAATATTGCCTCCTCCACCAGGGGGGATGTTTCTTACTATAATCCGGCAAATATGTCCTGGATGGAAAATAGCTGGCACACGGAAGTGGACGCCACTTATATCTATCTGGCTCCCATAACATACAAGGATGGTCGGAAATCTTTTTTTGACGGTGAGTCGGAGAGTGAACATTTTTTTGTACCCACCGGGTTTTTGGTTTCGCCATCCTATAACGGCTTTCGTTTCGGGATGGCCCTGGTTGCTCCGAACGGACTTTCCAAGCGTTGGGAATCCCGTTATCCCAAGGCCTTTGCCAGGGAGTTTTCCCTGGAGGTCATTGAGATGAATCCCACCCTGTCCTACAATATTCAGGATAAGGTTTCTTTTGCGGCCGGTGCCAGGATGATTTATGCCAAAGCCACGGTAAAGAGTGACGCGAGTGGTCTCGGCAGGCCGTTGTCTAGGGAGATGGACGGGGATACGGTTGAGTGGGGCTGGAATGCTGCTGTTTCTTATAAGCCCATGGATAAATTAAATATATCAGCTACCTATCGCTCAAACGTTGATCTTGATTTTGATGATACAGCCAGGTTAAATCTGATGGGGTTCAGAATTAACCTTGGTACCAAGGTATCGGTACCGTCACCGGCCGTGTTTGCGTTTTCCGTGGCCTATGATGTTCTGGATAACCTGAATGTCGAGTTGACCTGGGATAGGACCTTCTGGTCGGAATATGAAAATCTTGATTTTGACTTTACTCCGCGGGTCCCCGGTAATCCTTTTGAACCTGCCCAGGTAAGGGATTGGGACGATACGGATGCATTCCGTATCGGGCTGACCTATGTTCTCGACGGTAATTGGACATTGATGGCCGGTTTTGGTTATGACAAAAATCCCGAGCCGGATCGCACCGTGGGTTTTGAGTTGCCCGACTCAGATGCCTGGCTCTATTCTTTAGGTTTTCAGTACAAGGTTAATGAGGACATGGATATAGGTGTTGCGGCGCTGTACGATTACAAAGAAAGCCGTACCGTGAAAGTATCACCGCGGGACAGGGTATATGGAGAGTTCACCGATGCGGCCGCCTTTCTATTGACCGTTGGTCTTAACTATAGGTTTTAGGCGGATCCGCTGTGAAAACCAGTGGTTGGTGCGCAGGACATGAATATTGTATTGTAAATTACAAATTTTAAGGATTTAGGTAAAAACTGCAGGGAATAGAAAATCTTGTTTTAAGTATTGTCA
>CAZQOD010000065.1:6873-18149 GCA_964594945.1 uncultured Desulfopila sp.
TGTCAGGGACCATTATAAGGCCCGGAGGTGCTCCGGTTTAAGGCTTATTTTGCCCTGCAGGGCTTGTTCTATGAGTTGCAGGGTTGCAACCTTGTCCTCCGGGAGCTTTGCTTTGATCGGTAGGTAGTTTGAGGCGTGGTTGGCGTGAAAATAGCCGTCGCTCAGTGTTGTTGCCGCAAGCATCAAACCCAGCTCTTCGAGCATTTTCGTGGAATTAAGAAGTTGGAATTCGCCTTTTTGGTATGCGTTATGGAGTGGTGTACCCGGTGTCAGCATAAGGCTTAGCGCCCCCACATATTCAGGATCGATTGCGGTGAGTACCCGTCCGGTTTCCTTTGCATGGATAGCGGAACGTTCCCTGCCCGCGATACCGAGGAGGACGGTGAGTGACAGCTTTATATCGGCGCTGCGGATTTTCTTCCCCATATCGATCATGCGCCTGGAGTCGGAGCCTTTTTTAATGGCGGCCAGGGTGAGGTCATCGCCGCTTTCAAGGCCCATATAGGCAATGCCGAGGCCGTAGTTACGCAACTCTTTCAGTTCGTCCCGACTCTTGCGCCGGATACTTTTGGTATTGGCGTATATACCTACTCTGGTGATCCACGGTAATTTTTCCCGGATGGTGAGGAGGATTTTAACCAGTCTCTTTTGGGGGAGGATTAATGCGTCGCCATCGCAGAGAAAGAGTCTGGTCTGGTTGCGGTAATGGTTGGCCGCGTAAATAATATCACCCATGATGGTTTCATCATCTTTTATGGTGAACCTGCCGCCTTTGTACATTCTGCAAAAAGTACATTTATTGTGGGAACAGCCGGTGGTGACCTGTAAAAGGATTGAGTATGCCTCGCTTGGTGGTCTGAAAATATTTCCTTGATAGTCCATGGTTATATATGGGTTGTCGTTTTTTGTAGACTGAAGTGATATTGCCTTTCTTTGTACAGTATACATGTTGGATGGTGCAATAGAAATCGTTGTTATTTTCCCTGGTTTGTATATTGGAGTATGATGACTGAATTGAAAACTGACGACGGAAAACAAATATTTCCACTGCTGTCAAAACCTCTTGATCTTGGGTTTATGACCCTGAAGAATCGGATTCTCATGGGATCTATGCACACAGGTCTGGAAGAGGAAAAGGATGGTTTTGAACGTATGGCTGTATATTATGCGGCAAGGGCCGCAGGTGGCGTGGGGTTGATAGTAACCGGCGGCGTTGCCCCGAACCGGGTGGGCTGGGTTGCCCCTTTTTCCCTGCGGCTGGCCACAGCCGCCCAGGTGAAAAGGCACAGGTTGATAACGGAGGCGGTGCACCGGGCTGATGGTAGGATATGCATGCAGATCCTCCACGCCGGACGTTACGGTTATCATCCGCTCTGTGTGGCACCAAGTGCAGTTAAAGCGCCCATAAACAGATTCCGACCCAGGCAGCTCAGCGGTCGCGGTGTTCGCTCCACCATTAATGATTATATCAGGTGCGCGCGCCTGGCTGCGGACGCGGGTTACGACGGTGTCGAAATTATGGGATCGGAGGGATATCTTATTAACCAGTTTATTGTTCGAAAGACCAACCTGCGGAATGACGAATGGGGGGGTAGTTTTGAGAACAGGATCAGGTTTCCCTTGGAAATTGTCAGGGGAATACGCGAAGCGGTTGGGGATAAATCGATCATTATTTTCAGGTTGTCCTTGCTTGATCTTGTTAAAAAAGGGAGTAGCTGGGATGAGATTGTAAGGCTGGCAAAAGAGCTTGAAAAGGCGGGGGCGACAATAATAAACAGTGGTATCGGCTGGCATGAGGCACGCATACCGACCATTGCAACCCTGGTGCCGAGGGCCGGTTTTGCCTGGGTGACAAAACGACTTATGGGCGAAGTTTCTATTCCCCTGGTGACAACGAATAGAATTAATATGCCTGACGTGGCAGAGGCGGTACTGGCAGATGGTGCAGCTGATATGATCAGTATGGCCAGACCTTTTCTAGCGGATCCCGACTGGCCCAAAAAGGCCCTGCAGGGGAGGGTGAAGGAGATTAATACCTGTATAGGTTGCAATCAGGCCTGTTTGGATCATATTTTTTCCAGGAAGACTGCAACCTGCCTGGTTAACCCAAGGGCCTGCAGGGAGACGATAAAACCCTTTGTGAGAACAACGTTGCAAAAACGGGTGGCCGTAGTGGGGGGCGGACCCGCCGGTCTTTCCTGTGCGATAACGGCTGCGGCACGCGGGCACAGGGTAACACTGTTTGAGGCTACGTCCGAAATTGGCGGACAGTTTAGGTTGGCCAGGAAGATTCCGGGTAAGGATGAATTTAGGGAGACCCTCAGATACTATGAATATCAGTTGCAAAAGCTAAACGTTGAGGTGAAGCGTAACAGTTCCCCCACGGTTTCCCATTTACAGGGGTTTGATGAAATAGTTGTCAGCACCGGGGTGGAGCCGCGCCGTATCAAGATAAAAGGTGGCGACAGACCGTCCCTGTCGTTGTACAACGAGGTGTTATCGGGTGAAAAGATAATTGGTCGTCGGGTGGCAATAATCGGCGCGGGTGGAATCGGTTTTGATATGGCTGCGTTTCTGCTCCATAAGGGGGAAGAGGAAACGAGCATTGTTGATTTTATGGCGCAGTGGGGCGTGGATATGAATTATAGCCGGGGTGGCGGCCTGGGAGTTGCCACCGAGCAGGTCCCGAACAGGGAGATATACCTGCTGCAACGCAAAAAGACAAAACCGGGTGTTGGGTTGGGTAAGACAACGGGTTGGATCCATCGCCTGATTCTGAAAAAAAATGGTGTGAAGATTCTCAATGGTGCGGAGTATCTTGCCGTAAATGACAGTGGTTTGTTAATTAATCATTATGGCAAAAGAATGCAGTTGCATGTAGACAATATTGTTGTCTGCGCAGGTCAGGTCTCCGTTTCTGCTCTAAAGGAAGAACTCGATGAGTTCAAGATAAGCTACCATCTGATAGGTGGTGCCCTGAAGGCGGGGGAACTCGATGCAAAACGGGCCATTGCCCAGGGTATGGATGTGGCTGATAGGTTATAAAAACGGCGGTGTTGTCCGTGCTCCGCCTATTACCGTTTGGGGACGGGGGCTTGGCTGAGGCGCATGATTGCTTGGTTGGCGATAATCAGGCCGAATATGCCGGTGATTGTGGGTAGACTCCCCAGGATATTACGTTTTCTGCCACGATTGTGATGGGGGCTGGGGTTAATATCAACACTTTGTTTTTGGGGCTGTTGGTGTCGGCCGCGACTGTTTTTTTCTGTTGAATAGACACAGGAAATCCCTCGTTCCACCCCTCTTCTCCGCAGTCGTTTTCTTAAGTGTCTGGCGAGGGGGCAGTTCCGGGTATCAAAAATATCTGCGCAGCGAATAAGGGCGGGGTCGGTACGCAATGCGGCGCCCATGGAGCTGATCGTAGGAATATCACGTATATAGGCACCATGGAGAAGCTGTACTTTTGGGTTCAGGGAATCGATGGCGTCGATCAACAGATCGGGGCGTGGGCTGAAAATACGTTCCAGAGTCTCTTCGCCTGCAAAGAAATTTTCCGCCTGTACCCGGCAATTCTGATTTATGGCGAGAATCCTCTCCCGTGCAACTTCTACCTTTGATCTGCCAATGTTACCCGTAAGGGCGAGAATTTGTCGATTAAGATTGCTGGCCTGGATGGTGTCGAAGTCGACGATATGGAGTCGACTGACACCGGCACGGACAAGGCCTTCGACAACGTAGCCGCCGACGGCGCCAAGACCGACGACGGTTACCTGTTTTGTTTGCAGTTGCCTGAACTGCAGCTCGCCCAGCAACTGTTTTGTCCTACTGAATTGGTCCATTTTTTTTAAACCGGTCTCGGATTGTCATCGGGTTGCGATAAATCAGTCGGAATCGTCCTCGAAAACGATCAGGTCGCAACTCAGGTCATGGACATCGGTCATGAGCATTGTATTGCGCAGTGGTGATTTTCGATCCAGCAGGATCGCGGTTACTGCCGCGCATTGTACTCCGGCCATAAACAGTGCCGTATAACATAAGGTGCCGATTGTCGCCTCTATCCCTGGTCGGTTGTGCTTTTCTTCTTTCCCATAGATCATTTGTAAACCGGGATCGCCGGGGTAGATAACAATTGCATGTCCGCTGCCTCCGCCGATTGCAGCAGAGACAAGAGGGATGCCCAGATTTTTACAGCTTTTCTCCAGCGTGAATCGGGCGGAAATCGTGTCCAGGCAGTCGACGGCTAACCGGCATGGGGCGAGGATAGCCCCGCCATTTTCTGACGTGAGAAAATCCTCCACTGGGTGGGCAAAAATGGCCGGATTAATCAGGGTTACCCGTTCGGCCGCACATTTTGCCTTGGATTTGCCTAGGAGTGAGGGTGTGGAGATAATCTGTCTGTTCAGGTTGCTTTCCTCGAAACGGTCACCGTCGACCAGGGTAAGGGCACCGATGCCTGTTCGGGCGAGTATCTCCGCCACCGCACCACCAAGACCACCAACTCCGATTATGGCAACGTGGGCTTGTAATAATTTTAACTGGTCGCGGCAGGATAGTGATTTTTGGTTACGGCTGTATCTTTCGGGGATGATATTTTCTTTTAGAGCAGCGCATTCAACCGATAACAGGGATGTTCCGGTTAATTCGGCTATAGCGTGTTCATCGGCAAGGAGCAGGGCTTTATACCGGGAATTATCAGGGCGGATCCGTGTCAGGGCATGGTCGCGCAACAGTTTTGCCAGCTTTGCAATGGTCATGTAAAGTCGTAATTTTAGGGGTGTAAAAATAGAGTACACACACTTTACACGGGCTTGCTTGTGATTTGCAACTACCATTTCAATAATGTATAAGTAGAAGAGCAGTGATGTAAACACCTGGTTTTTGCCGGGTGGTATATGAAGATAATCTAAGTTGGTCTAAATCTTGGGAGAGAGTGGTAAGGTGGGCAAAAAAGCTAGCCTGGCGAGCAGGATTCGGGCGAAGATATGGAAGTCGTCAGTGGTTGATGATGCGGCTGTTGCTCGGCAACAATCTGAAAAACTGCCTAAAATTGAAGGAGATTACGCAGCGGTGAAGAAAAATCCCGGTCAATTGACGGGTTGGGATTTTGAAAGGGCCTTTGGTTTTCTGGAAAAATATCCGGATTCGGAACAGGCCGAAATTCTTAAAAACCAAATGTACGCCACCCGGGGACAGGCCTTGAAGGGGTTGAGTTATGCCAGCGCTGTTAAAATCCTTGAACAGATGCCGGATCATCCGGGAACCGAGGCAATTATCAGGGGAATGCGCCTGCTTGAAGAAGATTATATCCCCGAGCTTAAGTCCGATATTATTGCCTATATAATTGAGAAAATGCCGGATCATCCCCTGGCTCGGGCTCTGGTGAAGGCCCTGGTGTCGAGAAATATGACAACCGGTTATAATTTTGTAATAAAAAATCCTGACAATATACACACCATGGAGATTATCAGGGAAATGTTTACCCAGGATGCCAATGTTTCGCTCCTGTTATTGCAGGAGAAGATGGATCATCCCCGGGTGGCGAGTATTTTTGAGGGTATTTATAATATCAGTAAAGAAAGTGATATTAAAAGACTTACTCCCAATGCAATTATTTTTATTTTCGAAATTGCTCCTGACCATCCCCATGTGGAGTTGATGGTAGAGGTTCTGGTGGAGAATAATTATGTTAAGGCCTATGATTTCTGGACCAGGTATCCCGATCATATGCTGGCTGGGATGTTGAAGGAAAAGATTCTTGCCCATAAACCGGAATTATCGAGGTTGTTTGCATAAAAATAATAATTGCTCAACGGAAAACACGCTGATGGCTTCAAAATCGTAAGGGATATAGCCGTGAAAATTTTGGTTCAGATTGGTGATAAAGGTGGTTTCACCGTGATTTGAAAATAGATATAAGCTGCTCTTTGGTAAAAGAAACGGGGTTATTTATCATTCTTTCCCGATTAACGGCGTCTATAAACGGTTCCATATCGGTTTTGATAATATCCTCAATTCTCATATAGAGCCCGATTTTTCGCATGATTGTGATAAAACGGGATTGTAGTTCGGCGGGGGATTGCACCTTAAAGACTTTAAGAACAGGTGTGATATCCATTTTGTTTGTGTTTGCAATAAGAAAATAGGGGAGGATAATACCAACTGCATGACCGTGGGCAAGATTGTATTTGCTGGTCAGGTAATATGATAAGGCGTGGGGCAGGGTTGTTTTCGATATATTAATTGCCTGGCCGGCATAGAATGATCCGATGGCCATCTTTTCTCGGAGTTGAAGGTTGGGTCTGGTAACCGCGTCGCATATTGAGGGCACCAGATATCTCAATCCTTTTAACGCGTATGATCTGGATTTCTTGTCGGCGCCCTTGGCCCAATATGATTCCACTGCCTGGCAAACAGCATCTATCGCGGTGTAAGCTGTTATATATTCAGGTAATTTTGCACTGAATAGACCGTCGACAATGGCATAATCAGCTAAAATAGAGTCGTGGCAAAGGGAGTGTTTTACTCCGTCGATATAGAGAACCGCAAAGCGGGTGGCCTCACTGCCGCTGCCGCTGGTTGTGGGGATTAGCATGAGCGGAGTGGTGCTTTTATAATCTTTTCCGCTGTTGATAATAGTCTTTTTGTCTATTACCGGGTAAGCGGCCAGATGACGGATTAATTTGGCCATGTCCATGGCACTGCCGCCACCGATCCCCATAATCAGATCGGGATCGTATTGGAGAAAAGTTTCAATCCCTTTTAGAAGATCATCAAATTGGGGATTTATATTGAAATCATAAAAGCGGAGAAAGTCACAACCGCCAAGAATATTGCGTAGATATTCCCAAATGCCCCCTTTAAAGAAAGAATTCCTGTTGCTAACCAGAAAAACTTTTTGAATATTGTGCTGTCGTAGGATGCCGTTTATATGGAGGTGGGAGGAATTCCCGAGATATTTTTTCAAGCCTGTTCCTGACCTGCCTGCCCCTGGTCGGTCATTTCGCCCCTTAAGGTGTGAAATTGTAAAATAAAATCCTTCTGGACCTCATATGACCAGTGAATATCTTTTAAAACCGACGCCGCCCCTTCCGGGTCGTTTTTTTTCAAACAATCAATAAATTGTTGATGTTCTCCGCAATTCCCCTTTTCCCATTCACTGATATAGACATTAGTAGGGAATTCGTACAGCCTCTGTTTAACAGGAAGAATGGCTTTCTTGATAAGATTATTATCTGATAAATCCATAAAAACATTATGAAAAGCCAGGTTAGATTTAAAGTAACATTCAAAATTGTCGGCCTCAATCTGTTCCAGCATTTTTGCGTTTAGCTCTTCCAGTTTCGCGATATGCTCTTTACCAATCTGGTCAAAACAGTTTAAAACAACTGTTGCCTCCAGGGAACCGATAAGTTCATAGGCATTTTTTACATCCCGGAGGGTCAGGACATTTACCCTGACGCCGCGTCGGGGTAGAATCGTAACAAAACCTTCGAGTTCAAGATGGATCAGGGCGTCCCGGAGTGGTGTTTTACTTACCCCGAGTTGTTCCGAAAACTTGGAGACGTTTATGGTTGAGCCCGGCAAAAAAACACCACTATTCATCTGTTCTAATAAATAGTCATAGACCTGTTTACTTAGAGATGTAACATTTAATTTCTGAATCATCAAAATTTCCCCATGATCCCGGCGGCGGAGAAAGCAGCCACCCATTGCAAAACGATTATTATCGAGCCCGGTATAACGGGAAAAGCACCTTCACAAAACTATTTCCCTTATTAAGTATTGCACCGACCCTAATACTTAAATCACTCAAGATCAACTCCCAGCTATGGAGTTATTTAAAAAAAATTTGGCTCCGGTTTTATTGCAGTTTGGGAAAATGCTTATGTTTGGGTTTCTTTATGCAAAATTATAAGCGGTAACAACGGGCTCTCTATTACTTATTTTATCCGTAAAATATTCATAGTAGGAGATTCCCATGAATCCGCCGCAAACATTGTATATGTTTTTAAAGCCCAGCTGTTGCAGGGCGAGGACGATATTATAGCTATCTTGTCCAGTTCTGCAGTGGATGTAAAGGGGCCTGTCCCCGGGCAGTTCGGAAAGTCTTGTCCTGACTTGCGCAAAGGGGATGTTAACCGCTGTTTTAAGATGTCCCTTCTCAAAATTGATTTTATCTCGAATATCAACTATATATGCGTCTTTTTCTATTAATTCCCTTATTTGATAATCGTGAACCTGTTTAAAAGTGTCCCGCATAAGGTTTGTGGCCACGTAACCTGCAAAATTAACAACATCTTTAGCCGTGCTGAATGGTGGTGCGTAACATAATTCCAAATCCTTAAGATCATGGATCGTACCGCTAAATTTAATAAGAGTTGCGATAACGTCTATTCTCTTATCGACGTTTCCGTTTCCAATGGCCTGAGCACCGAGTATCTTCCCGGTCGGATTTTCGAAAAGCACTTTTAAATGAACCATTGTACTGGCGCCCATTAATTCTACTTTATCCCTGGGGATTACCTTAACAACCCGGTAGTCAACTTTTATCCCCGCAGCCTGTATAAAGCCTTCTGATAAACCCGTGGATGCCGCATTTATATCAAAAAGCCTGATTACGGATGTGCCGATATAACCCCTGTTGTCAACCATCAATCCATGAATATGATCGGCTGCATGGCGTGCTTGTTTCTGGGCAGGTCCTGCAAGGGGTAATTTGAAATAGTCGTTAAAAAGAGCGCCGTAAACTTCAATTACATCGCCGACAGCGTATATGTCGTGGTCGTTGGTCCGATAATTCTGATCAACTTTCAAGGCCCCGGTTTTACCGATATCTAGACCAGCATCCTTTGCAAGTCGTGTCTCCGGGGTAACGCCTATGGCAAGTACCGTTAGCCCCGTTTCCACCCTCTTACCGGACTTAAGGATAACCGCCCCTTTTGTAAATGAATCTACCTTATCCCCGAGTATGAGCTTGATTCCGTTATCATAAAGTTCTTTATGGAGAATTTGCACCATATCAAAATCAAAGGTGCGCATGATCTGGGGCATGGCCTCTATAAGGGTGACGTCATGGCCTGCTTTTCTTAAATTTTCGGCTGTTTCCACGCCGATGAATCCGCCGCCGATAATGGATATTTTTTCGGATTTCTGGTTGCCTGTTATGCAGTTATGCAGTTTCCTAATATCCGCGACATTCCTTATGGTAAAAACATCCATTTTCTCCATACCGGGAATTGGCGGTACAACTGGTGCGGCTCCGGGAGAGAGAATTAATTTATCATATGATTCCCGATATATTTTATTATGGACCAGGTCTTTTACGGTGAGTTCTTTTTTGCCCCTGTCTATTGAGATAACCTCATGTTGAACGCGGGCCTCGATATTGTAGTTGCGGGCGAAATCTTCAGGCTGCAGGAGTACTAGATTATCCGCCGTCGGAATGATATTACTTAGGTGATAGGGTAAACAACAGTTTGAAAATGAAACGTGGGGCCCTTTTTCGAACATAATAATTTGGTCGTCCTCGCTCAGTCTCCTCAATCTGGCTGCTGCGGACGCACCTCCGGCGACACCACCGACCACTAATATTTTTCTGGACATATGTTTCTCCCGCTCTGGTTTTAATATGTTTTTATACCGGCTTACCGGTCATTTGCGGTGTTAGTTTTGTTTAAGTTAATGACATTTAGATATTATTCGCAACAGGTTATATGCAAGAAAGTAAGAAGGCGTGTTGTTCTTTGCAAACAAGAACAACACGCCCTGCCGGTTTTATTTCTGATTGCGTATGGAACCAGGCCCGCTAAAGTAACCGTATACTTTAAGGAGGCTGAGTTTTAGTGCCTTACTCCGTAGAAGCTGTAATAAAAAACAAGAAACAAGGCATTTGTACTGGCTTGCCGGTTAGTTCCGGGTTAGGAGGATATACATATTATTTGAATATTCATCAAATTTGCACAAGATTCTTCAATAACCTTCTGGTTAAATATGATTAATCCTTCTGGGATATGGATCTATTCTTTTAATTCACCAATATCCACCATAAACTGTTTCCACAGGGCAACACCTTTTGCAGAACGTTTGGATTTTGCGGCGATCTGGGGCCATACCTCTTTTATTGTTTTTTCGCGAATGGCCTTAACCTCGTCTTCGGGGAGTTGAATAACTTCGCCACCAGCTTTTTTTAAGATTTCCAGGGCTTCTTCCACACCCTGGGCGTGCAGTCGGCTGGTCTCAAAATAGGTGGACATGAATACGCCGTTGATGCGATCCCTCTGCCATTGGTTCAGGGCCTTCCACTTGTCAAGGTTAACGTATGTTTCCTGGTGTTGCGTGGCACACCAGCCGGGCATAATGGCGTATTTGATTACTTCCTGGAAGGCCATGTCGTCAATACCGCCGGTATCCCAGTAGGTGCCGTCAATGGTCCCCAACTTTATTGCCGTGTAGATATCTCCTCCGCCCATGGCCACCGGAGCGCCGCCCATGGCCTTATGGAAAAGGGCCTGAGGGCCACCGGCCCGCATCTTTCTCCCGACAAAATCGGCCATTTTGCGGATCGGCTTTTTAGTAAAAGCCGCATTTGGCCCCTGACAGGTCCAACCGACCCATTGCAGATTACGTTCATTGGCGGCTTCTTGGACAAGATCACCAATACGATATTTTGGGTCACCCCACATCGCCGTCCAGGCATCACGGTAATTGTTGACGCCCATGGCCATTCCGAAGGCCAGCATACCCTCGGGCATGTCTCCGCCGTAGACGGAGGCCCACCCAGCGTAGCCGTCGATCATGCCGGCCGCGGTTGCTCCAAAAGCTTCGGAGCCGCTGGTTATTGCTCCGGCGGGTTCAAGTTTTATTATCACAGTACCCTCGGTTGCTTTTTCAACGGCTTTTATCCACGGTATAAGACCGTTGGCCCAACCGGCATCGGATGAATCAAAACATGGCTGGAATACCCATTTTGTAACCTTATCGGGTTTACCATATTTTTCCGCAGCACTTACGGTACCGGTTAAAGCAAAAATACTTAGCGCAAATAGCGCGATAAGTAATCCGATCGATAGTTTTTTCATTGCATTTCCCTCTTGTGTTTGGGTTTGCGTTGAGTGCCTCTGACTATGGAGCGGTTTGCAAAGGCACTTATATCATCTATTGGGGTCAAAAAGACTGGAAGTCAAAATATTAACCCCATACAGCACATCTCGGTGAAATTTGTCTAACGCAGACAAGCTGCAAGTAAGTGCCTTGTTTCTGTTATGAACCCGTTAAGT
>CAZQOD010000066.1:0-18023 GCA_964594945.1 uncultured Desulfopila sp.
GTGCTCTCCAATCGTGGCGGCTATTATTCAACGTTTGCCTATGTTTCCGAGGCGAAACGACTTGGCTTGGAAGTCCTGCCCCCCGATGTCCAGGAGAGTCTGCCTGCCTGGACGGGGAAAGAGGGGGCGATACGGGTCGGTCTGCAGGAGATACACGGCCTGTCTGCAGAATGTTTAGAACGTATTGTGGCGCAGCGTAAGGTTAAACCGTTTCAACATATCGGTGATTTTTTCAAAAGAGTAAGACCTGCGGATAACGAGGCCAGGGCCTTAATTCATGCCGGGGCCCTGGATTGCCTGGATCAAACGGGTAATAGAACGGTTCTTCTCTGGCAGTGGGCGAGTTTTCGGCGGGTGAAGGAAGATAAAAACAGCCTGTCTCTTTTCGATGTGGTTCTGCCGGAACCGCCGCAATTGCTGACTGGAGATCTGAAGACGCTGGCGAGGAGGGAGTTTTCGGTACTGGGTTTTCTCTGTTCCCGTCATCCCCTGTTTTTCATTAATTGTGTCGACAAGATACAGAAAATATGTGTACTGTCGCAATATATCGGTCGGCGGGTGAAATTACTTGTCTGGTTGTTGAGTGGTAAACTCATATCCACCCGGGACGGAGAGGCGATGGAGTTCTTGACGTTTGAGGATGAAACCGGTCTGGTGGAAGCAACATTTTTCCCGGTAATATATCGGAAATATGCTCATATACTGAAAAGCGGCAGACCCTATCTGTTGACCGGTGTGGTGGAGGAAGATTTTGGCGCATTGACGCTTATCGTAAGTGGTGTTCGCTGTCCATAATGAAAGGGGCATTGTTTTCTGTAATGACTCTTAAATTTTGTAAAATTCTGGTTGTATCTGATGTTCCCCGACCCACTGGAAAATCCGGCCCGGATTTTGCGTGCAGAATTTTGGTTTAAAAAATCATAAAAGTAGCGTATAAAGGTGGAAGATACCAATCTCTAACAGAGCGGAAATAAAAGAAATGGGTAGTGTAAAACGCATTCTTATTATTGATGATGAGCCCACGGCCCTGGAAGTCTTGGAGAAGATTCTTGAGATGGAAGGATACGAGGTGGTGCGGGCGTCTAGTGGACGGGAAGGGGTTATTATTTTTGAACAAAATCCCTGTGACCTGGTGATAACGGATATGGTTATGCCGGGTCAGGACGGCCTGCAGACAATCTTGGAGTTGCGCAATGTGGAGCCTGACCTCCCCATTATTGCCATGTCGGGGGGGGGCGCCATCTCAAAGGAGAGGTACCTTGCCGTTGCCGGTTATCTCCATGGGGTTCTCACTATTGCCAAACCTTTTACCGTAAAAGATGTTGCTGAAGCGGTTGCAAAACTGCTGACGCAAAAAGGTTTTGAAGATTTTGATTAATGCCTGAAGTTTGTATATACTACAAGTCACCCTGGGAAATGGTGACTGCTCGGCAATTTTTACCGACCACGACCAGCCTGTTTTAATAATGCATGGAGATAATTGTAGAGGTGTACTATGGATCCTGTGAAGCCCGTGGGTTTTGATACGGAAGTTGGCATGACTCTCAATTACGTGATCGATTCCAGTTGTACCAAGTACAAGGATAATATGGCCATTGGCATGGCTCTGGAAGACCCCCTCTCCTACGCTGAATTTTATGACTATATCCTGGCCGTGGCGGCACAGTTGGCAGCCTCTGGTGTCAGGAAGGGTGATCATATCGCCATCCTTGGCGAGAATTCCCATAACTGGGGGATAGCTTATTTGGCAATTGTGCGCCTGGGGGCAGTTGCGGTTCCCATTTTACCCGATTTGCCGGAAAGTGATGTGCATCATATTATCAACGAGATGCGGGTAAAGGTGCTCTTTACAACCCAGAAGCAGATTGAGAAAATTTACGAGCTGCGTCGGGAGATTGAGGGGGCTGTTATTACCCTGGACGATTATGATGCGGACCTGGATGTCGTCAAGGTAATCGCCTTTTCCGACTATCGGCGTGACGCGTTGTTAAAATACAAAGAAAGCCCTGAGATTGCAGAGTTTCCCCAGGTGGAAGAAGATGATTTGGCCTCCATTCTTTACACATCGGGGACGTCAGGTTATTCAAAAGCGGTTATGCTCACCCATAAAAACCTTACCTCTAACGCCTATTCCGCCGCCGAGTTGATGAAAATACCGCCAGGTTCCACATGGTTGTCCATCTTGCCGATGTCCCATACCTATGAATTTACCTGTGGTTTTATTTTGCCGCTGTTATGCGGCTCTCGTATTGCCTATGCCGGCAAGACGCCCACCCCGGCAATATTGCAGCGCTTGTGTGGTCATGAAAAACCGTTTGTTATCTTTGCCGTGCCCCTGGTACTGGAAAAAATTTATAAAAAAAGGGTGTTACCCCAAATAGAAAAGAGTCGACTGTTGACCATGTTATGCAAGACCGATTTTGGTCGACGTTTTATTTTTAGAAGGATTGGCAAAAAACTGATCAATTTTTTTGGCGGCAACCTGCGCTTAATGGGAATTGGCGGTGCGGCATTGAATCCGGAGGTTGAAAGATTTCTATATGAGGCGAGGTTTCCTTATCTTATAGGTTATGGTATGACTGAATCTTCTCCCCTGATTGCCGGGGGACCGGTGGGCGACAGGTCCATTTCCATAGGTTCGACGGGTAAGGTTATTCCGGGGGTGGAGGTCAAGATAAGGGATGGTGATTCCCAGACGGGAATCGGCGAGATAACCGTCTGTGGTGCCAATGTTATGCTCGGTTACTATGGCGACGAGGATGGGACCAGGGCGGTTTTAAGCGATGGAGGATGGCTTGCAACGGGGGATCTCGGTTATTTTGATGAGCGCGATAACCTTCATGTCTGCGGTCGTTCAAAAAATGTTATTGTTCTTGCCAATGGTGAAAATGTTTACCCGGAAGCCATCGAACATAAGATGAACACCTATAACTGGATAGTTGAAAGTTTGGTGCTTGAAAACCAGGGTCGTCTGGAGGCTTGGGTCTATCCTGATTACGAGTTTATCGACGAGCATACCTTGGGCAGTTCCCGGACGGACAGGCGGGTCTATATTGAAAACCTTTTAGACTCTATGCGTATAGAAATGAATGAACAGCTTTCCAAATCTTCACGTCTGGCCAGGGTCTTTGAAAGGCGGGAACCCTTTATTAAGACGGCAACCCACAAAATAAAACGATATCTCTATGTCGGACATGCCATGATCGGATAGTCGGCGGGATATTGGTCAGGCACCATCTCACAATATGCGGAAGACGGAATATAAAAAGAGTATCTGTCCACTGGACTGTCCGGACAGCTGTGGCCTGGTCGCCACAATTGTTGACGGTCGAGTGGTCTCCCTTGTTGGTGATGGGGATCACCCGGTTACAAACGGTTTTATTTGCAGGAAGATGCGTCGCTACCCCGAGCGATGTTATTCTCCGCAGAGGGTGATGTATCCGGCCGTGAGGGTTGGCGCCAAGGGCAAGGGTGAGTTTCGTCGCATCGACTGGGATGAGGCCCTTGAAATCATGGCGGTTAAATTGGCGGAAATCCGGCGAGAGTACGGTAGTGAAGCAATTCTTCCTTATTCCTATGCCGGTAATATGGGGGCGGTAAACCGTTTTGCCGGTTATCCCTTTTTTAACCGCCTCGGCACTTCGCGCCTTGATCAGACCATCTGTTCAGCTGCCGCCGGGGTCGGCTGGCGCTACCATTGTGGTGATCTTCCCGGTACACCGCCGGAAAACAGTAGGGATGCGGACCTTGTTGTCGTATGGGGGATGAATGTAAAGGTAACGAATATCCACTTCTGGCAATATGTTGCAGCGGCCGGGAAACGGGGTGGCCGGCTACTGGTTGTCGACCCCTATAACAATGTAACGGCGCGGTCTGCAGATATTTATCAGCCGGTGAAAGCGGGGGGAGACAGCGGACTTGCCCTCGGTATTATCAAGGCTGTTATATCCCTTGATCTAGTCGATCATAACTTTATACAAAACCATACGGATGGTTTTGGGATGTTGGCGGCATATCTGCGAAATACTGATTGGGGTCGGTTTGAAAAGATCAGTGGAGTGACACGCCCGAGAATGGAGGAGCTGGCACGCCTTTTTGCCGCCTCCGCCAAAACGTTTATCCGGATAGGGATCGGGATGACTCGCAACAGCCGGGGGGCGATGGCCGTGCGTGCCATTACCTCCCTTGGCGCGAGCCTTGGCCTTTTTTCGGGTGGGCCCGGTCGTGGTGTTTTTCTCACCTCCGGAGCCTTTAAGGGAGATAAACAAAAACTTACCTATCCCGATCTCTCCTGCCAAAAAAGACGTCTTGTCAATATGGTTCAGCTTGGCCACGCACTCACCGCGCTTAAACCGGAGATTAAGGCCCTCTTTGTTTATAACAGTAATCCGCTCACCGTTAACCCTGATGCCACTATGGTTAAAAAGGGGTTGGGCAGGGATGATCTCTTTACTGTTGTCCATGAACAGGTGATGACCCCCACCGCCAGATATGCTGATCTGTTGTTGCCGGCCACGACGTTTCTGGAGAATACGGATGTCTATACTTCGTATGGTCATTTTTATATGGGGATAGCGCGGCCGGTGATAGAACCGGTGGGGGAGGGGTGGAGTAATTTTGATCTGTTTCAGAAACTGGCCCGAAAAATGGGTTTTAACGAGGCCCCTTTTTTGCAAAGCTGTGAAGAGAGGATAGAAGATTATCTGCAGAATATTGAGGGCATGCCCGATGGCATAGATATACAGCAAATAATGAATGGGAAACTGGTTCGTTCCGCGCTATGCGTCGAAGATGGTCGAATGTTTGTTTGCCATGGTGGAAAGTTCCGCTTTGCAGCGACGGGCGGGGCCGTGGATATTCAAGCTCCAACCCTTATTCCCGCTGGTGAGTATGATAACCCGGACCTTCGCTCCAGGTTCCCATTTCGCCTAATAACACCACCCCATATCGATCTTTTGAATAGTACTTTTGGCGAGCGGTTTTTCGGGAAGTTTGGTGAAGTTATTATACACCCGGAGGATGCGGCGGTGTACGGTATTAATGACGGATCAATGGTCGTTTTGGAAAATTTCCGTGGCAGGGTTGTGCGACGGGCAAGGATCAGCAGTGATACGCAACGGGGATTGTTGGTCGCTGAGGGTCTGTTCTGGGGCGATGGCGACGGAAGCGGGATTAACAATATTACCTCGCAAAATATCACTGATATGGGCAGGGGTGGAGTTTTCCACGAATCCCTCGTTTCTTTGGTAAAAAAATGAGGCTGTCGCGACGGGGAATTATCAGTGTTAGTCTGCAAAAGGTTTTTTCCTAGTGCTTTGTTGCCTCTAAAGTTTCACGCGCGGTAGGTTTTGGATTTTAACGACCAGAGAATATGAGAAAAATTGTTTATAAGAACAGTATGTTACGCATTATTTTGTTATTAAGTTAATGACGTTGGATTAATAATATAAAATCTATTTTTTCATATGCCGGGTGCAGGTTTCAAGTGGGAAAGTTTTTTTAAGAAGCTCAATTTCGTCTTTTTCATTATCTGTTTTGCCGTCTAGTTTGGCCTCTTTCAGGGTGTGCAGCATTTTTCTAAACTGTGGTCCGGGGCTGTAACCCATGGCCAGGAGGTCCTTACCAGTTAGTTCCGGTTCCACATGACGCAGGGATGTTACATAGAGGGAGACCGCTCTTTTGGTATGGTTTTTTTTGGCAATGGCCATGATGTACAGTAGTCCTTCTATCTCAATTTCATGACAGAGGGAGACAATTGTACTGTTGCTGTAATTACTGGTCCTTGCTAGCTGTTGGGCGGCTCGTTCCGCCAGCTTCTTTTGCTTGAGGAGAAATTGCGTGTTTTTGGCGGTTTCTTTAAAACGTTTGCAAAATGCAGATAGTTGAGCGGCGCTTGATTTATGCATCAGGGTCAATAGATATACCTTCCAGTTCAGGCAGGGTTCGTCCAGGTAGAGTAACTGAAACCATGATATGGCCAGGCGTGCCTGGGTCAGGGTGTGCATAAAGCGGCGATGGCCCGTATGGTGCGGAGGAAGGTGGGGCCAGAGAAATTGAAAAAGGTCAAACTCGACCAGCCGTTGTATGGCCGGCAGGGGGTTATCTTCACTGAGGATTATTTTTAACTCGGTCAAAAAACGGATATCGGCTGCTTTTCCGAAGAGTTTCATATTGACGGCGTTAACGATTAACCTCTTGGTATGGGCTGAAATCTGAAAACCCATGCGTTGTTCAAAACGTATGGCCCGAAAAATTCTACTGGGATCTTCGACAAAACTCAAGTTATGCAGAACTTTGATTGTCTTCTGCTTTAGATCGTTTTGACAGTTGAAAAAATCGATTAATATTCCGAAATGATCAAGGTTCAGCTGGATGGCCATGGCGTTGATGGTGAAATCCCGACGGGAGAGATCTAATTTGATCGATGAAAGTTCCACCGTCGGCATGGCAGCGGGGTATTCATAATATTCAAGACGTGCTGTGGCAATATCGATCTTGAAACCGTTGTCCATGAGAACCACGGCGGTCTTGAAATATTCATGGGTCCTGTACCTGCCACCCAGCCGTTGTGCCAGTTCTTTTGCGTAAACAATACCATCTCCCTCAACGACGATATCGAGATCGAGATTCTGTTTTTTCAGCAGGAGATCCCGGACAAAACCGCCGACTGCAAAGGCATTGAAGTTGAGCTTGTCGGCTACCTCTCCTATGGTTTGCAGAAGTTGGATTGTCTCTTTTCCCAGGGATTCGATAATGAGCGCATTGAGATTGCGCCGACTCTCCAGGGACGGATGTTCGGATTCGTGCAAAAGGTTTTTCGGCATATGGGCAGGATCGTTCACCAGCCGATTTAAGAGGTCGGTACGGGTGATGATTCCCACCGGTGAGTTATTGTCCATTATGGGGATAATACGTTGCCGGTGCTCAATGATTAGTTCCTGAATGTCGCCGAGTGTGGCATCAAGGGGCAGGGTTTTGACCTCTGTGGTCATATAGTCGCTGACCGGGTTATCGCCGAGCAGGTGGTGTATTGCCTTTTCGACTATTTGCCGGGTGATGATGCCTAGTATGAGTCTCTTTTTTTCACTGGTCTGTCCTGAATTATGGCGCACGGGGGCCGCACTGATATTGTATCGAGTCAGGATTGTATTGGTCTCCGCCAGGGTGGTGTCCGGTGTAACGGTAATAACAGGGCTGGACATCATTTCACGGGCTATGGGGCGGGGCAGAACGTGGCGATGGAGGGACTGGATGAGTTTTTCCTGGGCCTCGATAAGGGTCATTTCTTTGATGGTGGCGGACGCGGCACTGGCATGGCCCCCGCCGCAAAAGTCGCGGGCAACAGTACCGACGTTGACGTCGCCTATACGGCTGCGACCGATGAGATAGATCCGTCCAGCCATGGAAATAAGGGCAAAGAGTACATTCAGGTTTTCCATGGCCATGAAACGCCTGACGATAAGAGCGAACTCATCGACAAAGTGGGGAAATGAATGGCTGATAACCACTATGGGAATATCTTGAATGATGTACCTTTTGGCGTTCTTGAGTAACTCGTGGAGGATTGAGACCTGGGAAGAGGTCAGCTCGTGGGAGATAAACTGGCTGACCTGGTCGAGCTTTGCGCCGATCTTGACAAGCCATGCCGCGGCGGTAAGATCTTCGGGGGTGGTGGTGAGGTGGGTGAGGGAACCCGTATCTTCATAGATGCCCAGGGCAAAGATGGTCGCCTCCTCCGGGGTTATGTTCAGATCTTTGTCCTGGATAATTTCCATAAGGATGGTGGTTGTGGAACCGAAATCCTCAATTATTTCCAGTTCACCCTGGATATCTCCGGGGTCCTGGATATGATGATCGTAGAGATGAATTTTTATATTAATGTTGTTAAGACATCTTGCAAAAACACCTATTCTGGCGACTGAACGGGTGTCAACAAGAATGAGTGTATCTATGGCCGCAATATCGACGTTCTTCGCTTTTTGAAAATCGTATTTATAGAGGAGGTGCTGGGAGATGAAGTCGCGAACATTTCTTTCCTGGGAGCCGGGGAAGCTGAGGATGGCATCGGGGTAGAGTTTTCGGGCCGCAATCATTGCCGCCAGCCCGTCAAAATCGGCGTTTATGTGTGTGGTGATCAGGCGCATAAATAAATTTACCAATATTTTAAAACACTATATAATCCTCGGCCCAGCTTCCCGGAAGGCTGAGATAACCTGGACCCGTATAGTAGGCTAAATTTGTGTTTTTATCCAGCAGGTTTATAGCTGACAATTTAAATCATACCTGAACTGCATAAGATTTGGCTTGCACAATTTTTTTATGAAAGTGGTTTCACTCTTGAGTCGCTTTCATTGTTCGTTGGGGATGTGGTCTGAGAATTTGCTCTAGCCATGCTGGTTAGTTAACCCCTTGGATGAAATTTTTTATGGATATTTTTAAGGCGGTCTTGGTCTATATGGGTATAGATTTGGGTGGTTGAGATATCAGAATGACCAAGCATTAACTGCACGGAACGGAGATCGGCTCCATGGTTGAGAAGGTGGGTGGCAAAGGAATGGCGAATTACGTGGGGCGAAATTTTTTTACTGATATTGGCGGCGACGGCCGTGTCCTGCACAATCTGCCAGAATCTTAACCTGGTCATATGGTTGCCCCTGGCCGTGATAAAAAGAGAGTTGCTTTTTTTGCCTTTGAGAATGAGAGGACGGGCAGTTTTCAGGTAGTGGTCGATTTTGTCCTTGGCCTGTTCTCCGAAGGGGACTAGTCGTTCTTTTCTACCTTTACCAATAACCCTGACAAAACCGGCGTTGAGGTTACAGCCGGCCACGGGGAGCTGTACAAGTTCGGTAACCCTCAGTCCGGTCGAGTAGAGGAGGACAAGCATGGCGTTGTTCCTTGTGGCGATGGGGGTGGCTTTGGCAGGGGGAGAGAGGAGTCTTTCTACTTCACCGGCGGATAACGCCTTGGGTAGGGATTTACCGGAGCGGGGTAGATCCACTGCGATAAAAGGATTTTCTCTGGCAATACCCTCTCTGACCAGGAATGTGAAAAAAGTTTTTAACGCAGAAATTCGCCGGGCGTTAGACCGTTTGGAAATTTGTTTTAAGCGGCAATATTCGAGGAATAAATGAATAGTCTCTGGATCTATATTTTTGAGACTACGTTTATGCAGGGAGGTTAAATAGGTAAGAAAAGAAGCGACGTCGGCATCGTATGCCGATATGCTGTTCTCAGCCAGGCGCCTCTCGGTAATGAGATAGCGGATGAACAGTTCGCGGGCAACCGCAAATTGCTTTGGTAGATTTGTAGGTTTTATAATGTCTCGACTGAAGGGTTTGGTGGCTGTCCCAATAAAGCGCAGATTATTCCTGCAAAGCACTAAGGAAGAAGGCTTTGCAGGAGCAGCTGTCTACATGGATTTCTTCATTCGGTTGAACTTGCGGAGTTTTCTGCGGGCCTCAGCCTGCTTGCGACGTTTTTTTACGCTCGGCTTCTCGTAGTACTCGCGGCGTTTTAACTCTCTTTTAATACCGTCTATCTGCAACTTTTTTTTCAGTTGGCGGATTGCGTACTCAAGATCCCCTCGGACTTCAACCTCTATCATTTGTAACTCCGTTTAACGAATTTAATATTTTACAAAATAAATTAACATGTTATTGCTCTTTTATAAAAAAGGTCATGGTGTCATGACGACAATTTGGTTTATATACTAACAAGAGCGATTGTTTGTCAATGGATTTTTGTCCTTGGAGAAATCATTTTTTTGTTTTTCCCGTTATGGTAGAGTACCGACTAAGGTTGCGGTCACGGGGGTGATCGGTAGAGTTGAGTTGAGCCGATGGCGCTGCTGCAGTAGCTCCATCGGCTATTACGAAACTTATGCCCTTGTGGTATAAAAATGAATAAAGGCACGGGGGAGGACTAATATGGTGGAACAAAAACTTAGAGTTGCTTTAATAGCCGGTGGTACTTCTGGCGAAAGACAGGTGTCCCTCGATGGGGCAGCGGCGGTCGAAAAGGCACTTGATAAGGCAAAATTCAAAATAACACGATATGATCCGGCATCGGATCTCGTGCGTATTGCCGGTGATGCCGAGATGATAGATTTTGCATTTATTCTCCTCCATGGTTTACAGGGTGAAGATGGAACAATGCAGGGTTTTCTTGATCTACTCAATATTCCCTATCAGGGTTCGGGGGTTTTGGGCAGCGCCGTGGCCATGGATAAACATCTGGCCAAAGAGTTGTATAAATTAAACGACCTGCCAGTTGCGGATTGGCAGATTATTGGTCTGGAAAAAACGGTGGATGTGGAGAATCTGGTCCGGAAATTCGGCCTACCGGTGGTTATAAAACCGGTGCATGAAGGGTCCAGTCTTGGGTTGACCCTCGCCAGGACCGAGGCCCAATTGCAGGAGGGTATCGAGAAGGCGCTGCGCCATGATAGTGAAATAATGGTTGAGCGGTATATCAAGGGCAGGGAACTCACCGTTGGCGTAATGGGTAACACTGTTCTGGAGGGAATGCCGGTTATTGAGATTATTCCCGGCGATGGTTTTACCTTTTTTGACTATGATGCAAAGTATAAACCGGGGGCGTCCGAGGAGATATGCCCCGCTCCCATCAGTGCTGAATTAACAGCCCTTGTTCAGCGCTACGGGGTGGCTGCCCATAGGGCTTTGCGGTTGAAGGGTTATTCTCGAACCGATATGATACTCGATGAAAAGGGGGATCTCTTTTTACTGGAAACCAATACCATTCCGGGTATGACTGCTACCAGTTTGATGCCCCAGGCTGCGGCGGCACACGGCCTGGATTTTGGGGAATTTTTGGAAAAACTAATTGATCTCGGTCGTCAAGGACGCAGGTCTAACTAGTGCCCGTCCATAAATGGCTATTTCCCCCTAACTCTTCGTTGCTTTCAAAATTTAATCCTTCGATAAAGCGAGTTACGAGACATCGAGATATCGCATATATGCCTGTGGTTAAATTTATCAAGCGCCTCGCTTTAGTGCAAAATTGCTCATCCATGGACAGACACTAACTAATTTAATTATTTGCTTTATTTCGTAAATGTAATAAGAAACAAGGCACTTATACCGGCTTACCGTTTATTTCCGGTGTTAGATTATTCGGTGTGGCGCATGGAAAATGTTTACCTTGTCAGGTCTTGCGTAGGCGGCAAGGGTGGCCCCTGATTTCCTGGCTATGGCCAGGCCCAGGGATGAAGGCGCTGTCCTTGACATGATTATGGGGATACCGATACGGGCGCACTTGAGCACCATATCCGAGGTGAGCCTTCCCGTTGTGTAAACGGCACCCTGGGCCGAGGCCCGACCGAGCAGGATGGAGCCGAGTACCTTGTCCACCGCGTTATGCCGTCCTACGTCTTCAAAAAAAACTTGTAATTTCCCGTTGTTCCAGAGTCCACAGCCGTGTACGCAGTGGGTTTCCGACCCCAGTGGAGACGACTGGAGGACCCGGCGGATAAACATGCTTATTTCCGGGAAGGTAATGGTGCATTCCTGTAAAGGGTCAAATGCATCTTCAAGCATCTCTTTGGATATTTTCCCGGTTCCTCCACAGCCTGATGTTATTATTACTTCTTTGGGTTCGGTCATTTCAATATCACCATAAACGGCGATGCGGCCCTCGGGACAGACGTAAATTTCCCTGATCTCATCCGCTTTTTTAATGTATCCCTGTCCAAAAAGAAAACCCGCCCCGAACTCTTCCAGCCCCACCGGTAAAACCATGGATGAGCCGATATCTTTATCGTTGAGGGCAATGGTATACGGTGTTTCTATGGCGAGCATCTCCTGTCGGGTTGTGGTACCTTCCGGGGTAACTATCGTGGAGGTGTAAGCCATGGACAACCTGGTGCTTGTGGGGTCTGTTTTGCTCATTTTTGTATGAAAGCCGACTGCAAAATTTAAGTGTAATCAGAATTATTTCAAGATTTGGTTTCTTGTTTCCGTGCGGCATACCCTAAAGACAGTTGCCCGCAATTTCAAGTGCTGATGTAATTTTTACCATATCGGTTTGTAGATATGTTCAGAATCCAGCCTAATATTTGGCTTTTGGGAATATGTTCTTTTAGGTCGGACGTTTTTAAAAAGTATACCTGCTTAATTTAATCTGTTTATAATTTGGTGATTTTTGATTATATGGTGTCAGTTTAAGCAGATCTAGATTGTATCAGATTTGGTTAGTTTGAAAATGGCGTATTAATTTTTAAGGTATTTTTGTGAACAAAAAAAACAATAAATTTGTGTAGAGAATATGTCAAATAATTTTATACCTATAGCTAATCATTCTTTAAAGTATAATTCAGCACTTGATGGATTACGTGGTATCGCAATTTCTTTGGTACTTTTATTTCATATATGGCCGAAGTATTTTTCATTTGGTTATGTGGGGGTAGATATCTTTTTTGTATTATCAGGTTATCTTATAACGAGGATTATACATTCAAGACTACAAGCAAATTGTTTTTCTTTTAGAGAGTTTTATAGAAATAGGATAAGACGAATTTTCCCAGCGATGATTATCGTTCTCTTGGGTACATTTTTTATTGGTTATCTTTTTTTATTTTCACCAGAGTTAGAGCAGTTAGGGAAAAATATTAAATCTTCTGCATTTTTCTTTCAAAATTTTAGGCTTATCGGTGAAGTTGGTTATTGGGACGACGCAGCTCAACTAAAACCTCTGCTTCACTTTTGGTCTTTGTCTATTGAAGAACAGTTTTATATATTTTGACCATTAATTATATTTATTATTCACAAATTGAAGGGAGATATTTTTATCTGTTTATTGATTATTTTTCTATTGCTAATAACAATAACATTATTAATGAATTTTAGTTCATTTTATCACTCGCTCTCACGTTTTTGGGAACTTTCATTTGGTGGTTTTATCTATGCAATTACAACAAAATTAAGGAATTTCAAACAAGTAAGTAGGTTTCAATGGATTATATTTATATTATTTATATTTTCTATCGGTTATTCCCAAGGTAATACCACATTTAATGTCATCAAAACACTATTTCTTGTAATCAATACTGGATTTCTTATATTAATTATTACGTCGCAGCCCAATCATAAAATTGTATCAACACCGTTTTTGGTATTTTTAGGTCTTATCAGTTATCCGTTATATTTATGGCATTATGTTTTTATAAGCTATATTCATATCTTTGGTTTGGAGATTCATAAATATGGTCTTTGGGTAGCTCTATTCTCTGTTTTTATCTCTTATCTTACTTATAGGTATGTAGAAATTTATGCCAGGAAGGCGGATGGTTATGGATTTGCCGTGTTCTTGTTTGTAGTAGTGTTAATGGTTGGTCTTTTGGGGCAATATATTTATTGCCGGGCAGGTTTGCAGAACAGGTCTCATTTGATTTCAAATGATATATTTCAAAAACAATTTATTCGAACACCGGGCAAAAATAAATTAGGGCTATCAATAGTGTCAAAAATATTGGGATATGAACCAACCAATAACTATGTAAAAGCAACCTCCGATGATTTATCAAAAAAATTTGTTTTGATATTGGGAGATAGTCACGCTCATACTTCTTATCCTGGGTTTGCCAAGGAATTTATGAAAATGGGTTATGAAGTACTTTTACTTGCCAATTCTTCTTGTCCCCCGTATGTAAGTGGAGCTATGGGTAAGGATTTCTCGGATGTTATAAAATGTAAAAATAAGATTAAGAATTTCAGAACAGTAATAAATGGTATCCCAGGACTAGAAAAAGTTTTATTTATAACCAGAGGGCCGTGTTATATCTATGATATTGGCTATGGTGTAGTTGATGGCGGAGAAAAACCGTCTAATTATCATTTTGAGGAATTTTTTATTAATAGCACTGCTTATAATCAAAAAGAAAAATTTTTCGAAGTTGTGGAACGTACATTTAAACAATATAATGATAACAATAAATTTGATTTTTATTATTTGCTTGAAGATCCGGAGCTTGGGTTCTCTCCGAAAAATTGTATGGAAAGACCTTTTGGTCTTTTTCCAACACAGTGTAAAATTAATTACAAGGATTACATGGCTCGAGCAGGGGAATATAGGCGCATGATTTTGAAATTTGCAGAAAAATACCAAAATATTCATATATTGGATCCGAAAAATCTTTATTGTGATGGTTCATATTGTTATGCTGTTAAAGGTAATAAAATGTTATATGCAGATGATGATCATCACAGCGTAGATGGTTCATATCTACAGGCAGAATATTTTATTAAAGAAATTATGCATGATTTTTAGAAAGCTGTTTTGGGGATGGCAACTCCATGACGACTTGGCTGCAGAAATATTGTCTGCAGCCAAGCCTCCGACCAAAGTCGGAACAGTAGTTTACAAATTATTTTGTTATTAAGTTAATGACATTGGGTTATACTCTGTTGAAGTTGTTGCGGCCTATTTCTTTTTAGGCGGTGACTTTATTATTTTTTGTAAGAGGGGGGATTTATGTCATCAATTATCTCTTTTATTGGCTGGCATGACAGCGGCAAGACGACATTGGCCGGAAATGTTGTCACCGTTTTAAAGAATCTGGGTTATAGGGTAGCCGTAATTAAGTCCAGTAACGATACAGGTATTATGTTTGATACCCCCGGCACTGATACCTTTAAACATAAAGAGGCGGGGGCGGAAAGTGTTATGTTTGTTGCTCCTGATCAGATGGTTTTACAGACCCTCAATAATGATCTTTCTTTGAGAACACTTGCCCATAGATATTTTCCCGACGTGGATATCGTTATTGGGGAGGGGTTTAAAACTGCAAAAAAAATCCCTAAAATTGAAGTATTTAAAAATGATGATCAAAAATTACGCGAGGAAGTACATGGTGTAATAGCCGTTGCCACTGACTGTGAAAATGTGAGTTGTGATTATGTTTTCCGCCTTGATGAGGCGGAAGAAATTGCCCTGTTTATTGAAAAAAGATATCTTCGGAAAAAAGGGGATGGTGAGATAACGTCCCTTTTGGTGAACGGTAATAAATTACCCATTAAAGAGTATATTCAGCAGGCTCTTGGTGGAACGATTCTTGGGTTTGTAAAAACGTTAAAATATAATGACGAAGTAGATGAAATTGAATTAAGAATCAAAGTGGATAGACTAAATGACGGGTAGGTAGAATAGCGGTTGTCCGGGAACAACCACTATTCTGCTTTTTTGCCAAAAAAATAACACTGGAAATGGCCGGTAAGCCGGTATAAATGCTTTTGCTGTTACCAACACCCGGTTTTTTATGGTCTATTATTTCTTGTTTTTTATTACAGTTTTTACTGAGTAAGGCTCTAAAACCTTTTTTCAAAGTATGGCTCCAGTATTTCCGGGAGCTTGATAGAACCGTCTTCCTGTTGATAATTCTCAAGAATTGCTAAAAGAGTTCTACCCACGGCGAGACCGGAACCATTTAATGTGTGTACCAGCGCACTCTTTTTCTTACCGTCCGGTCTATACCTAATACCACCTCTGCGGGCCTGAAAATCGAGGAAATTAGAGCACGATGAAATTTCCCTGTAGCTGTTTTGTCCAGGTAGCCATACTTCAATATCATATGTTTTGGTGGCGGAAAAACCCAGATCGCCACTGCATAGTGTAACAACCCGATAATGGAGCCCGAGAAGTTGCAGCACAGCCTCGGCATCGGCAAGGAGGTTTTCCAGCTCTTGTTCTGATGTTTCCGGGGTGGTAAACTTAACCAGTTCGACTTTTTCGAACTGATGCTGTCGAATCAGGCCACGGGTATCCCTGCCGTAACTACCCGCCTCCGAACGGAAACAAGGGGTATAGGCAGTGTAGTTAAGGGGGAGATCTTTTTCGCTCAGGGTTTCGTTACGGTGGATATTGGTTACAGGTACCTCGGCGGTGGGGATGAGATAAAGATCCCAGTCGTTGATTTTGAAAAGATCCTCTTCAAATTTCGGGAGTTGGCCTGTTGCGGTCATTGAAGGCGTGTTGACCAAAAAAGGCGGTAGTAGTTCCGTATAGCCATGTCGCTGGGTATGCAGGTCAAGCATGAAATTTATCAATGCCCTCTCCAGTTTGGAGGCAAAACCTTTCAGGAGGGCAAAACGAGCGCCTGACAGTTTGGTGGCTCTTTCAAAGTCCAGGATATCAAGTTCTTCACCAATTTCCCAGTGTGTCTTGGGCGGAAAAGAGAAAGTCGGTTTTTCGCCCCAGGTCTTAATTTCTTTATTGTCGGATTCATCCTGACCTATGGGAACTGAATCGTGGCACAGGTTTGGAATGGCCATTACAATTTCTTGCAGATCTTTTTCTATTATATGTAGTTCCCCGTCAAGTTTTTTTATAAGCTGGCTTGTTTCGCGCATTTCGTTGATAAAGGGATCGGCCTTTTTTTTATCTTCATCTGATCCTTTTTTTAGGGTCGCTATCTGATCTGAGACTGTGTTGCGTCTGTTTTTTAGTCCTTCAACCTCTGACAGGAGGAGAAGCCTCTTTTGATCTGTAGTGGCAAAGGTATCGATGAGTGAAGTGTCCATACCCCTGTGGGCGGACTTTTCTTTTACAATAGCCAGGTTTTCTCTTATGAATCTTAATTCGAGCATGGTGTCTTATCTGGTTTAATTGATAAATTGTTGCAGGTGGTCAATATGGTCGGGCGGATCCGCTGAATAGTTCAGTCACCCAATGTTTAGCACGGCTGTTGCGGGAAAGCAACCTCAATCAAATTGCATTTTATTTATGCTTCTGATAGGTTGTGCGGAGGGTTGTCGCCCGTAATATAATCCGGACAAGAAAATAGTATACCCTTTGCTGGGGGTTAACTGTGGTTTGTTTCTGTTTAGAGAATTAGAAAATAAGTTTTATACTGTTAAATCAATATATTATTGGTGCGCCAGGCTATGGTCGTGGCCACTGTTCTTAAGAATAAATTTTTCTTATATTCTTTGCCCTTTGGAATCGGCAATTACACGGGATTTGTGCCGTTTAATAGTTTGAAATATTGTTATATGTCAAAGTGGTTGATATTTCATACTTTCTGCGAATTTGTCGGTTTCTAAATTTATCTTTGCTCCGTAAAAGCTGTAATAAAAAACAAGAAACAAGGCTTTATACCGACTTACCGGTCATTTCCGGTGTTGGATATGGTATCGTGGTTGAATCATCGGCCGCGATGATGAATTATTTGCCCCGCTTCGATCCTGTTGCTTGGGATTGTGGCAACCTATGAAAATCTAATATCAGACAACTGATGTTGTTGTCGTTTTATGGACACACGAGCGCAATTTATTACTTTTTTTGTTGAATTTAGAAAGTCTATTCGCAATTTAGGAATGTCTCTCTGTCTGGGTACTCTACTTATATTTATCTTGTCGCCCCAGCTGTTGCATCTTGTTCAGGCACATTTGGCGGATAAACTCTACTTTTTTTCGGTGGCCGGGCCGTTTTTAGCGCATGTAAAACTGGCTCTATTTGCAACACTCTATGTACTTATGCCGTGGTTTATGATTGTTTTCTGGCGGGCGCTGGGTGGGCCCTTCGGCGTTTCCGGCGGCCATCTGTTTTTCTTTATTTTTTTTACATGTCTGCTCTTTTATGCAGGAACGTTGTTTTGTTATTTCATAACGTTACCATTTGGTATAAAATTTTTACTTGGATACGGATCCGCAGAATTGAAGCCTGTTATTTCGGTGGGGAGATTTGTTAATTTTACGACTGTTTTTATCATGGCCTTTGGTCTTATTTTTGAGTTGCCCATTTTTATGGTCTTTTTGACCAAGGTTGGGGTTTTTAAAAGACGCTTTTATGAAAAGAACAGACGTTACGCCCTGTTGATTATAGCAATATTGGCCGCGCTTTTGACACCAACCCCGGATGTTGTCAATATGATGCTTATGGGAGCACCGCTCTACCTGCTGTATGAATCTGGTATTGTTATTATCCGAATTTTCAATATTGGTAGTTAATGTCTGTCCATAAATGGCCATTTTCCCCTAACTCTTCGTTGTTTTCAAAATTTAATCCTCCGA
>CAZQOD010000067.1:0-17928 GCA_964594945.1 uncultured Desulfopila sp.
GATCCACCAGAATATTACCCCCCGGACCCCGTAAATATATTTCCGTTGACCTGGATTTTTTAAATATCCTGTTTCCCTTGCCATCATAACCGTAAACGGCAAGATTATGACCATTTTTACGCACGCGCCATAATCTATGGAAGTCGTTATAATCAAAATATACATTACCCATGCGGGTCATATCTCCGTCAATATTGTAGCTATATGATATACCGGTGGCCCCGCTCATTCGGTTGGTATTATCGTAACTGTAAGATGTGGTACCTCCTCTAATTTTTTTGACTCTATCTCCATCGGCGTGATAATCAAAACGACCACCTCCCCATGCCCCGTTAAATCCCCGGAGTCTATTGACATTATCATAAGTGAATGTTTTGTCTTTTCCTCTGTCAAGATAGTTAATCAGGCGGGTCATATTGCCGCGGGCATCGCCGTATTGAAACCCCAGTTTTAAGGCCCCGGCAACAGTACTGCTTAAAGCTCGACGGCTGTTATAGGAAAGGGTCGTGGTCTGGCCATTACTGAAGTGAAAACTTCGCAATAGACCAAGGGAGGTGCCGCCGGTGAAATACGTGATGGGGGATACATATCCACCAAAACCGGTAATACTCGTTATTTGATTAAGGACATTGTAACTATATTTAACTGTTCTCCCGGAGGGATAGCGGATGCTTTTAAGGTTATCATTTGCATCCCAGCTAAAAACAAGATCACCGTTTCTGCCAAGGGTGGTAGTGGCTGTTTTGGTTATGCGATCGGCTTCATCATACTGATAGTTGATAACGCCGTCCTGGCTTGTAAGTCGAATGATATTATCGTTGTTATCATATAAATAACTAATGGTTTGCGAGCCTGCCGAAATTTTAACCAGCCTGTTTATGGTGTCGTAGGTGAAAAACTTGGTGGCAAAACCATCGTCTTTTGATTTGATATTACCGCTTCCATCGTAGGTATAAGCGGTGATACCACTTTCCGGATGCTCTTCCTGATACAGCTGATTTTTAGAATTGTACCGGTATGTTCTGGTTGCACCATCAAATGATGCTTGACGTATTGCTCCAAGAATATTGTAGCTGTATCCAGCTGTGTGATTTTCTGCATCGGTAACTGTTGCCAGATATTTTTCGCTGGAGCTACCCAGGGTGTCGTAGTGAAAACGAGTTGTTTTGTTTGTTTCGTCTATTGTTTGTATATCGGAATCGGATTGGTGGTTATATTTGATAAATTTGCCGTCTTTATGGGTTATCCTGGTAATGCGTCCACGGTTATCAAAATTGGTGGTATCGCCGATATTGGAAGTGGTATAATTTTTTAATCCGCAGGACTTGTAGTTAATGGTTGTTCTCTTGCCTAGAGAATCGCCACTACCTCTTTCCCTGCCGAGACCGTCATGGTAAACCCAGGAGGCAAATGAGCCTTTTTTCTTAAGAACATAGCTGTTTTCAGCAAAAAAATAGTTGTAAATAGTTGGGTTGCCCACGGGTGGTGAAATCTTTTTGATCCGCATACCCGGTGTATAATTGTACCTGGTAGTGTATCCCCGTCCATTTGTTTCGTTTGCGGTTGTACCATCGGGGTTTATGATACGGGTAATTGTATATTGGGGATTTTCTATTTGGCTGACGGCACCATTTTCCCACTGGTACCAAGTAGTGTTGCCGTTACCATCCGTGGTGGAGGCAAGGTTGCCATCGTCGTGGTAGGTATGTGTCGTTATTATGCCGAGTTTGTTTTCCGTAAGAATGTCACCGAAACCATTATATACATATGATGACGAAAAACTACCGGGAAAGGATCCGTAGCCGGTAATATTAACACTTGCTGGTTTGTTTTTGACAATATTGCGGCTTGGCTTATACCAAAATGTTGTTGTTGTGGTTTTTGCTGGAGTCGAGTTTGAAGGCGGGATACTATTATATGTTCGTACTCTACCGATATTGCCGTAATTGTCAAAATTATCATACCTGGTGGTGTAAACGTTTTCGGGGTTGTTAACCTTCCATCTGGCCGGGTCATGGGTAAAATAGTACCATTTGTCTATTGTTCCACCATGATAGGTCACCTGCTGTGTGAGAACCGGTACATAAACTTTACTGTCGGAACATGCGTATGGTACGCTGTATGTTAACGGAGATATTTGCTGTTCGAGTTTATCCCAGGTGTATGCCACGGCCTCTTCAACAATTCCGTTGGCGTCAGTGGTAAATTTATGGCGTACCATGCTGTATTTATTGCAGTTTTGCTCTTGTGAGCTGTTGTAACCGCCGGAATATCCGTAGAAGTGGTATGTTGTTGTCCTGCCGCAGGGATCGGTGATTTTAGTATAGTCCATATGGATACGATGTTCCCAGGGGTCTTTAAGTTTAAAACCATAGTCATATACCCATGTTCCCGTCGGTAAACCGGAGCCGTATTGGTATTTTTCGCTGATGGATACCTGAAACATTTTCCCCATGCCGACGAGTATTATCCCTCTATCAAAGGCCTTGTATTTGTATCGTATAATACCGTTGTAGGGGGTAACAACTGTTGCCAGTCTATGTGTTCGATAATAGTGAACGTTGAACAATGCGTATTGGTATTTCCATCTGTCTCCATCTGGATATGTTGTTTGGCTGAGAATAGCTGCATAGGTTCCCGTATCCGGATAATGGTAAGTAACCAAGGCTTGTTGATTCCAGCTGATGGATACCAAACGATTTCTGTTTCCTATGGAAGAATAGTTGTAATTCAGCTGTCTGCCGATGGAGTCAACCACGTAGTCTATTCTGCGATTCGTTGCGTAGTGAATCGTAATTGAACTGTTATGGTTTTTTATTTCTGTGGCATAGAACCAATCCTTATATGCTGCATTACCACCACGACCAAAGACTATTTCTACACCATTCGGGAGTTGAAGTATCGGCGTATTCTCCAGGTCAACTTTCCAAAAATCTTTGGTTCTGTAGGTATAGTACTGGGCCCATGGGGTGCTGTAACGTTCTTTGTAGGCGACATTGTTTGTGCCGTCTTGCAATTCAATAGCCACGGTACCATTTTTCATTTTCTTAATGCGGCCAAAATGGTTTTCCCAAAAACGTCCAAATGGTGAAAATGGCAGGGGATTTTTGTCATGATAGGAGTATACACGGTAAATATCGAGGTTAAGCCCTCCATTTCCCGGTAGGCTGATATCCTTGTGGGTGACAACTAAATGACCGGTATAAGGGTCAATCTTCTCGAAACTGGCCTCTCCGATTTTCGACCTGAAGGTGATTTGACCAGGATCCGAATGTTTGTTGGCGGCAGTTGCTGTTTGACTCTGGACAGCTTCGGAATCATCCTCGGAGAAAGCATTTTGCAACGGATAGAAGAGAAAAAAGAGTGTTACAAAGAAAACAAGCTGATTTTTGCATGACATAGTTCGCACCTTTTGTTGAGTTGATAATCGGGTACAAAAACTCTTTGCCAATATATAAGATACGGTAATAGCGTACTTATAAAACTTACCTGTCAGGCTTTTTATAACATATTTGCAGTCTAAAACAACTTTTTCCGAGTGGTTATCAATTTTTTTGCTTTTTAAGCCTCCTGGTGTATTGATTGCACATCTTTCTTCGCCCCCAGCTTTTACCGGTTAAATTTCCATCGTAGATTTGGGGTGTTTTTTTGTGTTGTTCTGCTGAATTATTATGGTACCTTGCGGAGCAAATTGATATTTTTTGTAAAACTCTAATGGAGTTAATTTGTAACTTTTTGATATTATGTAGATAAATCAATTGATATTTTATTGACTTCTCGTTTTATCTAAAATAGATGGGCTTAAAAGGTGGGAAAGTGCGTGCATCAGAGAAGGCTGCCCCGCCTAATGTGTATAAAAAAATGTTCATAGATGGATATGGGCAAAAGGATTCTTAATGCCATATACAGGCGAATTGATTGCCCTGGCCACGGTGCTGTGCTGGACCCTTAGCGTTCAGTTTTTTGAGGCGGCCGCGCAGCGGGTTGGTCCCGTTTACGTTAATATTATCAGGCTTTTGGTGGCCTTTACCCTCTTTAGTCTTTTGTTGCTTTGGCGGGACGGGTCTCTTCTGCCCATCCGCTTCTCTACCCATGCCTGGCTCTACCTCGGGTTGTCGGGGGTGGTGGGCTTTTTCCTGGGGGATATTCTACTTTTCAGGGCCTTGGTTGAGCTTGGGCCGCGGGTGGCGATGCTGATCTTTTCGCTTTCGGCACCGGCCGCCGCCATAATGGGCTGGTTATTTCTTGCAGAAAGCTACGGGGCCTGGCAATGGCTGGGGATGTTGATAACCCTGTCGGGGGTTGGCATCGTTGTCTTTGAACGGAACCCGGCACAGTCCCAGTCGCAGGGGCCGCAAAAATCAACGACGCGCAGGATATCCGGCCGAGGCGTCCTCTTTGGTTGCGGGGCAATGCTGGGTCAGGCGGGCGGTTATGTTCTCAGCAAAGTTGGTATGTGGACGGGTACGGGTTACCTGGACGCTTTTGCCTCGACGCAGATAAGGGTTGTAGCCGCCCTTGTCTGCATCTTAGTCTATTTTACAATAGCCGGAAAATGGTCTTCGCTCCGGCTTGTCCTGCGGGATGGAAAAGCGGTGGGATTCACGGCAATCGGCGCCACCGTCGGCCCGTTTCTGGGGGTTTCGCTCTCTCTACTCGTCCTGCATTATCTGACAACCGGGGTGGCATCCACCTTTCTTTCCCTGGTACCCGTCTTTATCATACCTTTTTCAATATTCCTCCATAAGGAACATGTCTCTTTTCGGGCAATTGGTGGTGCCGTACTCGCCGTTTTCGGTATATCGCTGCTCTCTGTTCTTTAAAGGTGGTTAAAGCCCTGCTCCAGATCCTCGATCAGATCTGCGCACTCTTCAAGGCCGATGTTCAACCTGATTATCGTTTTATTGTCATATCTTGACGGCAGGGTTCTTTTAATCTTGGCGGCGGTGAGCAGGCTCTTAAAGCCGCCCCAGCTGTAACCAAGCCCGAAGAGTCGCAGGGAGTCAATAAAGACGGCGAGTTGTGTCGGCGGGTAATCCTCTTTAAAGGTGAAAGAGAACAACCCCGACGAGCCGGAAAAATCCCGTTTCCAGAGATGATGTTCTGGATGGGAGGGCAGGGCGGGATGGATCACCTCGTCTACGATTGCCAGGGTTTCCAGCCAGCGACCAATGGTGAGTGCCGATTGTTCGTGCTGCTTAAGGCGGGTGGCCAGGGTATGGAGGCCGCGCAGGGCCGTTGAACAGATATCGCCCGGTGTGTAGATCTCCATCTGCGCGTAAAATTTTTTGAATATCGGTCCGTATTTTTCGTTTACGGTCACCGTTCCGGCCAGGACATCGGAGTGGCCGCTGATATATTTTGTCACCGAATGGATGGAGACGTCAACACCGAGGTCAAAAGGGTTTAGGTAGAGGGGTGTGGCCCAGGTATTGTCAAGAATGGTGACGATATTTTTGGCGGCGGCAATTGCACAGATCGCGGGAATATCCTGGATCTCAAAGGTGATGGAGCCGGGGGATTCCAGGAGGATTAGGGCGGTTTCGGGGCGTATATATTTTTCAATATCTTCGCCGCAATCGGCGGGGATAAGGGTGTAGTCAACGGCGAATTTTTTCAATATTTCCCGGCAGAACCTCTGCCCCGGTCCGTAGGCGTTATCACAGACGAGAATATGGTCACCACTTTTGCAAAAGGCCAGCAAGGCCGCCTGGATGGAGCTGATTCCGGAGGGGAAGATACGGCTGACCGCCCCGCCCTCAAGTCGGCGCATCGTTTCTTCAAATTGCCGCTGGGTGGGTAATCTGTCGGTACCGTAGGTAATACCCCGGTAGGTATGATTACCGGCCTTGACCATGTCTTCATAACAGTCAAAGAGTACGGTCGACCCTTTATAGACGGGTGGATTAACGGTTGTGGCCGGATATTTATCCCTTTCAGGCCATGGTGTGTTTAAGATTTCTGTGTATTTTTTCATGACCTGGGATGTCTTTTAGGTTATGCGTCAGTGGTGTGATTTCAGGATGAGTATGGTCATCTTGAAATTTATTACTATAAATCTGTAGAGCTGCCATAGGAACGAGGTTCTTCTATACTTGGTAAATTTTGTCGGAACCGGGGTAAAATCGTTTTGACTGTACGGTGTAATTTTCATAAATCCAATCCTTTTTTAACTTATTCCGGAATTATTCTCCACAACGGTCTTAATTTTGCCTTCCAGAGAAAGGCGTAATGGAGAAGATATTTGACCCAGTGCCCGGCCAGGCCGATCTCGCCGAAGGTGCCGTCCAGGTCCCGGCCATAATCCGGATATCTTTTATAATCCGGGATAATGGGGAACATGGTCATGGCCACGGCACTGCCGTTAAACATACCGTTACCGGCACTGGCGATGCAGGCGGCCCCCATTTCACTCATCTTTGCCGAGTGGGTGGGTTCGGAGGCGCCTTTGGTAATCATATCCCTGATGCTCTGGGCCACCGCCTTGCCCATCATGGCGCTTGGCATGCCTGTCCTGGGCGGGGCCGGGGTAATGGTGGTGCCGTTGGGGCTTTGCATGGGTTTTGATATCTGGTGGGGCGGGGCAAAGGCAATACCCACGGCGAAGATGTTTTTATAGTTCTGGTTCTGGCAGGACGAGGGCCAGTCGTCGGTATCCCACTCTTCAAAAGGGGCATTGCTCTTCGAATAATCGCCGTCAACATACATAAATCCGGAATCATTGAATAATTTTTTGGTAATATCGCCACCTGCCCGGTCAAACGCCTGTATGCGCGCGCCGACAAAGGGCGGGATAAGCATGGCGAAATCAAAATCCTGGACGTGGGTGGAGCCGTCCAGCAGCTCATAATGGGCCCGACCCTTTTCAATCTCGGTTACATGGGCCCTTTTAATCCAGCGCACTCCCCGTTCCGTGTAGAGTGATTCGGCAAAGACCTTGCCGCTGGTAATATAGCCGCCGAGCTTGAGATGCAGGCCGCCGACGCCAAAATCCCCCAGTTCATACTCATTGGAAAGATAGACAATATCGGCGTTGTCCCTGACCCCTTCTTCGTTTAATTTATGTTCGACATTAAAGGTATATTCAAAGGCCGCCCCCTGGCAGGTGCAGGAGCCGTGGCCGGTGCCGATGAGAATTTTTTTATGGGCGCCCTTTTTCATTTCCCCAATTAGTGCGTCAAGCTCTTTTGCGGCATGGCCGGCGTGGTCGGCGGTACAAACGGAAACGGTGTGGCCGTTCTCGGGGCCCAGTCCTTTGGTCGCTGCAAAGTTCAGGCGTGGCCCGGTGGCGTTGATAAGATAGTCGTAGGCCAGCTCTTCCCTTTCTCCGATCTTGTCCTGGCCGGTGTATTCAATGGTTACAAAGGGGCTGTCACCATCGTTTCCACCCTCCGGGTGGATTGATATCCCCTTGGCCTGTCGGTAGTCAATACCTGCTTTGGCGTAGACGGGGGCCAGTTCAAAGACCACATCTTCCTCTCTCATACCGCCGACGCTGACCCAGATATTTGACGGTATCCAGTTCCATTTGCTGTTCGGCGTTACCACCACCACTTCATGGTTGCGTCCCAGCCATTTTTTTAAAAAGGTGGCTGCGGTATGTCCAGAAACGCCGCCACCTAAAATTACAACTTTCGCCATAACCCACTCCTTGCAATGTCAGTAAATAATATAAATTAACCCGTGTCCGTCCAGAAATGGCCATTTTGTTTTGAGCCAGAACCGGAAAGCTTTTTGTTTGTCAGAACACTAACAGACAAAAGAATTCAAAGAATTGTACGTGTTCTGTGTATATGGTTGAAAGGCTGCATTATTTTCGGGTGTTGGCAAATTTTGCAGCCGATAATTAACTATATATTAAAATTGATTTACAAAGCAAATTTGCGGCTCTGTTTTTTGTTAAATCAACAATTATCGGCGGGGAAGATTTGCATAACCCAGGCTTGTGCCTGGTAGACAATTGCACTAAAAACAGAGAGATAGGTATTTTAAGGTTAGGAAATTGGGGTGGCAGGAGGCTATAAAAATCGTGTGCCGTCCTTTTTATGAAAATAGGAAACCTTGTCCATATTAAAGGAAAAGGGTACTTCATCGGCTGGGCCGATGGTGGTGTCGCCGGCTAGGCGGGCCATGAGCATGGTATTGCCGCAATCAATCTCGATAAAGGTATCGGCGCCGGTCAGGGCCACCTGCTCCACCTCCAGCAGGACGGTGTTGTCCGGGTCTTTTAGATGTGGTTTATATGCAACGGCCTCCGGCCTGATACCGAAAATGAGTTCGGTGTCTCGGGCCGTATCCAGCGATTTCGGCGGTCTGTGGTCGAGGAGGGTAAACGAACCCTTTGCGCCGCGCTGGACGATGATTTCCAGGCCTCTTTCCCTGCGGCAGACCCTGGCCCTAAGGAGGTTCATTGCCGGAGAGCCCATGAAGTCGGCGACAAAAATATTGGCCGGGCGGTTATAAAGTTCTCCTGGGGGGCCAATCTGCTGGATGATACCCTCGTTAAGAACGACTATCCGGGTGGCAAGGGTCATGGCCTCCACCTGGTCGTGGGTGACATAGACCATGGAGGCCCCGAGTTTTTTATGAATCCGCTTTATCTCGGAGCGCATGGAAACCCTGAGTTTGGCATCCAGGTTGGAGAGCGGTTCATCAAAGAGGAAGATCTGCGGATCCCGCACCAGGGCCCTGGCCATGGCCACACGTTGGCGCTGTCCGCCGGACAGCTCGGAGGGACGCCTGTTGAGGAGGTGTTCCATCTTCAGGTTTTTGGTAACCGCCAGGAGTTTTTGGTGCCGCGTCGATTTATCGACGCCACGGACACGCATACCGAAGGTTATATTGCCGGCGACAGTCATGGTCGGGAAGAGGGCGTACGATTGAAAAACCATGGCGATATCCCTCTTACCCGCGGCTATATCGGTCATATCCCTGCCGCCGATGTGTATCGTACCCTCGCTGACCTCGTTTAACCCGGCGATACAGGAGAGTAGGGTGGACTTTCCTGAGCCGGACGGTCCAATGAAGACCAGGAATTCGCCCTGTTCCATGGTAAGGGATATATCACGCAGAACTTCGGTTGTACCGTATCGTTTGGCAAGTTTTTCAATCTTCAATATGACGGACATCAATGCTTTTCCCCCATTATCGGTTGATCTAAGGTCTCGGGCAGGGTGTAAACCCTGGGAAATGAAGCGATTGCGGCGGCGGCCACGACCACACCGCTATGCAGGTTTTGCTGCAGATCTTCGCCCAGCAGTACGCTGTGCAGATAACCGGCGTTAAAACAGTCCCCGGCTCCGATTGTATCAAAAGGGGTTATCTCTGCGGAATTGGCATAACAAAGCACCTTATCCGCCATGGCCAGGGCGCCGGATTTGCCGTTTTTTATTACCACCGTAGTCTCCGGTAACAGTTTGGCAAGCTGCGCAATGCATCTTTCAGGCGTTGTCTCCATGGTGATTGCCGCCGCCTCCTTATCGTTGATCAGTACATGGTCACAGCGGGAAAACCAGCCCAGTATCTCCCGGCGCGTGGCCTTGTCCCATCCCCCGGGGGGCCAGCCGGGGTCGATGGCCAGCCTGCAACCCCTTGTTTTCAACAGATCGATTAATTTTGAATAGCGGCTGCGGAGTGGCGGGCTTAAAAATACACCGGAGAGCAGTACCAGCTCCTTGTCGATATTACACTCCGTGAGCAATTCTTCTATCTCTGTGATGGAGAATTGCTCCAGGTGGCCGTTTGAGGTGAAAAAGGTGCGCTCGCCGCCGGTGTGGACAATACCGGTGGATATGGTTGTGGCGCAATCTATTACACTTATTTTATGGTCTATATGCGCAAAACACGAGGTCAGCCAGAGGCCGATCTGGTCGTTGCCGGCGCTGGATATAAGCAGGCAGGGACGGTTGATACCGGCCAGGGCCAGGGCGCTGTTTCCGGCGGACCCTCCGGCCCGGCAGTCACTCATGGGCAGGACGGTTTCGGTACCGGTCTCCGGCCAGGAGTCAAGAGTGCCCATAACAAAATCGACGTTAATATTACCGATAATAACGAGTTTTTCTCTGTTTGTCGTCAACCTGCCTCTCCATCGGTTATCTTTGTAGAACGAAGCGGTTCACCCACCCGGCTTACCATTTGCGCGGCGGCCTGGACAAGAAAAGATTGCATCACCGTTAAGGCCAGGGCCGCAGCGGCCAACCCTCCGTGGCAGGGCAGATCGATTTTTATGGTGCCGGGGATGGTTGGCCCTCCGTGCAGATCCAAGACAACGGGTCTGCATCCCGCCTCAACGGCCATGTTGACCGTGCGTGTAAACGAGGGGGATGGATCATCCTTTTCCCTGAGCAGTATCACGGCCAGTTGCGGATTGAGTATCTCACAGGGGCCGTGCAAAAGCTGGCCCCCTTCCAGGGCCAAGGCCGGGGTCCTGGCAAGTTCCATAAAACAGAGGGCCCCCGCCTCCGCCACCCCCTGCAATACGCCTCGTCCGGAAAAGATAACGGCCTTCGACTGTTTAAGCAGGGTTGTCACCTCAGCGCTTTCACGGCTGATTTTTCTAGATAGCATGGTTATAAATTCGCCCTGGTTATGGCCGAGCCTATCCAGTATTGTGCCGTGCAGGGCCATGGAGACCAACAGGCTGCGGGTGGCGGCAAAGGCAACTTCCACTCCGCCTGTACCGAGTAAAGAGGGCAGCCTGTCGGCCAGCTCGCCGTCCGGGTTCAGGGTGAGGCCGTACATATTATCAAGGTCTCGACACTGGTCGAGATAGCGGATAATCTCTCCGGATGCGCCGGACTGGGAAACGATTATCTGCGTATGGGGCGTGGTCAGCGGCGGTTGGCGCATATGTTCGGAGATAACAGAGGCGGTGGCGTCGATACCGGCCCGTCTGTAGAGGGGTTCCACCATGCGGTTAAGCCAGTGGGAGGCGCCCATGCCGAGGAGTAATAATCTTTTCCTGTCGCGGAGAGCGTCCGCTATTCCTTCGGCTATATGGAGATTTGTTGAAAAGGAGGTAATGGCGTCGTCGTGCTGCCGATCCATTTCCAGAGTTAGCGCGGCAAGGCCGGTGGTGGCGGAATTATTGTGCGGATGCATGATACTATCCTTTCACCCCTCCGGAGGCCAGACCCCGGACAAGATGTTTTTGAAAAAGAAGAGAGACCAGAACCGGTGGCAGGGAGGCGAGTACGCCGACGGAGGCGATCAACCCGTAATCGGTCACCTTGCCTGCGGCAAAATCGGCAATGGCCACGGGCAGGGTCTTGCCCCGCCAGTCGCTGTTAAAGATGAGTGAGTAGAAGAATTCGTCCCAAGCCAGTAAAAAAGAGAGCATTGCCGTGGCGATAATCGCCGGTTTTGCCATGGGTAGAACGACCGCAAAAAGCGTTTGCAGGGTGGTTGCGCCCTCAACTGTTGCCGCCTGCTCAATTTCCACGGGCAGGATATCGATATTACTCTTCATAAGCCAGGTGGCAAAGGGCAGCAGCATGGAACAGTAGATAATGATGAGGGTCAGCGGGTTGTTCAACATGTTCATATTGCTTAAGGTCGAATAGAGCGGCAGGATATAGGTCACCGGCGGTATCATAACGGTGGCCAGCATTACAAAGAGCAGGGCTGATGGCGCATTTTTTCTGGAGAAGGCATAAGCCGCCGGGATGGCGGCAGCCAGGGCAAGCAGGGTGGCTCCGCCCGCAGCAATCAGGCTGTTTTTCAGGGCCTGTAGAAACGGGTTGTGGCCAATATTTACTTTAAAATCAAGTAATTGTCCATATCTTGACCAGTCGGCATGGCTTGGTAACCAGTGCAGGGGGATCGTTGTTAAATCGTTGGCGCTGCACAGGCTCATAATAAGCAGCCAGAGCAGTGGCGCCAGGGTAAAAATGATAAGAACCAGTACGGTCAGGTAGAGGGCAACTGATTGTAATAATGTCCTTTTCATTAGCTTGTGCCTCCCTCCTGTTTCTTTACGATAGCAAAATATCCGGCAATCAGAACACCGCTCAGGGCGGCCACCAAAACGGCGTAGGAGGCGCCGCTGCCCGAACGCAGGTAGGCAAAATATTCCTGATAGACGAGAAAACTCAGGGTCTTGGTCGAATCGGCGGGGCCGCCGCGGGTCATGATATAAATAATATCAAAAACCCGGAAGGCCTCGATTGTTCTGAGGATGATAACCACCAGTAACGGCCCGATAATACCGGGCAGGATAATGGCCTTAAACCTGTACCAGACACCGGCCCCTTCGATCTTTGCCGCTTCGTATAGATCGTTGGGAATGGTCTGCAGGGCGGCCAGGGCCACAAAGGCGATCAGGGGGTAGTTTTTCCAGACATCGGCCAGGATAATCATATTCATGGCAAGATCGGGGTCGCCCAGCCAGGATCTGTAGTGTTCAATCAAGCCCAGTTGCATGAGTAACGCGTTCAGGCTTCCGTAATCAGGGTGGAATATTAACCGCCACATCATGGCGTTGACAATGGTCGGCACCGCCCAGGGCAGGATGATTATGGCCCGCACCAGGAATCTGCCCTGAAAGGAAAGGTTGAGCAGCAGGGCGACCGCAACGGCAAGCACCGTTTCCAGGCCCACCGATACCATGGTGAAGTAAATTGTCTTGACAAGGGCTTCAAGAAAGCCCGGATCGGTCAGCGCGTAGACATAATTTTCCAGGCCGATGAAATGTACCCGGTGGGCAAGGGCGGTTATCTCCGCATCGGTGAAGCTGAGAAAGAGTGTTTGGCAAAAGGGGATAAAGGTAACAAGAAAGAGCACAAAGAGGGCCGGTGACAATAACAGCCATCTTTCATATTTTTGCCACCGCCTGGACATATGTGCTCTTTTCTCGGACAACCTCTAGTGCCTCAAATTATCGTATACGTGCCGCTCGCTTGGCCGCATTGGCCAGCGCCTTTTCCACCGTTTCCTTGCCGAGTAATGCCTTGTGGATATTGGTCTGCAATATATTGGACAGTTCGGTGTAAGAAGGGGTAAGGGGGCGGGGGAACATCACGGCAATGGATTCTTTGGCCGCCGCAACCAGCGCTTCCTGTCCCTTTGTTACCAGGGGATCATCGTAAGATGACTTCCAGATGGGCAAACTGAGACGGGCATAGCGGTTCTGCACCTTCTGACTGGTAAGGTGGACGATATATTTCCAGGCCAGATCCGGGTTCTTTGAATTGCTGGGGATACCGAGGCCCATGGAGCCGTTGACGCCGCTGGCCTTGGAAATTCCTTTGGCGCCGGGGGCGGGTGCCACGCCGACCTTACCGGCAATCTTGCTTTCTTTGGGATCGTTGGCCATGGCGTACATATAGGTCCAGTTAAGGGCAAAGGCCGCCTCACCGTTGGAGAAGACCCGGCGCACATCTTCTTCCAGATACTCGCGGGAGCTGGGGTTGGTAAGACCGTCTTGCAAAGTTCTCTCCATAAAGGAAACGGCTTTAACCACTCCACCCCGTTGGAAGGAGGGTTTGTTATCGGTGAAAAAGGTGCCTTTATAGGCACTACTGATGGTTGTCACATCACAGATCATGGCCTCGGATTGCGACCAGCTGCCGACTATCGGGTATTTAACCAGTTTTTTCTCCTTGATGACCCTGGCCTGTTCCTCCAGCTCTTCCCAGGTGGCGGGTGGTGCGGAAAAACCGGCCTTTTTCAAAATGGCAGTATTATAAAAGAGATATTTCGTATCGAGAATCCACGGCATGCCGAATTTCTTGCCATCGTAGGATACGGTTGTCCAGGCGCCGTCGAATATCTCCTTTTCCAGGGAGGTAGGGATACGTTTTGACACATCCTTTAAAAAGCCGTGCCGGGCAAATTCTGCCGGCCAGACCACGTCAAAAAGAACCACGTCATAACCACGGTCTCCGGCTCCGCTCGCCGCTACGATCTTGTCGTGCAGCGCCTCGTAGGGGACAAATTCAAGGTCGATTTTAACTCCAGGATTGGCCTGTTCAAAGGAAGTTGTCATGGCCTTGACATCGGCTTCACTATATGCCGCCTGGCTCATGAAAAGAGCGCTGAGCCTGGTTTCCGCAACCGCCTGTTGTAGAGATGTTACGGCCAGTGCCAGGGTGACCAGAAGTGATAATGCGACTGTTTTTTTCATTTTCCGCCTCCAGTAAAATGGGTAGTAATATCTGCATACTTGCAATAAGAATATACTTGAGTTATTTATTTTGTCAAGTTGATATAAAAAATACAATAACCTACTATCCCGTTATGAAATCATCTCCTTCCACCATCTCTATTCGTACCACCGGCACAAATTTATTAAGGGCCAAGAGCCATAATCACCGGGTCGTCCTCGATGTTGTCCGTACCCAGGGCCCGCTTTCCAGGGCGGAAATCGCCAGAAAGACCCTGTTGTCCCGGCAGACCATCCAAAATATCGTCAAAGAATTGCACGAGTTGGGGCTGGTCGAATTCAGCCGTGAGCAACCCAGGGCAAAAAGACGCGGTCACCCCGGAGTAAAAGTACAATTTTGCGCGCGGGGCGGTTATTCACTCGGCATCCACCTCGATCAATTTTCCCTGAAGGCGGTGATGACCGATCTGGTGGGTAATATCCTCTGGCAGGAAAAATACGGGGTCGTCTACCCCGACCCGGATATGGCGGTCTCCGTAATCCGGGGAATCCTGCAAACCCTAAAAGATGAAAAGCCGCAGGAGTCATCCCGGCTGATGCATATCGGCCTGGCCCTGCCCGGTCCCTTTAATATTTCGCCTGAACAGCAGGGAGATCCCACCTCCCTGCCCAAGTGGTCGGAGCCGCAGGTGGTCGATTATCTTACGGACAGCCTGGGAATGCCGGTTATCGTGGAAAATGATGCCTCGGCGGCGGCGGTGGGTGAGAGTCTTTTCGGCAACGGCGATATAGGCGATTCATTTATCTATATCTATTTTGGCCTGGGCCTGGGGGCGGGCATCTTTCTGGATGGCGGACTCTACCGGGGCGAGTTGAAAAATGCCGGGGAAATCGGCCACATGGTAGTGGAGCTGGATGGCGAGCCGTGCAGTTGCGGCAGGCACGGTTGCCTTGAGAGGTACGTGTCACTGCACTCTATTTACGACAGCCTTGCCATCCCTAACCCCACAGAAGAATCCCTGGCCACGGTGAGCCGTCTTTTTGCTGAGAACGACTCCCGTGTTGAACAGTGGCTGGCCCGGGCCATTCCCAGGTTGCACCAGGCCGTATCTTGCCTGACAACAATCCTCGATATCTCCACCGTGGTCTTTGGCGGTAAGTTACCCAGGCCGATGATAGAAATTATGGTGGCTCGTCTCACCGGGGGTCGGGCTTGCTATTCGCCGGTCAACGGTGGGCGCGGGCTGCGGGTTGCAATCGGCGCTTCGGGGCCGGATGCAACCACCCTGGGGGCTGCGGCCCTGGCGGTGGCCGAACAGATCAGCCCCCAGGTGGGGTTGCTGCTAAAGGAATAGGCAGGGAAAGCAGGTTAGGTCGGTATATTTGTTGGTCGGGTATAGAAAATAATCTTCCTCGCTGAAAACCCTAGCTTTCTGGTTACTTATTGATTACAACCTTAATCCTGCAATCGGCGCATTCACCGGTGGTGTGGAATGGTGGTGGCGCCGCCGCATAAAAAATCTGTAACTCATTGATAATAAATTATATTTAATATGATCGTCCGCAATATCCAGTCATAAAAAACGAAGGCGGGAGAAATTAATAAAAGGAGCAGTTTTATGAATGTATTTTTAAGGAGTTTCCGGTCGCTGTTATTCGTCGGCCTCTTTGTTGCTACCCCGTTTGTCCAGGCCCAAAATAATATTGAATTTCTTGATAAGGCGCTTATCAAGAGTTTGAACCACGGTATATATGAGGTTGTAACGCCAAAGCTCGAAAGTGATCAGATTAAGTATAGCCGTGAATTGCCGTTCGACAAGCTCGATTATGTGGATAGAAACGAAAAATATTTCAGTATCGGCACCGCGTTTTTTATTAACGATAAAGAGTTGATGACCGCCTCCCATGTCTTTAGTCTGATGTATTTTTCCCTACTCCAGGACTTTTATATAAGGGACGGCGACGGCAAGGTCTACCCGGTTAATATGATAAAAAAATATTCAACCATTCGTGATATGGTGGTCTTTGATCTTGAAAAATATCCCGAAAAGGTCGGCCCCCTCCAGCTGGACGGTAAGGTCGAGATTGGCGATACCGTCTTTTCCGTAGGCAATGCCCAGGGGGAGGGGATTGCCTACCGGGCCGGGCAGGTGGCCTCCTTCACCCCGGAACGGGAATATGGAAAATGGAAGGATATCAGGTTTACCTCTCCGGCTTCGCCCGGTAACAGCGGTGGCCCCCTTTTGGACCTAAAGGGTACCGTTGTCGGTGTTATCGTCAAGAAAAACCGCAGCGAAAATTATAATATAGCCGTGCCCATCGACGAGATGAAAAATCTCGGCCAACAGGCGGAATTCCACCTGCGTAATGTCGTGGCCGGGATATATGGTGTCGACGATACGGTCTCAAAAGATTGGTCGTTTTCTGCTCCGCTCCCGGCCAAGGTCGGCGATCTTGCCCGCCTGGCCCAGGACGATCTTGATAACAGCTGGACCAGCCTGGCAGATGAGTTAATGGAAAAGGTTAAAGAAAAAAATTATCCCTACGGCGAACGTTTTCGCGATTATTTAAGGGATCAGAACTTTAATAAGGGCATTGCCCTGCTGGTGCCGGGTAAAGATTTTAAAAAATGGAGCGTGGATGGCTGGTACGGCGAAAAAACTGCCATTACCGCCGATCAAAATGTTTACAAGAGCAGGGGGCTCGGCTCTGATCTGCACGTTATTATCGAAAAACCAAAAGGTATGAGTCTTAAAGAATTTTTAGATTCACCGGAGACGGTTATGGACAATTTTCTAAAAGCCGTACCATTCCACCGCAGGCTGGCTAAAGAGAAAATTCCCATTACAAGTTTCGGCAAGGCCGCGCAAAAGAAAGTAGTAACGGATAAACTGGGTAGAAAATGGATAACCACCCTCTGGGATCTGCCCTATACCGATATGTTTGTCCACTCTTCCTGTCTGCCCTATCCCAAGGGTGTTGTCTGTCATGTCGCCAACAGGCGTAACGCCAATAGAAAATATGGCTATTTTGACGCCCTCTACGACGGTTTTAATGAGATGACCATCGGCTACGTCGGCGCGGTTGCAGACTGGCAGGAATATTTTTCCCTCGATAAAAAATATCTGCCCGCCATCTTTAAAGATGCAAAACTCAGTTATAAAGACGATCACCTTAAACTGCGTCTAAAAGATTTTTCCCTTGATTTTACCAATAAGAAAATAACCCCCAAGTCCAGCATCCATCTCCATATGGGTTATGCCAACGAAAAATTACTGGCTGAGGATATCCTCTTATTCGAACTTTATCCCGTTAAGGGCGGTAAGGCCCATTATCGCATCCAGCCGTTTTTTGAGCCGGGTCTCTTCAGCTCCGATAAGTATAAATCTAGGTGGGATGATATTATCAATGTCAGCGGTGATTTTTCCGGTAAGGTTGTAAATAAAGGTGATAAACTGCTTATCCGCAAGGGTGTGGAGTCAACGAAAACGGTCTTTACCTCCGTTGATAATAAGAAGATTACTAAAATTTTTGCCACCGGCTGCTACTACAGGGGCAGTGATGAAAACGTCGAGGAGGACTGCGCCGCATTTGCCTCCGCCATTGACTTTAAATAGCGTTAAAAATATTTATTATTGTTAAAATAGATTTGTAATATTAACTAGATGGGGTCTTGTCGTCCAGTGTCAGGTCGCCAAGGCCCCAGGATGTACCTTTGCCTATCTGAATCACCTCTGCGTTTTGCAGGAAGGGGAGTAGGGTGGGGTGGACCTCGGCAAAATGTATTTCCCCGGCAATGCCGTTAAGGGTTATATCTTTTTTCTGCC
>CAZQOD010000068.1:0-17865 GCA_964594945.1 uncultured Desulfopila sp.
GTTTCCGTTATGAACCCGTTAAGTTGAACATTACCTTTATTTTCTTGTTTTTCTTGACAGGTTTTATGGAGTAAGGCATTAATTGTTATCCAGATCGGATTCAACAATGGGCGTCTGTTCAACCCGCCTACCAACATCCGGAGTCGCAAATACGGTATCCAGCCCATCCACCGTATTTTGGGGTTGTTCATCACTGTCCGCCGTAAACACCAGGGTGGGGTCGATATTATTCATCTCCAGCTCAACCCGGGCAATATTGCCCCGTACTTTTTCGGCAATTTCCACCTCCGGATATTTAACCAGAATATTTTTAAGGAGTTTTCTCGACTCGATGAGCAATTTTTTTCTGCTCTCCAGGTCACTGGTTTTCGTAAAACGGACGAAAAGATTGGCCGCCTTTCTTCTATCTGCCTTTGCCGCATCCAGAGACAGCTCCTTTAACTTTTTTTCCGCTTTTACGGAGTACTCGGTATCCAGCAAATTCGTGAAAACGTCAATTGCCGCATCATATTTCCCTTCTCCGGCAAGCAACATTCCACGGTTCCACTGATGTTGAAGCTTCTGAACAAGACTCATCTTTTCAGTTTCCCGTTCCACCGCACCTGCAAGCTGCACCTCTTCCTTCTTTTCCTTTACCGCAACCTGCTTATCCGCCGAAAGAATATCGGTGGGAATATTAGCCAAAACCTCAAGCGCTTCCTCGTATTTTTTTTGCTTCGTCAATTCGTCCACACCGGTGCTTATCCCGGCAAACCACCTATCCGCTCCCTTTTGTACCGCCGCCTGTATAAAATCAACGTTGGATGCCACCGGTGAATAGGGATAACTGGTAAGAAAATGCTGGGCCTGCCAGACCACCTTATAACCATCACGTTCCGGAATAAAACCTAAAAAATTTCTCAACAGGGCTGCATATTCCGTAATTTCCTGGCCGCCTTCAAAGGATTTTTTTAAAATAGATAACTGTATCTTTGACCACTCTTCCAGACTGCCCAGGGTACGATAATCCTTGGAAATCAACTTATACTGTTTAGAAGCGCGTTTATATTGACCGGAAGCGGTATACAGATCGGCAAGAATCTTCCGTAGAGAGACGAGGTCGGTTGCCTGACGATTGGAGCCGGACATCTGGTCGACCACCTGTTGATATATTTTCGCGGCCTTTTCCTCCTGGTGAAGGAACATCAAAGCATTACCATAAAGAATTCTTGTCCGTAAATGAATGCGATTTTTCTGGAATTCAGGTATCCTAAGCCAAACTTGGATAATTTCTTCATACTCTTTATTTTCCGCATTTCTATCAATCAATGTCTCAAGTTGAGCCAGATCAGCACCCTCCTCACGCCTACTCCAGCCGGCACTCTGATCCTTAGAATCGGAAAGCAACCGCCCGCACGGACCCTCCAGAAACGATATATCATCCTTTTGTAATGCAAATATTTCGGTATTTGAAATTTTTTCAGCGGCATCAAGGGTCTGCATCTGCAATAATTTTGAACGGAGATTTACATACCCATTCATAACGTTTTGCAATCTGCGAAAACAGGAGACCATGCGCTCGGTCTCTTCCTTTTTGAGATCCATGGAAACCGATTGACTGTCCAACTCCTTCCAAAGATCAAGTTTACGGCTATATTCATGGATCCTGTCGCCTATGTAAACCATGGACGGCATACTAACTTCAATATCCTCCTCCAGCACATCCTCGTCCCGATCCCCAGTTTCTAAAAAAGGAGTTCTTGCAGGAGGCTCTTCAGTTTGTTCCGTTCCGGGTACATATACGGGTGGCTTACGGTGTTCGTAGTTCATATCAACAGGTTTAGCAACCATATGCTTGTTAGGTATACCACACCCGCCAATGAGCATTGCACACAGGACAATACAGACGTTTAAAACAATTTTTTTCATAGGAATATCTCTATCTAAGGTCACGGCTTATCACTCTCCTCCAGGTTTCACCAAAATCTTGCAATCGACAAATTCAGACACCCACCCCAGGAAACACTAAATTCAAAGGAAATGTCCCTACTCTTTTTCAGCCGCGCTTTTCCAAAACGGTTGAAAATAACGTTTGGGTTGAAAATTTCCTTCCTGATCCCGACTACCAAAGGTAAGAATTGAAGGCTGGCGTCTTGCAGAACCGCTCACCACTTTAACAGGCTCCAGAACCTGGCCTCCCAGCTCCGGACTCACCCCGACATTAAGCATGAATTCTGCGTCTCTCTTGATCACCAGACCATAAAACGAAAGATCCACGGGGTCAAGTCTGCTTGCGAATTCTTCTTCATCCAGCAGTACGTTCACTATTGAACACCACGCCGGCAGGGCACCGGCTGAACCGCTGATACGGCTGCTTTTGCGCCGCATCTCCTCATTATTATCAAAACCGACATACACACCAACCGCGTAACCGTCCTGTAGTGTTAATGTTGATGAATTATCTATAATTCCTGGAAGATATCCAAAAAAAGAACCGTTGGTATATCTATTTGCTGTACCCGTTTTACCAAGAAGAGGTATATCCGTGTCCACATCACCAAGTTCAATATTGGCACCAATGCGATCCTTATTCAACCTGACCCTTTTCCCTGCCATCCTGCCGGTACCGAATTTAATCACATTTTCAAGTATATGTCCAGTGGCAAGGGAGGTCTCTCGCCCAACCACGGCCGTTCGCACGGGTGTGGGGCGATAAAGGACCTTGCCATCGGCGGACTCTATACGGTCAATTATTGCCAGAGAATCATTACTCCCCCTATCGGCGCCGTTGCCAAAGCGCGTCACACTACCGGTTACCATCGCTTCATACATCCGGGTAGTCTCCAGCAGGGAAACAACATTCGACCCCAAAGGAAATGAAAGGACCGGTTCCAATTTGCTCTGTATGCCCAGACTCTTACCAAATTTAACAAGATAATGGAGACCCACCGTAATACGAAAATCTTCAACCTGAGCAAGAACATCAAAACCATAGGGACGTTTTTTAATAATCTTCCGATATTCATATGCGATCTGTTCTTCAACCCTGTCAAAGGCAATTTTTGAAAGGCTACCATTCAAACGAACCTTTTCCCAAAAAAGCTGCCTGTCAATATCATCGAGATCATACAGATAATCACGAAGATCGTCACTATTCACCCGTTGTGATGATGGAGGTTCATCACCGAGAAAATACAAAGAAAATTTGCCGGTTACATTATCAACAAAGAGTGCCACCGGATCTTTCACCTGCTCGAAGGGGTCGTCAATCATAAAAGCGATATTATCCCTTTCTATACTCTCCTCCACCCTGGCTGCAAGTTGCTGCAACTTCACGTAAAGTGGTCGTAACAATAAATAATTATCCTTTAAAAGAGATTTCCTGAAGATACGTTCCTTTCTCTCCTTTTTGGAAAGTTTCTTTTTACCGCCCCTTTTCATCTCCTCTTTGATTTTTTTCATAAAGGAATTAAAATTTCTGCCATAATGAAGATCCTTTAGCATTTTATACTCTGCTTCCATGCCATCAAAAAGAAAATCAGTCTCAAGATTTTTCACCGCAGCCCGGAAAGAGGCCTCGTGCAAAACACCTCTATTTATCAAAATACCATATTTATCTCGAATCCTGGCCTGGTATGTTCCATAGGGTTCCTTCTTGCCATCAACCATGCGGGGGGCAAGATCAAGATGAGCTGCCACCTCCCTGAACTGATCGACCGACAGATGATCACAAAGATGTGAGAGCAGCCACACCGAGGCCACATTTTCCGAATGAACACCGGCCCAGCTCATGGATACCCATTTATGGGGACTGTGGTGATCCGGACGGGGATAATAAGGTTGACCATGATAGACAAATATATCCCTGCTGTTTTCCAATAAATCCGTACTATTCCAACCAAGCTGCAGAGCAGCACAGTAGACAATTGGCTTAAATGCCGAACCCATGGTTCTTTTTGCCTGGATGGCCCGATTAAAAAACCTGTTTTCCGTACCGCCGGCCATACCAATTATCGCGCCGTTTTTCAAAACCAGGGCCCCGCCCTGGAGCTTCGGATATTTTTCCAGATCCAACTCGACAAGCGAACCATCCGCCAGGGATCGAACACGAACCCAGACACGATCACCAACATGAATAGCTGCAATCAACTTTCCAAGATCACTTTTTTTAACCTTGCTCCAACGGTTACGTTGCCATTTCACCCGTGCAGAGACAATGGTTTGCAACCCCCTTGCCTTAATAACGCCTTGACCAAGTTTTTTATCAAGGGTTACGATAATGCGCACATCCTTACCCCGCCCTTCAATGCGCTCAACCGTGCCAAATAAAAACGCATCTTCAGCGAGGATGGAATCGCCGCCGTAGTCACAGGAGAACAGTTCTTTTTGTATCTCTTCTCTTTCAAAGCCCCGCAACCGCACGTCAAGTCTGGACAATTCATCCCGAAGAATTGCCAGGGTCTTTCCCTGCAATTTTCTGTCAATCGTGGTAATTATCCTAATCCCCGACGTGGCAATATTCGTGACATCATGGGACTGGAGAGCAGCAAGAACCTCATCGCTTGAAACAGCATCCCTCACCATTTCCATGGCATAATCAAGAGAATATCCGACCCTGCCGTTCTTGAAGCCTATCTCCTCAGCCAGGGCTTTTTTATAGACAAAATCATCGATCATGCCGAGATTCCACATTTTTTTCAAAACGTATTTCAAACGTACCCTGGCCCTAAGCCTGGCAATTTCAGCACCCTCCTTGGTCTTTTTAATAAACGGATTATAATAGTTCGGCCTTTTTACGCTACCGGCGATAAATGCGCATTCAACCAAAGTCAATTCGCTCGGTTTCTTATCAAAATAGTACCTGGCAGCAACACCTAAACCATGTCCGTTACCACTCACGTAAAATTGATTTGCATAGAATTCAAATATCTTTTCCTTGGGATAATAATATTCGAGGCGCAGTGCAAAAAGCAGCTCCTTTAATTTTGCTTCAATTGAACGACCAGATCTTTTAAAGAGATTTTTAACCGTCTGCTGGGTGAGAGTACTCCCACCCTGCACAATCCGACCCGCCTCAATGTTTTTGATCATCGCCCGTATAATACCCACCACGTCAAAACCAAAATGATCAAAAAATTTATCGTCTTCCGAAGCGACAAGGGCATTGACAAAATCAGCTGGAATTTCCGAGTAAGTAACATACTGCCGATGGGCATTATCAAAAAAGACACCGAGCTTAGTCGTCCCGTCATTGTAAAAAACGTGACTCTCCCTGCCGAGAATATTGTGGATATTTTCCGGCAATATTTCCTTGCCCGGCTCCACTACAACCAGCCAGTAAAGACCGGAGGCCCCGGCGACAACAAGACAAAAGACAACGAAAATCAAAAACAAAAGGAACTTTTTAAACATAACCTGAATCTTGCGTGCATAAAATGAAAAAACGCATTTTATACTGTTGAATTAATGTGTTATATCCAGTGTGAAATATTTTTCTAATAATTTTTTATGGACAATTTTTCTTATCTTCTGTGTTGTCCGGGTTTATTCAAGATACTCGATAAACTCTATCATAACCACATGCTCAATATCCAAATATCCCGCACCTTGTCTCTAGGAGGATATAATCCTGATAGCAACTAAGAGTTAGGTAAAAGCGTGTTCAAAAACAACCCCCCGGTCAGCAACAACCCCGGATTTACTAATCGGGAAATTCAAACATATTTTTAAATTCTACCAAAACAATGGCTGGTAAAGGAGCAGAAAAAGCGAGTTTGTCTGCTCCCGGGGCGTATATTCCTTGCAATTAACCGACAGTTCGGTTTTAAATAGCTGTTGACTGTGGGTATTTTAAGTCTTTTTACTACACTGGAGATTTTACCCGAATTCATTTTATATCCACAATATAATGGTGTTGTGAATGTACATTGTTATCATGGATATCTCAACAGACTAATGGCTACTTTGCAAAATTTGATCTTTCGGAGACCGTGTCGGATCACAGCACCGGTTTTCAACAGCGTGAAATCTTCTAAATTATCTGAATGTAATCTATTTTTATAATGAATTTTAAATATTTGTTTACAACAAAACTTTATCTATGCCTGACACTTATCCTTATCCTATCGGGCTGTGGACGTATTTCCAAGTTTACCATGGATCTCATGCCTTTCCATGGAGAACATCAGACCGCTGATATGGACACTGAACCGGAGCAACCTGATCCGCAACTGGTGGCCGCCGAGCCACAGATGTGCCTTGATGAAGAGCTAATCGCCCTCCAGGAAACCGGTCTTTGGAACGATAAATCATCCCCTGTAAGCAGGGAGACGATAAAGGATGCCGTATATGATTTCCCGCTGATGGAGAACAAACAGGTTGATATGTATCTCCACCTTTTCCAGCACGAGCAGAGAAAACAGTTCGGTCGCTGGCTGGCGAAATCCACCAGATATCGCCCGATGATAGAACGGGAACTGGCCGAGGCAAATCTTCCCCGCGATCTTGTCTACCTCGCCATGATCGAAAGCGGTTTCAATCAACTCGCCTGTTCGCATTCAAAAGCAGTGGGGCTCTGGCAATTTATGAAGGGCACGGCCAGACAGTACCATTTACGTATAGACCGGTATGTAGACGAACGGCGGGACGCTGAAAAATCCACAAAAGCAGCCGTTGCATACCTGGCCGACCTTTACAGGGAGTTCGGGGACTGGCATCTTGCCGTCGCCGCCTACAATGCAGGGCCCGGTAAGGTCAGAAACGGATTAAAGAGACACAAGGTGACAAATTTCTGGGACCTGGCCAACCGTAAGTATCTGCGCCTTGAAACCAAGCGATATGTGCCTAAGCTTATTGCGGCATTACTCATAGCCAAAAACCCGCAAAAGTACGGTTTCACCAATATCCAATATAAAAAGCCGCTAAAATATGACACCCTGAAGCTGGGACCCGGTATGAGCCTTAAGGCAGTGGCCATGATATGTAATTGCAGTACAAAGAAGATTGTCAATTTAAATTTAGAACTACGAAAAAAAATAACGCCCTCCAATATTGTCGGTTACAGGGTGAAAATTCCTGAACACACTGCGCTCCTGGCCAAAAAGAACCTATCACGTTTGCATAGTATCGTAACCACCGGTTATAAAACCCATGTTCTCCGCAAAGGGGATACCCTTTCGAAAATATGCGCCAGATACAAAATTAATAAGACAACTCTGCTCAAGGTAAATAATCTCCACAGCAGTAAATTACCCATTGGCCGTAACCTCCGTATCCCTTACAGTACCGTTAGCTACCAGCTCCTCCCCAAGGGCTCTGCCAGTGCCATGGCGGCCTACAAAAACAGCCTGATACTCCACAGAATTAAAAAAGGTGATACCATCTCGAAGATTGCCAGGTTATACAGGGTCCCTCCGAAAATGATCGTTGCCTGGAACGGTCTGAAAAATGCTCATTCCATCAGGGCGGGTCATCAGCTGGCACTCTACATTAACCGTAAAGGCACGGTTCAACACAGGAACAAGACACCACGCATCAAAATACATAATATTCACCGACCCAGAAAAACGGGACAATTGCTGGTCTTAAAGGCAACAAAGAAAAAAATACGGCTGGCCACTTCGGATGAACCGTTCCAATGGTATAATGTCAAAGACGGCGACTCGCTGTGGACAATTTCCAGAAAATTTCGGGCATCTACTGCCGATATCAAAAGGTGGAACAACTTAAAATCTAACCTTATTCATCCAGGTAATAAACTGAAATTAAAGAAAGTATAGCTGGAATGCAATAAAAGGAGATAAAACCTCCCGCGCCGTAACTTTTACTCACACCAAGAACATATCTCCATTGAAGCTCTTTGTAAAAAATACCTCCAGCCACTCCGGACAAGAGTAAAAGCGGCAAGCTTCCCGCCCGTAAATTTCCACCGATATATTATGCCCTATTACCATGACAACCGACTCTAACAGCAACATTTTCAGAAGACGATACGGATTCGCAACAATCGCGAACTATAAACAGTGGGTTCTATAATGACAGATTCACCTTTCCCGTCCAATTCCTATGAACGCGACGTACACACCGTGACGTTTCAGGATAAAGTCATCCTCCTCGTGGGAACAGCCCATATATCGCAAGAATCGGTGCAACTTGTGCGCACGGTTATCGAACAGGAAAAACCGGACTGTGTCTGTCTTGAACTCGATGATAAACGTTTCCAAGCCCTTACCAAAAAGGAAAAGTGGCAGTCCCTCGACCTTAAAGTAATAATTAAAAACAAACAACTTTCCACCCTGATGGTCAGTCTCTTAATGGCCTCCTACCAGAAACGTCTCGGCAAACAATTGGGCGTCACCCCCGGCGCCGAGCTGTTGATGGCCGCCGAAACTGCAAAAAAATTAAATATTCCCATCTCACTTTGCGACAGAGATGTCCGTATTACTCTGCGTCGCGCCTGGAAGTCGACATCTTTTCTCAAAAAGGGTTACCTGTTGTCCACCCTCTTTGCCAGCCTTTTCGATAAGAGCGATATAAGCGAAGAACAGTTACGGGAAATCAAACAGCAGGATGTTCTCACGGAGCTAATGGCTGAAATGGGTAATACATTACCGGAACTAAAACGCGTTCTCATCGATGAACGTGATATCTATCTCGTTGAAAAAATAAAATCGTCGCCGGGCCAGAGAATAGTGGCCGTGGTGGGAGCCGGTCATGTACAAGGTATGCTAGACGCCTTTGCCACCGACAACAAACAACGTTTACCGGAAATCACCACAGTTCCCCCAGTTTCAAGAAAGTATAAGATAATTGGCTGGGCTATCCCTGCTCTTATCCTGGGCTCAATTGGCGTCATCGCTATCCAGAAAGGCGCATCCATCGCCGGTGCCAATTTACTCTTTTGGATAATTGCCAACGGTGTCCCCGCCGCCATCGGCGCCGTTCTTTCATTAGCCCATCCATTAACAACGCTGGCCGCTTTTGCAGCGGCTCCAATCACCAGCCTGACCCCCGTCATCGGCGCCGGCTATGTAACGGCCTTTATCCAGGTAATGACATGTCCACCCCTGGTAAGAGAATTTGAAAGCGCCGGAAACGACATAGGTACATTCACCGGCTGGTGGAAAAACAAGCTGCTCAGAGTATTTCTAGTCTTTATCTTCACCGGTCTCGGCTCCGCCATCGGTACCTGGATCGGTGGCTACGAGATATTGAATAACCTGATTAATTAACTTCTTATTACCCATGAAAGGAATAAAAACCCGATGTCCGCTAAACAGGAAAAAACCGACACCGCCCTTAGCGCCGGCCAAAAAAAATATTTAAAGGGAGTGGCCCATTCATTAAAGGCGCTGGTTCATATAGGCAAAGAGGGGATCAGCCCCGGGGTCTTCAATTCAATCTCCTCCGAACTCACCAACCACGAGCTGGTCAAAATCAAGATCGGCGGCAACAACTCCATTGACAGACACCAGGCCAGTAAAGCAATCGCCGCCGACACAGGCAGTACCCTTATTCAATTGGTCGGTAAAACCTTCGTGCTCTACAGGGCGAATCCCAAAAAGGCTAAAGATAAACGCATCCGTTTACCCGCCTTGTGATTTATCCAAGGGAAAAAGAGGCGTTGCCTGATGCTGGGGGGCAATTACCAGTTCGGTATCACCCCAATCCTGCACCGCTTCCATTACCGCATTTTTGGCAAGTTCAGGGTTATTATTCGTTTCACTCAGATGTGCCAGAACGACTATATCTAATTGTTTACCCATGAGATCGGCAAGAAAAGCAGCTGCATCCTCGTTACTGAGGTGACCACTCTTGGAACGGACACGCTGCTGCAACGGCAATGGATACGGCCCGTTTTTCAACATCTGTAAATTATGATTGCACTCAAGAATAAGACCGTTGCAACGGGCGAGCCTCCGACCTATCAGATGTGATACCTTGCCGGTATCCGTACAGTATCCCACGCTGTATTTACCACTGCTTACCACAAAACCCACCGGATCCACAGTGTCGTGTGAAATACGGAATGATCTAACTCGCAATTCACCGATCCGCACACTCTCCCCCGTTTCAAACTCAATTTGCCGGTGGAGTTTGCCAAGATGCTTTGCCGCCGCCTTAAAAGTCGCACGATTGCCATAGACCGGAATTTTACACCGCCTGGAAATAACACCCACTCCCCGGATATGATCACCATGCTCGTGGGTAATACACAGTGCGGTAATATCGGACAGATCCCTGCCGATACTTTGCAGACGATTAGCTACCTCTTTACCGGAAAACCCGGCATCAATCAATATTCCTGTCCCACTATTCTCAAGGTAAACCGAATTACCTTTGCTGCCGCTGCCAAGTACGGAAAATTTCATCTACCTCACACTCCGGTATGACCAAAACCTCCATGCCCCCGCCCGCTCGGATCGAGTTTTTCAACCAGTTGCAACCTCGCCCGAACAACGGCGGCCAACACCAGCTGGGCAATACGATCACCACGGTGTACGGTAAACACCTTTTTCCCGAGATTCACAAGCCCGATCTTCACCTCCCCTCGGTAATCAGAATCAATGGTACCTGGACTGTTTATCAGAGTTACACCATGTTTTACGGCCAAACCACTGCGGGGTCTGACCTGCAATTCATAGCCGTCGGGTACGGCAACGCTCCAGCCGGTGGGGACCAGGGCAATCTCACCTGGATTAATCTGCAGATCTGCCGCAACCGCAGCAGCCACATCCATACCGGCGGAACCTGCTGTTTTATATGCGGGTAACTCAATATCGCGTTCGTTAGCGGGGATCAACCAGCAAAAATCAACTGTTTTTTCATTCATCTTTTACCATCCCATCCTGGTCCCAACACCACCAAAAAATAAAAAAAACGCATCCTCGGACAACCCCTGAAGAAAACCAACACAACCACAAAAAAAGATTGAATATAACCTGAATTCTCCAACCTACAAGATTACCGGGAATATAAAACATCAATAGCGGCGCGGTGCACAAAAACACCTCAATCTATTGATAACAAAATATATTCAGCGGAATCATCAATCCATGTGGCAAGATCGAGGTAAAAAAAACCGACCCCCTTTTCCAGGAAATCGGTTTTTTCAATCAATACGGTCAAAGTAAATACATTGAAAGCTATTTTTTAAGCAACGCCTTACGGCTCAAACGAATTCGCCCGCGGTTATCAACATCGAGTACCTTCACCTCAATTTCATCGCCTTCTTTCAAAACATCGGTGACCTTTGCCACACGTTTATGATCCAATTCGGAGATATGAACCAGACCGTCGGTGCCGGGTAATATTTCAACAAATGCCCCAAAATCTTTTATGGTCTTAACGGTTCCTTTATAGACTCCACCCACCTCCGCTTCAGCGGTAATAGCCTTGACTTTTTCCACCAGGGCTTCGGCCAGGGTGCCGTTTAGTGCAAACATTTTTACAAGACCGGAATCATCAACCTCAATCTTGGCATCAAATTCTGCAGACAACTCCTTGATAATTTTACCGCCGGGTCCGATTATATCACGGATCTTATCGGGATTAATTTTATGGACAAAATATTTTGGTGCATGGTCTGCGACCTCATCCCTGGCCACGGCAATGCCTTTTTCCATCTCCGTGAGAATATGGAGACGACCTTCTTTGGCCTGACTGAGGGCGGTACCCATAATATCACGATCCACGCCATCAATTTTAATATCCATCTGCAACGAGGTAATACCGTCACAGGTACCAACAACTTTAAAGTCCATATCACCGAGATGATCTTCATCACCGAGTATATCGGAGAGAATAATGATCTTATCACCCTCTTTAATCAAACCCATGGCAATACCGGAGACCGGACGTTTAAGTGGCACCCCCGCATCCATCATGGCCATACTGCCTCCGCATACCGATGCCATGGAGGAAGAGCCATTGGATTCCAGGATCTCAGACACCACACGGATGGAATAGGGGAAATCCTCTTCCGAGGGCAAGACAGCTTCGAGACCCCTGGTGGCCAGGGTTCCATGGCCAATATCCCTCCGTGACGGACCACGGAGGAAACGGGCCTCACCAACACAGTAAGGAGGAAAATTGTAGTGCAGCATGAACCTTCGCATTTCTTCGCCATTCAACGTTTCCACCCTCTGTTTATCCCGCTCGCTGCCAAGGGTTGTGGAGACAAGGGCCTGGGTTTCACCACGGGTGAAGAGGGCGGAACCGTGGGCACGCGGCAAATATTGGGCCTCGCAGTTGATGGCCCTGATTTCATCAAATTTGCGGCCGCCTATTCGCATATCAGTTGTCGCGATTTTATTACGCATATACGATTTTTTAAAAGATGAGAGCAGATCACCTATTTCCCCGGCCCTTTCACCCTCCGGATCAAGGGCTTCAGTAACTTCAGCCTTGAGAACACGATACACATCCTGCCTCTCCAGCTTATCGCTGGTGTTGAAAACTTTTTCCATCCCGGAGGCGGCAATTTCATACACTTTAGCCTTAAGATCTTCGTCAATCTTTATGCTTTCAACCGCACGTTTTGCTTTACCCGCGCTTTTTTGCAACTCTTCCTGAATATCGATTAAAGGCTGTAACTGTTCAAATGCATAGAATATTCCTGACAACACCTCGTCTTCGCTCAACTCATCAGCCTTACCTTCCACCATGATTACAGCCTTTCTGGTACAGGCTACAACAATATCCATTGTAGAGTTTTCCAATTCGGAAACAGTTGGGTTAAGGATGTAGGCACCATCCACAAAACCCACTCTCCCCCCGGCGACCGGACCGTTGAACGGCGCGTCGGAAAGACTAAGGGCACAAGATGCGCCGACGAGAGCCAACATGTCCGGCTGGGTCTGTTGATCCGCAGAAAGTACCGTGGCAATCACCTGGGTTTCCGCACAATAACCTTCCGCAAAGAGCGGACGCATGGGACGGTCGATAATTCTACAGGTAAGCACCTCATTATCGCTAGGTCTGCCTATTTCCCGCCGGAAATAGTTGCCGGGAATCCTGCCGACGGCTGCCAGTTTTTCCTGGTATTCAATGGTCAGCGGTAAGAAACCGGCATCAGGTTTATCTTCTCCAGCAACGGCCGTAACCAAAACAACGGTTTCACCCGAACGTACCACCACAGACCCTGAAGCCTGCTTGGCTATTTTTCCGGTTTCAAGGGAAATACTCTTGCCACCAATTTCTGCTTCAACTCTATTCAACATATCTTCTCCAGATGTCTCTCAATCCTCGAAAGGTATAGCGCCAGTAATCAACCGGGTTATCCGCCGGTCCCATATGCTCTCTTTTCTCGGACTTGCTTAAACAACAAAAACCTCAAACTGCTCATAAACAAATGAACTGTTTGAGGTAATAAAACGGCACTATGCCAAAGTCACTGTTCCCACAGCGGCAGGTAGCGGCCCTATTTACGAAGGCCAAGTTCCTGTAAAATTGTTCTGTACTTATTTACATCTTTTTTCTTCAGGTAATCAAGCAGACTCCTTCTCTGGCCAACAAGCTTTAACAAGCCCTGGCGAGAATGATGATCTTTCTTGTGAACCTTAAAATGTTCCGTCAGATATTTAATTCGATCAGTCAGAAGAGCTATCTGAACTTCTGAAGAACCGGTATCCGTGGGATGAATTTTAAACTTTTCAATTATCTCGGTTTTTTTAACTGCTGACTGTGCCACAACAATCCTCCTGAAACGGTATAATAAAATTTATACGTATAAATATGAATACAAAAATTGCCTGTTCAATAAACAGAACCTTCCACTGCCAAAATTTTGGCGTTACAAAGTTCGGCCTGTAAATTTGGTGGCGAACCGACAGGCCAATTAGATACCCCTGCACACTATCCAACTCGTATGATTATTGCAATAGTTTACATACTGCCGCAACCGATAGCATCTTCTTCAAACAACGGTTATAAGCATCAGACCCGGATAATTCATCCCAGCTGAGGCTGGTGTCGAGCGTAAAACAACCACTTCGTATTCTCCGCAGCCGGACGAGGTGGGCCCCGCAGCCGAGATCTCTACCAATATCCGCAGCCAATGCTCTAATATATGTGCCTTTACCGCAGACCACCCGCAGCTGCAGATCCGCTTCGTCACCGCCTATATCACCATTGCCGTCCGTTCTTTCAAGGACCCTTATCTCAACCGGTCGAGGGGGTTTGGTGACCGTAATACCCCTGCGCGCGTAATAGTAAAGGGGTTTACCCTGGTGTTTCAAGGCCGAATAAACCGGTGGTACCTGCAAATAAGAACCACGATAACGCTCAAGACATTTTTCAATCTCCGCCGCGCAAATATGACCGACTGCGACCCTGCGAGTTACGGCGCCCTCCGTATCCATGGTTTCCGTCTCCACCCCGAGCCTGAGTGTTGCCAAATACTCTTTCTCGCCGTCCATAAACCGGGATATCAATTTCGTAGCGGGCCTTCCCGCACAAACCACCAGCAAACCGGTGGCAAAGGGATCGAGGGTTCCGGCGTGACCAACTTTTTTAATATGTAAAATACGCCGCATCCTGCCCACCACTTTAAAGGACGTGATATCAACGGGTTTATCAATTACAAAAACACCAGCTTCAAAAACGGTCATCGGAAAATCATCCAAGCATTTTGCTAATCGCCCATTTCAAGCCAGAGCATATTGAACTACATCACATATTTGACGGCGCACTTGCTCAATGGATTGATGCGAACAACGAAACCCGGCGGCACTGCGATGACCACCGCCATTAAATTGCCCGGCAATTGCCGCCACATCACAATCTCCCTTACTCCTCAGACTGACGGATAACCCACCATCCCCGCTTTCTTTTACAAACACGGCAACCTTAACCGTTTTTATGGAACGGGGAAAATCGACAAATCCCTCCACATCCTGCAGGGTAGCACCACTCTCTCTTAACATCTGCTGCGACACGTGTATGACGGCAATGGTTCGGGATGCACTCAAAACCATGGTGGATAGAACCATCTCCAGAAGTTTCAACCTCTCGGGACTGTAGTTATCGTAAAGATACGCGGCCACCTCCTGGGGCGGAACTCCCCTCTCCACCAGTTCAGCGGCAATATGCAGCGTCCTCGGCCTGGTACATTCGTAGCGAAATGACCCGGTGTCTGTACATATGGCAACGTAGAGATTATAGGCACTCTCCAGCGTTATCGATCCGCCCAGGGCCAAAGCCAGCTCGTATATCATCTCACCTGTGGAAGAGCGTTCACCGTCCACCCACCTCAGTGTACCAAAATCCCTGTGGGACTGGTGATGATCAATTACCACAAACGGCTCAATCCGCAGAAATTCGTCGATACTGCTCCCCAGTCTACCCACATCACCACAATCGAGGGCTGCAACAACAATATCCCCACCACCAAGTTTTACAAATGTTCGAAGATCAGCCACGGCCGTCGAGACCTTCTCCCGTCCCGGCAAAAAACCATAGAGATACGGGACTTCTTCCTCCAAAAAACAAAACACATTTTTACCAAGCCCTTCCAATATCGCGGCAAAACCAAGAAGCGAACCGAGGGCATCACCGTCGGGACGGGTGTGCGTAAAGAGCACCACATTCCTGACAGCCTGAAAACTCTCAATTATCTTCGCGGGAACTATCTGTTCTTGTTTCCCTTTCATGGGCAATTTCCTGAAATAAATCTTCCAGCTCGGCAACCTTGTCCGCTATATCATCATATCTAAAATCAAGGGCGGGTGTAAAGCGCAAATTAAGGGTCTTGGCTATATGAGAGCGCATAAAGCCCCTCGCCCTTTCAAGACCAACCTGTGCCGATTTTAGCTGCTTGGCAGCATCATAAACGGTAAAATATACCCGGGCCATGCTCAGATCACCGCTCACCTCCACCCGGGAAATGGTAACATCCTGAAGTTTCGGATCCCTGACCTTGCTCAAGATAAGTGTGGCCAATTCATTTCGTATCGCCTCCGCGACCCGTGTAGATCTTTTCCTTTCATCTTTTTCGCCGATTCCGATCGACTCAAGCGTCTGTTTAGGATCCCAAGACATCACCCACATCCCCTCTGCATCACATCCGTATAAAAAACCATATGAAAATAGCTTAAAGTGTCGCCTCAATCTCTTTCATAACGAATGCTTCAAGATTATCTCCCACCTTGATATCATTAAAATTTTCTACTCCTATACCGCATTCGTAACCGGCCTGAACCTCTTTTACATCGTCCTTGAACCGCTTAAGAGATTCAATTTTCGCAGTATAAATTACAACACCCTCCCGCAGGACCCGAACCATTGCCGAACGTACAATCTTTCCATCAACAACGGAGCAACCCGCAATGGTACCAACCTTCGGCACCTGAAATGTTTCACGAACCTCGGCCAGACCGATAACATCTTCCTCATAGGTCGGATCAAGCATCCCAACCATAGCTTTTCGAATATCGTCCAGGGCATGGTAAATAACATCATATGAACGAACATCCACATTTTCCTTGGCGGCCAAATCCTTTACCTTGATAGACGGCCTAACATTAAAACCGATAATAATCGCATCGGAGGCGGAGGCAAGGAGAATATCTGACTCGGTAATGGTTCCCGTCCCCTCGTGGAGAACACGAACTTTGATCTCCTTGGTGGAGAGCTCCTCTGCGGCCTTGGCAAAGGCCTCAAGGGTACCCTGTACATCGGATCTGAGCACCACCCGAAGCTCCTGCACATCACCTTCACTCATCTGTTCAAACAGCTTATCCAAGGATATCTTGGTGTTGGCACCCAACTCATTTTCCCTTGCCTTCAGAGAACGAACCTGGGACACATTCCGCGCCATCTTTTCATCGGTCACCACGATAAATTCATCCCCGGCACTGGGTACACCGGAAATACCTTGAACCTCAACGGGAATGGACGGGCCGGCCTCTTTGATGTTCCGCCCCCTGTCATCCAGCATGGCCCGGACTTTACCGCTATATTGACCTACGACAAAATGTTCGCCCAAGTGCAGGGTTCCGTCCTGGATTAGAACCGTGGCCACTGCACCCCGCCCCTTGTGGAGTTGTGCCTCAACCACCCGTCCCCTTGCCTTTCTACTACCGTCGGCCCGGAGTTCCAATATTTCAGCAAGCAACTGTATTGACTCAAGAAGATTATCAATACCGATATTCTTTTTAGCGGAAGTATCACAGAATATCGTGTCGCCACCCCACTCCTCGGGCATGAGATTCAACTCAGAGAGTTCTCTTTTTACCCTATCCGTATCCGCATTATCCTTATCAATCTTATTGACGGCGACAATAATCGGGACCTTTGCCGCCTGGGCATGGTGAATTGCCTCACGGGTCTGATCCATAACACCGTCGTCTGCGGCAACGACCAGGACAACGATATCCGTGACCTGGGCGCCACGTGAACGCATCTCCGTAAAGGCGGCATGACCGGGCGTATCCACAAATGTAACATCGCCCACACTGGACTTGACGTTATAAGCACCGATATGCTGGGTTATCCCCCCTGCCTCCCCGGCGGCAACATCCGTCTTGCGAATCGCATCCAGAATAGAAGTCTTGCCGTGATCCACATGGCCCATTACGGTAACCACAGGTGAACGGGGTAAAGTCTTTCCCCCCGCTTCCGATTCATTAAGCAGCTGAATACCTATTTCTTCAGTGATACCCTGTTCTACTTCATAACCGAAATCGGCGGCGATAAGCATCGCCGTTTCCGTATCGACAGGTTGATTAATCGTGGCCATAACACCAAGACCCATGAGTTTGGCTATAACATCGCTGGCCTTGATTTTCATGCGCTGGGCAAGATCGCCGACACTGATAGTATCGAACACTTTAAATTTTCTCTTACTAGCCTTCATCTCGGTGGGAGCCACCACCGGCTTCGGCGCAC
>CAZQOD010000069.1:0-17672 GCA_964594945.1 uncultured Desulfopila sp.
CAAAAAAAAGAACGGAACAGATCGTCGCCGCCAGGGAGATATTTCTGGAATATCGCAGTTCCGATACTCCGGTGGGTATCGTTACCGCTGCCACCCGTGAAAATGAACGAGTAGTTATCACAACTCTTGAAAATATGCTGGAAAACGATATCGGCATGCAGTCGACCCTAATCATCGGCAACAGTCAGACCTTCACCTGGAACGACTTAATGATCACCCCTCGTGGTTACGCAAAAAAATATAACCTCTAACCCTAAACTTTCAAGGCAATACCATTACCGAAGCAATGGGAATATTACTGTATCGGGGATGAAAGACCTGGATCTTGCAATCCCCGGGTGTCTAGCATCAAAGGTGGGCAAGATTTAAGTCTAACATCGGAAATGACCGGTAAACCGGTATAAATGCCTTATTGATGTTACTAACATCCGGGTTTTATGGCCTATTATTTCTTGTTTTTATTACAGCTTTTACGGAGTAAGGCACTAAAATTGCAGCTCCTCGTGCAAGACAATATAGACCAGCACCAAAAACATAAACGCCCAGCCGCTGATTGCAATTTTCTTGGCCCGACTCGCCTTTGACTTTTCCCACCACGTTGCCGGATGAATTCCCTGGCCGACAAACGTTATTATACCGGCTAAATTAACACAGATTACGTTGGCAAAAGTCAATTCCAAGGCTTTTAATCCCTGATTCAACTCCCCCGAACCGATCAAAAGTCCCGCGCTGACAAGGGGCGGCATAAGTGCCACCGCCACCATTACCCCGATTAGAGAGAGCTGACCTCCACTGGTAAAGGCCAGCACACCGGCTGCACCGGAGGCCACGGCAAGTACCAGGTCACTTAATTCAAGCTGGGTACGGGCTGCTATGGCCGGTGTGGCTGGATCAATATGAAAAGATACTCCAATAATAATACTGGTCAGCAAAGCCAGCAAAAAACCAAGGCCCGTTGCAACACTACCCTTTATGGCAAGTTCTGTGTCGCCAAGGGTATTGGCCAGGGCCATGGCCACGTTGGGAACAAGTAACGGTGCCATTACCATGGCTCCGATAATTATAGCCATATCATTACGAATAAGGCCAATGGCCGCAACCACGGCAGATAATTCCACCATGGTGATATAGGTACTGTTTATACCGACCGCCGCGTTAATATCATTATACAGTTCCTGTCTGCTGATTCGCGCCGATTTATTTTTCTTTTCCGGCAATTCTCCAGTATCCATGGGCGCAGCTTCATTGTCCAAACGGGGAATCGACGCTTCCACATTAATCAATACCGCCGATGCACCCGGCAACTCCAATAAGTAGGGTTCGAGAATATCAAACACCTTTTCCACATCACAAGTCGCCAGGAGAATTCTGATCCTCGCTCTGTTGTCGTCAATGGTGTTGAGCCAATATTCATCGAATGTCAATTCATGCAATAATTGCGGAATATCGTCGCTCCTTCCCTTTGGCAAAACTATTTCAACGATTCTCTTGGCCATATCCATCCCCCGCTTCCAGCCGTAAAAACCAAAAACGCCCGGCTCAATTATTGAATGAACCAGACGTTAACCAATGCTGTGCCAAATGCAGTCTATATTAGAAACCAAAATGTTAAACTTTCACTGCACTTGTAATTTCGCCATGCATTTACTTAACATTTCCGGCGTATCAAACTGTAGAGAAGTGACTTTCACTCCCTTAGGCGTAATTTTCCTCATCATCCCTTTTAACACGGCCTTAGGCCCGATTTCTACAAAGGTGTCCACCCCGTCTGCGATCATTGTCTGAATAATCTCACACCATCTGACCCGTGAAGCAATCTGCCTTGCCATCATCTTTTTGATCTCATCAATATCGGTCTCAACTTTTGCGGAAACATTGAAATATACCGGTACTGCCGGTTGACAAAAATCAATATCATTCATAAAAATCTTAAAATCACCGACCGCTGCTGCGACCAGTGGGCTATGATTGGCAACACTGACATTTAAGGGAATAATCTTGCCGCCCTTTTTCTCAAGTTCGGGGCCGATATCGTCCAGCGCCTCCATACTCCCCGAAATAACTATCTGCTGGGGGGTATTATGGTTCGCGGCGGTAACCACCCCCGGTCCCTTGTAATCCTTGATAACTTCCTCAATATCTTCTATCGATAGGCCTAAAACCGCACGCATGCCACCAGGATTTAAATTACCCTCCCTCTCCATCAGGGCACCCCTTTTGGAAACCAAGCGAAAGGTATCTTCAAAACTGGTGACGCCGGCAGCGCAAAGTGCGGAATATTCCCCAAGGCTGTGCCCCGCAAAAGAAGAAACCTGTAAAGAACTATTCATTGACTTTTGAAAGGCATTCCAGCAGATCAGGTTGGCAAGGGTAATGGCGGGCTGGAGATTGGTGGCCCTGATAAGCTCCTCCATGGGTCCCTCTTCGCATAACTCCCCCAGGGGAACCTGACATATTTTTTCTGCTTTTTCCAAAAGTTTTCCTGCTTCCGGATCGTTATTAATAAAATCCTTTGCCATACCTAAATACTGAGATCCCTGACCGGGAAAAAGAACCGCAACTTTCATATATCCATCCCTTATTCAGCCCCTGGGGCATCAGTTATACTTATTATTAAAAAAAGACCTGCACCTATACAAATAGCTGAGTCCGCGATATTAAAAGAAGGCCAGTGATACCGACCGACAAAAAAATCAAGGAAATCTATCACCGAACCAAATCTAACGCGATCAATGAGATTGCCCACCGCACCACCTCCTATAAGACCCAGGGCAAAACAATAAAGCCAATGTTTTTTTCGCATCCGCCAACAGGCAAAAGTCAGACCAGCCACCGCAACACCACCCATCACAAGAAAAAAATAGTGGCGCCAGGGCGAATTTATATTGGCAAACATACTAAAGGCGGCCCCACTATTGGTGACATGGACGAGGTTAAAAAAACCGGGTATGATTTCCTTTACCTCGTAAAGGCGTAGAAAGGAAGACAACCACGACTTGGTCAGTTGATCTACGATAACCACTCCGATAAATACAGAAAAATAAATCACGATATCTTATAGAGAAGATTCAATTTCTTTAACAACCTCTACACATCTTAAACAAATATTGGGATGTTCCATATCTTTACCAACAGTGGTCGTCCTGATCCAACAACGCTCGCACTTTTCTCCCTGCGCCGATTGTACCTGAACAACCAGGCCGATAATTTCTTCGCTGCGGTAACGACATCCTTTTTCAGGCGCGTCCTCATCTAAAATAGAAAGCTCGGATATTATGGATATTTCCTTAATGGTATCCCATTCTTCCTGTAAAAAGACGGCCAACTCTGCATCCGCCTTTAAAAGCACCTCCGCCTCAAGGGGATGACCGATAACCTTTTGGCGACGGGCCACCTCAAGGGCTTTAGTAATTTCTGAGCGTATGGCCATGAGCCTCTCCCATTTGGCCATCATTTTTTCATCACACCCAGTGGTTACCATTGCCTGAAATTCCTGAAAATAAATACCTTTGTCCAGGGGATCTTTTTCATCTATTCCATGTAGCGAATTCCAGGCCTCAGCGGCAGTGAAAGAGAGAATAGGCTGCATCAACCGCAACAGACCGTCCAGAATCTCGTAAAGAACCGTCTGGGCTGAACGCCTCAGCAGAGAATCGGTACCGGCAACATACAGTCTATCTTTTAGAATATCCAAATAGAAAGAACTCATCGTCGTGCCGCAAAAATAGTTCAACTTATGATAAATACTATGAAATTCGTAGGTTTCATAACACTTTTCCACCGTATTTTTCAATTCTGAAAATTTTGCCAGGGCCCAACGATCCAGTTCCGGCAGATCTTCCCGGCGAACAGCGTGAATATTATTGTCAAAATCAGCCAGATTACCGAGAAAATAGCGAATGGTATTCCTTATCTTTCTATAGGAATCGGAAACCTGTTTAAGAATCTCGTCAGACACCTTTATATCGTCACGGTAATCCTCGCTAGCGACCCAGAGACGCAAAATTTCCGCGCCGTATTTTGAAATAATCTCGCCGGGGGCCACCACATTACCCACTGATTTAGACATTTTCTTGCCCTGACCGTCAACCACGTAACCATGGGTCAAAACACCTTTAAACGGTGCCCGGCCCCGGGTGCCGGTGGAGGTGAGTAGAGAAGATTGGAACCAACCCCTGTGTTGATCACTCCCTTCCAGGTAAAGATCGGCGGGAGACCTCAATTCCGGACGTTTTTCACAAACCGCCGCATGGCTGACACCGGAGTCGAACCAAACATCAAGGATATCCTCTTCCTTCTCGAAATCTGTCGATCCGCATTTACCGCAACTTGTACCCTGGACAATAAAATCAGTTAAATCATGGCTAAACCAGGCGTCTGCACCCTCCTTTAAAAAGAGTTCATCAATTTTCTTTACAAAAGTCTCGTCTTTTAATACTTCACCGCACGATTTACAACTGGCAACTGTAATGGGAACCCCCCAGCTACGCTGCCTGGAAAGGCACCAGTCCGGACGTCCCTCGACCATATCATGTATTCTCTGCATCCCCCAGGCCGGAGTCCAGGAAACATCTTCTATCGATTTAAGGGCCTTTTGCCGCAACTGATTGTTGTCCATTGATATAAACCACTGCGGGGTTGCTCTGTACATAACAGGCTTTTTGCAGCGCCAGCAATGGGGGTAGGAATGGTTTATATCAGAAAGATGGACCAGGGCCCCGGATCGCTGGAGATCCCGGCTGATATCGTCATTAACATCCGGAACCTTCTTCCCCTTGTAGGGACCGGCGTCATCTGTATAAAAACCCTCTGCATTGACGGGAGAAAGAATATCCAGATCATATCTCAGACCGGTGAGATAATCATCCGCACCATGTCCGGGGGCGGTGTGAACGCAACCGGTGCCTGCATCCGTCGTAACATAGTCTGCAAGAACCAGCAGGGATGTTCTGCCCATAAACGGATGTTCGCATTTCCTGTTTTCAAAAGACTTAGCGGAAAAAGTTGCCTTAAGCAAATAATTTTCCCTGCCCACTTCCTCCATCACCTTTTCAACCAGTTCTTCCGCTAAAATCCAGATTTCACCATCGCTTTCCACGGCCGCATAAACAAAATCAGGATGCAGGGCAATCGCCAGGTTGGCGGGCAGTGTCCAGGGGGTTGTGGTCCAGATCACGAAAAAAATATTTTCAGCGTCAAGGGACGGATCAATATCGGCCAAACTGTCCTTTGCCGCAAATTTTACATAAATGGATGGGGAAGAATGATCATGGTACTCAACTTCGGCTTCGGCAAGGGCCGTTGTACACGTGGAACACCAGTAGACGGGCTTTCTATTACGAATCACTGAATCAGACAGTAAAAATTTATTAAATTCCCCGGCGATTGTTGCTTCATAAGAATAATTAATGGTCAGGTAAGGGTTATCCCAGTCCCCCAATACGCCAAGGCGTTTAAATTCTTTTTTCTGAATTTTAATCCACTTATTTGCATACTTCCTGCAAGCATTTCTCTTTGACAGTTTCGGAATCGAATTCTTTTTTGCCCCCAATTCCTCGTCCACATTATGTTCAATCGGCAAACCATGGCAATCCCAACCGGGAATATACGGCGCATTATAACCAGCCATCCTCTTGGAACGGAGAATAATATCCTTTAATATTTTGTTAAAAGCGGTACCCAAGTGAATATTACCATTTGCATACGGCGGTCCGTCATGGAGAACAAAAAGCGGTTTATCCTCGGATGCCCGTTGTATCTGCGCGTAAAGGTCCTCCTTTTCCCACCGTTTCAAAAGAAGTGGTTCTTTCTGGACCAAGTTGGCTTTCATATTAAAGCGAGTCTTTGGAAGATTAAGGGTATCCCTGTAATCCATGATTATCTCCTCCACATAAGTCTGCGGGTAAACTTGTTTTAAATATTGTTAAAATCCTGCGCACATATTCTTGCGACCGTGGGCACACCATAACATTTTGAAACTGACAACAATAACAACTGGGGTGCAAGTTGCAAGAACAAATTCCCCTGGATGATCCGTCAATAAAGAATCGCCTGTTGTAACAATCAATGCAGCAGTAGATTACCACGAAAAACACCTTAAACAGCAAGTAATCGCGGTAAAAAGACATACATTCATATGGCATATTGCGTTTCTTAATGAAATACTTTATATTTTTGCTGGCTTTTTAGGTTTTCGCAATGTCGAACTACCATATTCCGGGGCAAACTCCTGGATCCGATAAACGGGATTATTCGGAATAGAGAATTTGGGTAGTGTCTGTCCCGCAATAGCCGTTTCTGGATAGACACAGGTGAAATATCCGCTTGCCGTACGGCAGCAGGTCACCGCACATCCTTATTTTCGACATTTTCCCGTTAATTTTTTTCATAAACGTGGTTTATTGTTTACATGTATACACAGTCTATTGATACGAAAGAAACTTTAATCGAGATGATTAAGGTTTCAAAAAAATATCCGCCCGATATTGTCGCTTTAAAGGAGATATCCCTTTCCATTAACAGCGGCGAAATGTTTTTTCTCATCGGCATGAGTGGCGCCGGAAAAACCACCCTGCTTAAATTACTCTGCAGCATGGAAACACCAAGCAACGGATTAATCGAAATCGGCGGCCAACCAATTCACCAAATAAAAGGCTATAAGCTCGCCAAACTGCGTCAGAAAATTGGCGTGGCCTACCAGGATTTCAAACTGCTCACCGATCGAACAACTTCTGAAAACATCGCTATTTCCATGGAGGTCTCCTATAAAAAGCCGCAACTGATCCGTAAAAGGGTCCGTGATCTGCTGGATCAACTTGGTTTATCAGATAAACACGATACCATAACCGGCGAATTATCCCGTGGCGAACAACAACGTGTAACCCTGGCCAGGGCAATTGCCAATTCGCCGACCATAATTCTGGTCGACGAACCCACCGGAAATCTTGACGCCACCACCACGGAAAGGGTAATGAACCTACTGAAAAATAGTAACAAGGCAGGGGCGACCATTGTCATCGCCACCCACGATGACACCATATACCGACATACCGCCCATCGAGTTATGAAACTCCAGGAAGGACGGTTATTTTCACTTGCTGGGGGCATAATTTCATGAGTTTCTGGCTCACTGTTATACGACAAGTTGGACGAAACCTGCGACAGACCTGGGGGTCACAGCTGATGACCCTCCTCACCGTCAGTCTCTCTGTTCTTATTTTCGCATTTTTCTATCTTATCTACTCCAATATGCTGAACCTGGGAGATAAGCTGGGCGACGATCTAAGCCTTATTGTCTACCTGGAAGAAGAACCGGGCCCCGAACTCAAGCAACAACTGAGAAAAAAAATAACCACCTTCGACGAAGTTGAGGAGATACGATTTATTTCCAGGGCCGACGCCTACAAACGTTTTTCGGAACAACTCGGCGAAAATAAAGATGTGCTGAACGATATGCCGACCGATTTTCTACCTCCTTCCATTGAGGTTATTCCGCTTAAAAATCTCCGTAGCCTCAACCAGGTGAAATTATTTTCGGCCTACCTGGCCAGGCTCCCCGGCACATTAAAGGTTCAATACGGGCAGGACTGGGTTGAAAGATTTTATTATTTCACTAAATTACTCTCGATCATTGTGTTGTTAAGCGGCATTCTCCTCATTCTAACAACAGTTTTCTTGGTTGCTTACACCATCAGGTTGACCATTCTCGGCAGACAAGATGAACTTGAATTATTGCAACTAGTCGGGGCAACAAACAACTATATCAGAACCCCGTTCCTGCTGGAGGGCTTACTCCAGGGGATGCTCGGCTCTTCCCTGGGACTCACCTCCCTGTATATACTTTTTCAATGGATTAAATTTCGCTTTTCCGGCCCCGGCTTTTTAAATCTCTTTGAATTTTCCTTTTTCCCGCCGATCGTTACCATCACAATCATTTGTATTTCAATTCTACTCTGTACGATGGGAAGTTTTTCGACCATGCAAAAATTTTTACGGAATTAATGGTTTTTATGACTACACAGACAGCGAGAATTGATAATAAAAATGATCTGCGCCGCCATTTCTCCGTTCCGTCCATAATTTTTTTTCTTATCCCGACTCTTTTTTTTATTTCGGCAACTATATTTTTCCTACCCGGCTCCAACAACTGCCACGCTGAATCTTTTCCCAGGAGAACCGTTGATAAGGAAGAAGAAATTACAAACTTCAGAATAAAAATAAGACAGCTGCAAAAACATATCACCACTCAGCAAACCAGGCTCTCCCAGTCCAAGGCGGAGGAAAGAAGCATCCTGAAAGAGCTGGAAATTCTAAACAATAAACTTATCCGGCAAAAAGAGAAATTAGACACGCTCATAACCAAAAAAAACAAGCAACAACAGCTTATAGACAAGAAAGAGCAAACCTTAACCACGATACGCGCCAAAAAGAAAAAGGTGGAAGAACATTTGAAAAAACGTATAACCGCCTACTTTACCATGGGCCATATTGGCTTGCTCAATGTAACATTTTCCGCTAAATCACTACCCGAGCTCCTTAAGTTCCACGACTCTTTCGGCTACCTTATCAAATATGATCAAAGTGTAATCAACTCCTATAAACAAACACTGAAAACCCTGACCAGCACCAAAAGAACACTGGATCTGGAAAAAACGGTCTTACTCGATTTTATAAAACGCGCAACCGAGGAAACCAAGGCTCTAGAAACAACACGGACAATAAAATCTACTCTTTTAGCCCAGGTCCGAACCCAGAGCAAACTCCACCAGCAGGCAGTTCGTGAAATGCAACAGGCCACTGAGAAACTTTCCCGCTCCATTGTCGCCATAAAAACTCAAAATGCCTATAATGAACAAGGTTTTTTAAGAAACAAGGGCACCCTGCCCCCTCCCGTGGATGGCACCCTTATTACCCTTTTCCAACAAACCAAAAAGAATAAACTTGGTATTGAACGTAAGTCCAACGGTATAGAATTAAAAGCTCCGGACGGAACAAAAATTATTGCCGTAAGGGACGGTGATGTTATCTTTTCGGGTTATTTACGTGGCTATGGGAATACGGTGATCATCCACCATGGTTTTCAGTATTTCACCGTAACTTCACGGATTGAAACCCTCCTTGTTAAACAGGGCCAAAAAGTAAAGACCGGCGATAATATTGGCATAATGGGCGATACCGCCGTATTATTCGATGAAGGTCTCTACTTTGAAATACGTCACGAAAAACAACCTCTTGACCCCCTGTTATGGCTCGATCCAAACAGATTAACGACTGTTAACGAACTCTCTCCGGAGGAGGGATCACCTATAACAAGAATCATCCAGTAGACTACCCTTAACCAGGAAGGTCAAATGAGCTATTCCACCAGAAATTATTTATTTATTTTCCTGTTGTTTGTAACGACTGTCTTTGTCGCAACCCCGGCTCGATCTGAAATTTCTCAAGCTGAAAAAGAAGCCACCTACAGACAACTTGAAATATTTTCCAATATCCTCAGCATCCTCCAGGAAAATTATATAGAAGAGATAGACACCAAAGAGGTCCTTAACGGCGCAATTCGCGGGCTCCTTTTTTCACTTGATCCCCATTCTTCATATTTGCCTCCGGAAGATTTTAAAGAATTTCAAGAGGAAACCAGGGGCAGTTTCTCGGGTATAGGAATTGAAGTAACCATAAAAAATGATTTACTCACCGTGGTCAGCCCCATTGTCGATACTCCAGCGGACAGGGCCGGTATAAAAACAAACGATATCATAATCGAAATTGACGGCCAAAAAACAAAAAATCTCGGGCCATACGAAACAATTAAAAAACTAAGGGGACCACGGGGATCAAAAGTTACAATTACCATTATCAGAAAGGGAATCAGCACCCCCAGAACCTTCACGATTAGAAGGGAATTTATCCCGTTGCAATCCGTCAAAGCCCACTTTCTCTCACCCGGTTTTGTCTATGTCCGGATCACCAGTTTCCAAAGCCACACCACCAATGATCTAAAAAATAAAATTAAAGAACTCACCCTGCAACACAAAATAGACGGGCTTATTCTTGACCTGCGCAATAATCCAGGCGGTCTACTCCATCAAGCTGTAACCGTCTCGGACATCTTTCTTGACACAGGGGTAATAGTTTCAACAAAAGGCAGAAAGTCAGACCAAAACACAATATTCAAGGCACATAATAACGGCTCCGGGTACGACTATCCGCTCGTGGTTTTGGTAAACGAGGGGTCGGCCAGCGCCTCGGAAATTGTTGCGGGGGCAATTCAGGATCATAAAAGGGGCATAATCGTCGGCACCCAGACCTTCGGCAAGGGGTCAGTGCAGACAATCATTCCCTTACCGGACGGGGCTGGGCTGAGAATGACAACAGCCCAGTACTACACTCCCTCGAACAGATCAATTCAGGCCCTGGGAATCACTCCGGATGTCAACGTACCTTTCATCCCCACTATTCCTGAAAGCAATAGTCCAAAGAAAAGACAGCTAAAAGAAGCGGATCTTGCCAATCATCTTCCCGGCCTTGGCGAAGAAAAAAATAAAACTTCAAAACATGGTAACAGCAACAGGCTGAAAAAAATATTGAAGGAAGACAATCAATTGTTGACCGCGTATAATATTTTAAAGAGCCTCAACCTTTTTTCAGAGTTCAAAAATGTGGGGAAGTAGTATCTGCGGCGGTTATGATCTTTGCTTTTGGGGTAAAAAACCAAGTTCCTTGAGAAATCTTTCATCCTTGCTCCAGTTTTTTTTCACCTTAACCCATAATTTAAGCAACACTTTGGAACCAAGAAGGGCTTCTATATCCTTTCTTGCAGCAATACCGATTGTTTTTAGCTTCTTACCACCCTTGCCGATAATTATGCCTTTCTGTGAATTCTTTTCAAGGATTATCGCCCCGTGGATGGTTATTAATTTTTTCCGTTCATTTTCCTTAAACGATTCAATTAACACCGCTGTGGAATAAGGAATCTCCTGACCGGTAAGGAGAAATACCTTCTCCCGAATGATCTCGGCGCATAAGAATCTTTCCGTGGCATCCGTTGGAATATCTTCGGGAAACAACCTGGGGCCCGTTGGCAATAAGGTTAAAATTTCTTCCAATAACCCGCCTGTACCCTCGCCCTTTAATGCGGAAAGAGGCATTACGGCATGAAAAGGGAATAATTTATTATATACATCTATCATCGGCAAGACCGTCAATCGATCAACAAGGTCAATTTTATTTAAAACCATAATTGCAGGACAATTAATTTTTGCAAGATAGCTTGCCAATTCCGCGCGGCTTTGTTTTTTGATCTTATCAGGCAACGGTAACGATACGTCAACCAGAAAAAGAACCAGATCCACCTCCGCAAGGCTTTCCATGGCAATTTTCACCATTTCCACATTCAACGGTTCACGGGACTGATGTAAGCCGGGCGTATCCAGAAAAACGATCTGATAATCGGTTTCATTGACAATTCCGGCAATACGATTGCGGGTCGTTTGAGGCTTGGGACTTACTATTGAGATCTTTTGACCAAGAAAATGGTTTAATAATGTAGATTTACCACTATTAGGTGGGCCAACAATGGCCACCATTCCCGATTTTACGTAATTTTCTGAAATTTTCATGGATTATGATTTTTTTTCGGTCCGACAAAGTTGTAATCTAGTCCTGATTTATAAGTTACATGCGTATTATATATGAATTTATTCTTTATTATCAATATGTTAAAATAATGACAACTCGCATGGATTAATGTTTCCATCTCCGAACGTATAATATTTAAAAAAAAGATGCAGAATAAATGTGTAGAAATTGCTAATCCACACTATACTAGCCTTAGTTAATTTCATTTAACATATGCAAAAGAAAAGGGAAAAAATTATAATACGCGCTGGATGACAATATTTTTTTCTGTCACCGGAACTTGTCCGGGATTTACAATTTGTTTAACATCGTGGTTTTTCGTAAATATATGTGTTTATCACCACATATATTTACAGTTACGAAAGCAATGTCATTAACCTAATAGCAAAATGATATGTAAAGTACCGTCCTTGGTCGGGTTTACAGCGTCCCCCGGACAAGGTTGAAACAGGACTTAAACTTTAAGTTAGTTACATTGGTTACAAAAGTATAAAATAAATTCATCTATGTCAGCCCTGGGTTTTTCTACTATACCACTGTGCTGACATTTTTATATATTGGACCCAAACAACCCGATGATTGTATCAGGAAACCTCATAGAATACCTGGATAACGGCAAATTTATCTGTGCTCTGGTGACGGATAGCCAAACCAAACGACTTCGCCTCATTAACCAAAATGGCAGGGAAGTAAACCTTCCCCTGTCCCGAGTTGTACATAGCTCCCAGCAACTCCATGCGACGGACTGTGGCAAAGAATCAATAATAAACCTCCTCAAGGATACGGCACGGAGACGCCTTGACTTGATGGAAAAAATAGATTTGGAAGAAATATGGGAGCTGGTATCCGAAGAAACCGACCGTTCGTTTAAACCCTCGTTCCTGGCCGAACTATGTTTTGGCGAAAAAGTAAACGATGATATTATCTCTGCGTTACTTCGCAGTATTTTTGTCGATAAACTATATTTTAAATTTAAGGAAGGATTTGTCCTGGCAAACAGTCCAGAACAGGTTGAACAACTTAAAATACAGCGTCGTAAAGAAGAAAAACGTTTACAGTTGATAACCGAGGGCGCCAAAGCTCTCCAATCCTTAATGGTTGCCACGGAAATTTCCTGGGAATTGCCCGATCTAATCCAGGAGACCTTGGCTATTATTAAGGATTTCTATTTAAACGGCAACGATGCCGCCGAATCAGAAACCGCCAGAAAGATCCTTAAAGAAGCAGGTCTGCACAAAACCCACGATCCCTTCCACCTTATGGTCAAGGCCGGTATCTGGTCACCCCATGAAAATATTCCCCTCCTGCGCCACGCCCTGCCCGTCAACTTTTCCCTTGCAGCCAGACAACAGGCGGAATTACTTCTGCAACGGGGACAAGATGAACTCTTTACTGATAAATTCAGAAAAGATCTCACTAATTTATCCCCAATTACAATTGATGGCCCCACCACCCTCGATTTTGACGATGCATTGACCGTTGAAGAGCAGGACGGTAACTATCTTGTCGGTATACACATCTCAGACGTCGCCCATTATGTACGCCCCGGCGATCCTTTATTCCTAGAAGCGATGCACCGGGGTACCTCGATATATTTCCCAGAGGGACAGGTACCGATGTTACCACGACATTTATCCCAGGGTATATGCAGCCTTATTCAGGACGAGATACGGGCAACTTTCAGTTTCATGATTCTTTTATCTGAAGATGTCGAAGTATTAAAAGTCAAGATATTTCCATCAATCATCAGGGTTAAAAGACGATTGACCTACGACGAAGTTGATAAAATGCTTGATACGGATCACGAGATCCGGCTTTTAAATAAAATTCGTAAAAAATTACGCAGGAAACGACTTGAAAATGGCGCCCTTCTCCTACCCTTCCCGGATGTAAACATTTTTATTGATCACCAGGGTAAAGTCCATGTAAGTCTCGGAAAGAGTGACACTCCTGCCCGTACCATAGTTTCTGAAATGATGATTCTTGCCAATCAGGAAGCGGCCAAATTCATTTCTGATCGTATGGTGCCCGGTCTTTTCAGATCACAGCCCGAACTGCAGAAAAGAATAGTGCACGGCGATGATGATGATCTGTTCCAAAACACATTACAGAGAAAGCAACTCCCCAGGGGCGAACTTTCCACCGTGGCAAAACCCCACAGCGGGCTGGGTGTCAGCCAATATTCAACGGTGACTTCCCCCATCAGAAGGTTACTTGACCTTGTTATGCAGCACCAGTTAAACTCCATTGTCAGGAGACAGGAACCTTGTTTTACCGAGGAAATGTGCAAGGATTTTAATTCTGTTCTCACCCGCACCATTACCACTGCAAACAATGTCCGACAACAACGACAACGTTACTGGCTTTTAAAGTACCTTGCCGAAAAAGAAGAACAAATTATCAACGGCCTTATTATCCAGGTTGGACCGAAACGAACCAAGATCCTTCTCACCGAGACCATGATGGACATTGATCTGCCCACAAACGGCGCACAGGGTTTATCCCCTAATACCAACGTAAAAATCAAAATCGTCAAAATAGACCCGCTCGACAATATCGCTCGTTTTGACTGGACTTAAGAAGCTTGCCCGTTTTAAGGACCGATATTTCTTCTTTAAGAGAACATTATTAACTGTTATATAAGGTATGTCGTTAAGTTAACCGGGAACAAGAATTTTCATAGATATGACCATGGTCGATTCAGAATTGCCAGGCCCCATGAGTATGATTAAAATAGACGGGGCCGCCATCAAAACCCTGCGCGAAAAACAGGGCTTAACCCAGCTCTATCTGGCCACAAGCGTTCAGGTTACCACCGACACCATATCCCGCTGGGAAAATCGGCGCTATCCCAGTATTAAAAGAGAAAACGGCATTAAACTAGCCGAAGCGCTGAATGTTCCACTCGAGGAACTACTTGAGAAAACATCAGAAGATCACGATAACGAAGATCCGAACCCAAATACGGCTCCCGTCGTCGCACCCCCCCCCCTTGCGTACACTTTGAAAAAAACATGGCCCTTGGTTTTGTTGTCCATGTTCCTACTGACGGTTTTTATAGCGTTTTTAAAATACGCCACTCACCCCACCTATACAGCAACATTTTCTGCGGAAAGGATTATTCCACCCCACTGCACATCGGGGCAACCGTTCCCCATATTAATCAAAATTAACGGGGCAGCCGAACTGTCAACCGCCCTAATAATTCGCGAAAATATCCCTCCAAACAGTACTGTTTTAAAAGTTTCCCCAAAAACCAACGTTGTCGGCTCAAACAATAAAACCATCAAGTGGCTTAAAAAAATCACCGGCACAGCTGTTTTCGCCTATATAATTACAGTTGAAGGCGATGATAATGAAGTTGTCTATTTCAACGGAACGACGGCAATTGGACACGGTACCGAATCACCACCTGCAACGGGAGGAAACAATTCTACGATCATCAGCAGATACCATTGGGCTGACGCGGACAAGAACAATATCATATCCGACAATGAGATATTGGCAGTCTATGATATGTACAGCGACGTAAGTGAAATTAATAATTATATTGACGAAATAGAAGAGATATGGCTGGGATCGGGCTACAGATGGAACGGCAAAAAGTCAACTTTTGAAATTATTGAATGAGTATACGCTGGGAACATGAAGATCCGGAGAGTGCAACTGTTTTTTAGTGCCATACTCCATAATTGCTATCAAAAAAACAAACAAATGAAGAATGGTATTTAACCGCGAAAATAGTTAGATACCTCCAAGGCACTTACTTGCAGCTTGTCTGCCTTAGAACGTACTCCCTTTCCAGTGCCCCCGCGCCACCACTTGCCAAATCAACAACTGGAGAACACCAATGTGTTACCAATTTATTAGAATTCCTCCCTGTCCCGCAAAGTTAATCGCGGCAATAATAACGTTTTTTTCCATATGTACAGGTTATGTCTTTGCCTCGGATACACTGTCCGGTACCTATTTAAGTGCGTCCGGGCCGCAGATTATCCTCCAGCTTGACATCGGAACACCGGCTCCGCGGGCACTCATAGTTGAACAGTTTATCTCTTCACAAAACACCGTTACCGGCACCAGCCCCGGTGCAAAAAAAATTAACAGGGAAAAAGGCATCATCAAATGGCTGTTTAAAAATCCGGCCCCCGGCCGGTTAATTTTGACGACCAACCTCGACCGTCCACTGATGGGAAGTATCGATACCGTGGTTCGCTTCAACACGCCAAACGGCGGTCGGATGAACCAAGTACATTTCAGGCCGTAAAATAGATTTAAGCCGAATCAGCTCCCTGCCACCCGTCGCGACCAAGGCCGACTCCCCATGGTCAGATCAAATAAATCCTGTTTAACTTAACAACATTGCGTGGTATGGTCATGGATGGTATACAATCTATCCTCTTCCTTCACTATAAATGACCAAGCAGAGGTTGCAGGTGTCAAAAAACCTATTTATAAGCCGATGCGTCCGGGACACCCTGGGGGGATTACGGGAAGGCTTATCCCTCTTTTCCAGGACCAGCAGAGCCGCGTTAATTTTCTCAATCACAAAAAATGATCCGCTTTCTATCTGTGATCCCCAAAATCTTTTACAGGGTTACGAACCCAAGCTTAAGGCCCTGTATCTGGAAGATAGCGCTTGGCGCAAACACCCCAGCCCCGCCATTGAGCCAAAACAATCATTTAGCCACATTATACCCCACCCGAACCTTATGCTTGACGGTCTCATTTCCAACGGGGGGAGTTCCTGTCCGGTATATTACCAGATGTGGTTCACCGAGCATCATCCCAATATATGTTCCATTAAACCGATAGAATGTTGGCTGGAACATGCTGTTTTACGTTTTTCCCACGATGTTGCCAACGGCAGTACATTGTATACAGGTATTTCCGGCAACTTCCTTCAAGAGTATGCAACCCATGCGGTGCGTGATTGTATCATCGACAAAATGGAGCTAATACTGGGTCTCGACAGTCATTTACGCATCTACCCCATCCTGGATGCGATTATTGGAATATCCAAAACAAATGAAGAAGGAGCCAGGCCCTACGGTTCTTTGACTTTTATAGAGCCGACCCTGTTAAATTCTGTTACTTTTCTGGCCAAATTTCTCAGTTGCGAGCGGCCCTCACTCGGTAATTTCAAGCATGTGAGAAAACTATTACAGGCTGTGGAACACTCCCGCAGAAACCTCGTATCAGATGGCGTAAATATAGTGGGAATCACCGCAGAAAAACCGTCTCACTTCCATATTACCGCCGATTTTCACGGAAAATCCGGTTACCTCAGCGTAAATAACGATCCGGTTTGCAGTTTCCAGGATGGTTGTTACAGTGCCGACACCCATAGGGCAAAACTCTTTGAAGTTGAAGAAGCTCTACTGGACTTTGATTGTAAACCCACCCTTAGAAACGATATATTCAAAATTATCGCCGCCCTGGTTCATAATGCTGAAGATAAGGAATTCGGTTGCACATTTGTTATGGATCTAGCCGCCCATCCCACGGAAATTTCGGGACAAAACATCAACCCCCCCATAGACCTGCGGGACATGGACAACCTTGAACTTGCAGCGGCACTGGCCAAGGTCGACGGGGCACTTGTTATCAGAGACGACCTGCACCTCCACGCCTTTGCCTGTCTACTGGACGGCAAAAGAGTAAACAACGAAGACCGTGCCCGCGGCGCAAGATATAACTCAGCCCTCCGCTTTACCGCCCACAACCCCGAAACAATAGTCGTAGTTGTCTCATCCGATAAACCTGTTTCCGTATTTCAACAGGGTAGGGAGATCAATAATTTATATACAGGCACAGAATCGGCCCGGTGTTATCTTTTTCCCATCCCTCTGGAAAAATGGTTGAACGACAATGCTTGAAAGGTGCGGATCGTCGGGCAATCGCCCATAACACAACCGGCAAAAGTCAAGCCCGTTCTTACGATGACCATGGTCCGCAACGAACGCAAAACAAGGGATAAATATTATTTTATAACAACGGTCGTCCCCGGTTAAATATCCAGAACCCAGGTGGGAATA
>CAZQOD010000070.1:0-17540 GCA_964594945.1 uncultured Desulfopila sp.
ATCACCCCCCTTGGATAATCCTTTTCTATGAGTGAGGCATAATAGGGTGTAATCGCCATTTTAAAACGGCCCAGACATTTTTCCAGTTCGGCCTCCTCCTCCGCATCGATCTTCATTATTTTTTTAAGGGTGGGAATATCACGAATAGCGTTACGCAACTGCCAGCGCCAATCATTCCATTCTTCCTGCTCCACATCCTTAAAGAGTGCCATCTCCCGGTAATCAACCGTTCTATATTTTTTCATCGCCTTTTCCCCTGTCTCCGCACAATCTTAACCTAACCCATAATACGTTTCATAAAAGGCACGGAGATCCGTTGACACCCTGAGAATATCCAGGGCGTACTCCGCATGCCCACGGGCATAGCCATTACCCACCAACATATCTACATCCTTTCCTATCCCCTCCGCGCCAAGGGCCGCTTTGGTAAAAGAGGTGGCCATACTGAAAAAATAGACCTTACCCCGCTGTCGGCACATCATAATAGAGGACAATTCCGTATCATCAATATTGACGCAGTTAATCACCACATCGGCCAGCCGCCCATCGGTACAGGATAAAATTGCCCCGTAGCACTCCAGCGCGTTACGCGCATCCGTCCGTATCACCTCGTCACATAGATTAAGGGAGCCAAGCGCCTGCAACCCCTCTTCGGAATACTCAATACCGATTACCCGACCGTTTATCCCCGCCCGCTTCCTGGCCTCCCAGCAACAGAGGAGACCGGACTTGCCACCGGCGCCGACGACCACCACCGTCTGCCCGACCTGCACCAGGCGCGCAGTCTGCGCCGGAGCGCCACAAACATCGAGCACGGCCAGGGCCAGGGTCTCGGGGATATCGTCCGGCATCCGGGCATAAAGTGAATTTTCAAAGAGAACGGCACGGCCTTTTATTTGCGCCTGGTCGGTTTTTTTATTTAGCCTGATAATCCGGTCAATTTTCAAAGGGGTCAAGGAAAGAGAGACCAGGCTGACAATTTTATCACCCGCTACCAGCTCACATTTTTCCCGTAATTTTTCCCCGACAGCCGCCACCCTGCCGATAAACATGCCACCGGATCCCGTAACAGGATTATGCATCTTGCCACGGTTTGAAACTATTTCCTGAATTCGTTTGCAGATCGCCTCCTCATCATCATCCTGCTCCGCTCTGATCTGGGTAAAGCTGGCCGAATCAATATTAAGATAATCAACATCCACCAGCAGCTCGTTATCCCAGAGGATATCAAAATTATTATCCAGCTTCTCAGCCGGTTGCGGCAATACACCGGAGGGGGCTGTAACACGATGACAACCAAAGGGATTGCCACCGCTTCTATTTTCTATTGTCATTAAATATCCCCTCCATTAATTTTTCCACAAAGTCCGTAAAGAAACAGATTTACGTAGGAATCCACTATGGTGTCGATGGAATCTGGGCCGGACGAAGAGTACCAGTAAGAAATTCCGGTACACATCTGCAACAGCGCCCTTGCAGCTAGGGGAACATTGCTGATTTCCATACAACCCTGGTGAATGCCCGCCCGGAGGATATCGCGAAAGATCCGTTCGTAGCTCCGCCTCATCTCTACAATTTTTTGATGGTTTTCAGGTTCAAGGCTCCTAAGTTCCGCATCGGCGACATAGGTTTCATCCCTGTCATTTGTGTGATATTCAATGTGGAATTTTACCGCATTACGCAGTTTCTCCAGTGGTGTCTCGCCCACGTCAATCTCAAGCCGAACCCGCTCGATCAGACTTGTCATAGTCTCCACCATGATCATCATTAAAATCTCCTGCTTGGAGGAAAAATGATAATAGATCGAGCCGCCCTGCACGCCAGCCCTTTTCGCAAGGCCCCGCAAAGTCGTACCGGCATATCCCTTCTCGCGAAAAAGATGCGCTGCCTCTCTTAAAATTATTTCCTTTCTTGTCAACTCCACTTCAGCCACAATCCCTCTCCTGAAATACCACACAATCAATGCAACCAAACTAACGCTTGTTTGAATATATTAGCATATTATTTTTGATTTTAAAACTTAAATCTTACACGTATAACATATGAAAAAATATCCTCACATAACGAATTTACTCTCTTTTTTTATATTAAAAAAACAACGACCTTTACCCGGGTCGGTCGTATCATTGTACAGATAATTTCCATTTTTGCGCCACAGCGTTTACATGAGATTTCAGCTCGTTTTTTTATCTTTTTACTACACGGATGCAGGAATCAAGCGCCTCGATTTAATACCTTACTCGTAAAGGCTGTAATAAAAAACGCGGGGCCTGGAATTAAAAAATTGCCTCTATTTACTTTCTTGAAGAAATGTACAGTGTATCTGTATTACGCATCCTCTATTAAGCAAACAAAAGAAGGAGTGAAAAGTGGCAATTATAACTATTTCGAGGGGATCTTACAGTAGAGGCAAAGACGTGGCAGAGGCACTTGCGCAAAAACTCGGTTATGAATGCGTCTCCCGCGATATTCTGCTCGCAACATGTGAAGAATTTTCCATCCCCGAAATCAGGCTGGTCAAGGCCCTGCATGATGCGCCATCCATCCTTGACCGCTTCAGCCACGGTAAGGAACGGTATATAAGTTATTTTCGTTCCGCCTTTCTCAACCATATGGCCAAGGACAACATTGTCTACCACGGGCTGTCCGGTCATTTTTTCCTCCAGGATACAGCCCATGCCTTTAAAGTACGAATAATTTCCGATATGGAAAACCGTATAAAAGAAGAGATGAAACGGGAAAACTGCTCGGCGGAAGAGGCCCGCTATGTCCTGAAAAAAGACGATGAGGAGCGGCGGAAATGGGGCCTTCAACTTTACGGTAAAGATACCTGGGACTGTAGTCTCTACGATATGGTTCTCAATATTGACACGATAACGGTCAAAGATGCGGTGGATATTCTTGCAGCCGTCATCGGCAAAGGTCGGTTCAACACCACGCCTGAATCCATTCGACAGCTACGGGAGAAGACCCTGCTCGCCGGTATCCACGCCAAAATCGTCAATCACGCCCCAAAGGCAACGGTCGCCATCCACGACAATATTGTAACCATCGGCAACCTTGACGGCCGCCTTAGGAGCAGCGATGAACAACGACAAAAAACATCCGCGCAACTGATAAAAACCCATGGACTAAAAGAGGTGATTTTTACGCAACCGGTTAAAAACAAAAACAGCCATATCAATACCTTTTATAATATAATCGACTAAAGGATTGATCAAAAAACCAGACCGAAAATTTTTGAACTTTGTTGCGACAATACCAGTCTCCACTCCACGTACAAAGGATGGTGGCAGATCACACCACCACCCCCTTACCTCAACAACAGTACCGAAGAGGGAGAATCACTGATAAACGACTGGATACGCTTCTTCGGAAAAAACCTGTTAAGAAAAGATGTAGGCCCAACCCACAGCGCCACAAGATTTTTCCTGGCTTCCGTTGAAATAAATGACGACAGGGCGGAACCATCAACGACTTCAAGCCATGGCGTCAACTGTAATTTATTATAATATTTTAATAACTGCTGCATTTTCTGCTCAATATTCTCTTTAAGATTTGCACTGTCGGCAATACCGACAATCTTAAGTTCAGCCCCGTACAGTGTCACCAGCTGGTTGATCATTTCCAAGGAATATTGAGTAACATGATCATGGTCGAGACAGCAGACAACCTGCTCAGGTTCTTTTGTCTCCTTCACAACCAGCACAGAACAGCTCGCCTCCGTGGCAACTTTCATGGGCACCTGCCCCGCCTGCCACACACAACCGGAATCCTTATCACAACTTATAACAATAAGATCACTCTCGGAGCGTTGATTAAATTCCAATATCTCCTGGGCCTCCGAACCACGGGCAATAAGCAGCTGCAACTGTTTCAAACCACCCCCGGTACCGGCCCGAACATACCCATCCTCCGTCTCATGCCATTCTTCAACCGCATCTTTACTGTAAGGACATGAATCCGCAGTATAACAGTCCAATATAATACGCCGGTATTTTACCAGACATTGTTCCAGTTTCTTCCTGGCCTCCGCACCATCATCCGCCGGTGGCAGAACACCCATGATGGTAATATCGGCCCAGGTATTGACCGCAAGCTTACCCACTTCATAGGCCACATGGGTACTGCAAGGATTACTGTCGACAGCAACGATAATTTTCATATCTCACTCCCCTTAGCAGCGGCACATCCGTCCTCCGCTGTTAACGCCTCTAAATTTTATTTGGTTTGGGCACAATAATATTCCACCAAAACCATTTATCCCGTTTTCCGGGGTTAATGACCCGACGCCAACTATGCCCAGAAGAGCAGAACGACCGTTGGTACATGGGCCAAAATATCAAAAAACGAATCCTGCCTATCCCTGTCCTTATCGAAGACAGACACTATCATACCCTGATCTTTGAGAGTCCCGGCTATCTGCTGGGGCTCTCCCCGAAGAGTCGACAGAGTGGCCGGTGCGCAACCGCCTGCCTCCAGAGTCTTTGCGGCGCCGCGCAAATAATCGGGTACTTCCTCCGATCTGACAAGATCGGTCTCTTTTGCCCCCGGTTCGATATGGACAAGGTGCAACTCAACATCTGCTTTTGCGTATAATTGCAGGTAATCGCGTATCATTTTCTTTATATTCAGTCCATCCCGGCACAGAAAGGTCACACTGTTAAAATCACATAAATTTTTAATAAGCAATATCGGACAGCTTACCTGCTCCATCAACCCGTCCTTCAATAGAGAATAAAAATTTTTGGTTGAAGAAGAGGACAACATGCCCATGGCGTAGAGCTGATAATTTCCGTTCTGGATCTCCTTGACTGTCTGCTTTTCCCTTTTACCTATCCTGGTAATAGCGGAGGAGAGGCTCCGGCAAAACCTGATTTCGTTACGGATAAAATTATTGATCTCATCCTGGCTGGAACTGACCACCGTGTCCCGCCAGGTATCCTTTACCCAGCCCGTACCCAGAGAAAAGTGTTTCTTCTCCTCCTCGATATGAAGAGGCTGGATATTCATGGACACCTTGGCCGCCTGCTGTGAAAGGTAACGAACGGCAACGCTGGACGCCAGGTCGTTTCCCAGTGATAATAAAACATTCATAATTATTCCTATATAAAGATGTTGTCTTTTCAGTCTTTACGCTCTTCAATACGTTTAACCGCCTTGGCCACGGCCTCCTGCATCTCTTTAAACTTAAACGGCTTGGCCAGAAAATCGAGAACACCCTGTTGAAACGATTCCTTGGCCGTCTCCATGGTTGCAAAACCTGTTATCACAATAACCTCGGTCTGGGGCTTTAGTTTTTTTACCTCTGTTAAAAACTCCATACCGTCAATACCTTCCATCTTCAGATCGGTAATAACCAGATCAAATTGATGTTCATGGAAGCGGCTGAATGCGTCAATGCTCCTGATGAATGATTCAACGTAATATCCTTTACGTTCCAAAGCGGGTTTTAAGCGTTTGGAGACAATCGGTTCATCATCAAGCAGTAAGATATTAATCTGTCTACTGGTACTCATATATACCCTCTTGATGTGTTGGGAAATTTCTCATCAGCTATTCCCCTGGTTAGCAATTTCGGGGGACCACCCCCCGCAACATCCGGACAGCGGACGGTCACGTATAGTTATTATGACCAATATCCACCAAAATACGTTGAAACTCTTCCGTAAACTGCATCATGGCACCGTCACTTACCATCTTGACATCCAGCTGTCGAGTATATGATACTAACGCACCAAGAATAAATACTTTGTTCAAAATATGATCCTGATCGGCCCCCTTTATCCTGCCCACAATAAGATCTCCCTTAGAATTTGTCATAAAGTCATTAAAGGAAAGTATGGCTTGAATAAACTGGGCCCTCCTCGATCGTCTTGTCTTGTCTGTTACCCCGCCGAAGAATCGAAAATAAACATAATTTTCATCAATTTTTTCCGATGCTATGGTGTCAATCATGGAAAAATGATAACCGAGGCGGAGGCTGATATTGGCGTAACTCCCCGAGGCCACGGCAAGGTTTTGCCCGACAAAACGAGGATCCGCCACATCAGATGCAAATGTCCGGGTCATGCTCGACATAAAACTGCGCAAATCGATATTGACCGGATTATTCGCCCAGAGCCCCGGCGAACACATACCCTGAATAAAAATTTTCAGAGGCGGACATTCAATTTCATCCAGGGAAATCTCCTTTCTCTTCACCTGGTGTTTTACGGCAAAATCAATAACGGTTAAATCAAGGGGAATATCAAGTTTTAATTTTCTTGAATAATTTTTAAAATGTGAATCATTAATATAATTCTTGTTAATAAGTACCTGTACCGACTGCTCATGGACATAACGAACAAGATCATGGAGGGTGGTACACGATTCCGGCGTAAAGTTCTTATCCTCCGGATCAACCAGTTTCAGCGGTGAAATCTTTTTAAAAAGACGGCGTAATAATCTAAATTCATATGTTTCTTCAAAAGTTTCTTCACCAAATTCATAATGGCATAACTCGGTATTAAAACCGGCAAAGATACGGTTATCCAGACAGTCGAGGGTGATTTCCCGGCCTTCTTCAAGAATTTTTGTCGCATCGCCGCAATTTATCAACATCGGTATCCTGAATTCCCGACTGATGGTGGAAAGATGACCAATCGGAGAGCCCACATCGGTTATTATTCCATTAATTTTTTTAATTACCCTGGCCAGGTTAGGGGAGGAAAAATGGGCTACAAGGATCGCCCCCTTGGGGATATTTTCAAGATCGGAATCTTTTTTGACTATGGAAACAATGCCCATTGCCACACCTTCCTGGACAATATCTCCCTTGTTTTCCATGATAACCGGATAATCAAGTTCCATGGACGATAGATCACAAACCATTTTGGGACCACTGTTATGGATATTAAGCGGCCTTGCTTGGAGAATGACCAGTTCATCATTTTTATCTATGGCAAATTCAATATCCTGGGGATGTTTTGAGTATTGTTCCATGGCCAGCGCCGTTTCCGCAACCTGACGAACCTGCTCCAGTTTGAGACTGGGTCTATCCCTTAACTCCGGAGCCAGGGGCTGGGTGGCAATACCTTTACCCGTGGGGCCGATACCAAGAATTTCTTTTTTATGGACGATCTCCATACCGGTAATGGCATAGGGAGGAGTACGGGCCACCATAAACCTATCCGCGGGCTGTCGACCGCCGACCAGATTGGCCCCCAATCCGGGCAAGGCGGTGATAAGCAACTGACTCTTCTCAAGATCAAAAATATCTATGGTATAGACGACACCACTTATCTTGGCGGGAATCATTTGCTGACAGCCGACGGCCATAACCGCTTCAGATTCCTTTATCATCTTCGTGCGCCTGTACTCCATGGCTCGAGGTGAATAGAGGCTGGCAAGCACTCTTTTATAAGCCTCCGGCACCGCCCTGCTGTTTATATTAAGTAGACTTGTATATTGCCCGGCAAAACTATGTTCGCTGTCCTCACCGATACCACTGCTCCTCACGGCAAAATTAACAACCTCACCCGAACCGGCACTGCTTTTAGCGGTAATTTGCGCCACGCCCTGCTCTATTGACCTGCGTATCTCCTTGGGCAGACTAAGCCCGTGGATCAAATCCGTTATCTGCCTGGAAGCGTCCAAGGTCTCGATGCGCTCATTTTCCCAGTCAGACAACAGGGAGGCAACCTGTTCGGCTATCACGCCCTGGCGAATCAAGACATCAAAACAGCGGGACGAAATGGCAAAACCCGGCGGTATCTTAAGACCGAGAACATTTGCAATAATACCTAAATGGGCGTTTTTCCCGCCCACCAGGGTTTCCAAGGTATCGTCAATGGCCTCATAGCCAATAACATAATCACCCTCGGGGATCACCAGCACCCCTTGAAGCTCACTTTCCAGTTCGGCACGAATTCTGCTGATTACCGGAAACAGCCCCTTAAAATTTTTCGGGGCCATGCAGTCAAGGTGATATATCATTCTAAAGACGCTATCGGCTATGGCGGTAGTGGTCGACTGGATATAATTATGGTCAAAAATATATTCTCCACTTAATTTTTCCCCCATATCCGCCATGATCTCCAGGGCCTGATTATTCTCGGCAATCACCTGTTTAAAGTGAGAGAATAACTCAGGAAAAGATAGGGTGTGTTGCTTTGCCAAACCTATCTTTTCAAAAAAATGTGTAAATACACCCTTTTCTTTAGCCACCATAATCCGCACAGCCGACCATTGAGCTCAAATTACAACCTGAATCCTGCACGATTCCTGCGAATAATCCCTGTTATCAACAAGATAAACTACTTTATACATTGGCAGCGTTAATACGCCATATCTCCAACAGATGGGCGAAAACCCCGCCCCTGTCGATTACAAAAATTCAGGTGTAATAATGAACCGTTAGTCGTTAATGTGCTCCTCCCTTGTCTTTAAACACCATACCCATGAAAAAACCAGCTCCAATGGCTATGAGCACCGATAGAATCCCGTACAAAAGACTTCGGTTATATGCCATATTTGATATAAAGAGGGGAAATCCCTGCAGACGAACGGATAACTCAGCCGTCTCTTCACCTGCCACCGTTCCGTTTTTTATCTTTAATACCCTGACTTTGTAGACACCACGGGGCATATCCGCAGGGATAGAAACCTTGGTCTTAAACTGCCTGCGATTATTTTCCAAATCCGTGTACGTCACTCCGTCTTCCACCATCTGGTAAAGATCGTGACCATTTTTAAGCTTTAAAAAGTCTTGAAAAATTGTATCCGCATCATCCTGCTCGGGTTCAATGGAAATGTCTTTTTGCAGGGCACTGTAATCGAGACCAAGGGCGGACCATCGTTTATCCCCTTTTTGGTGCCATTCGCTTAAGGTATGGGGAAGATAGACAAAATAAGCGGAAGGGGCTCCGGACAAAGAAAGGTGGGCAACCGTCATCCAGAGAAACCCGCCAACCTTGCCCGCCTGTTTGAAGTGGGCCTCGGTTTTATCACCGACAATCTGTACAACCGCCTCTTCGTTTCCTGCAACCTCCCCCGAGATGACAACATCCGTGCCGTTAAATGTGGTACCAATGGACACCCCGGCGGGGAAGATCTGCAGGGCCATCACCAAAGACGGCGTAACTAAAAATGCCAAACTAAAAGTTAAAAACCCAAACAACTGTGTAATTTTACGATAATTTATCATGATCAGTGACCTCCTGCATAGGAGAGCATAAGGGATGGAGTCATTAACAGACCAAATAACATTTTAACCATTACCAACAGCACCAGACTGGCCAGAATAATTTTCAACTGATCACCCCGCAGTCGCTTGCTGATTTTTGTACCAAACTGCGCGCCCACCGTTGAACCAAGAAGAAGGAGCAGTGAGAGGACAAAATCCACAGTATGATTGGTATAAGATTGCATAATTGTCACATTTATGCAGGTAAAAAGAATTTGAAAAAGGCTGGTGCCGACGACAACATGCATCGGCATACGAAGCATATAGACCATGACCGGAACCATGATAAAACCACCACCAACACCCATGATAGCAGCGAGGATACCGACAAAAATTCCCAAGACCAAGGGAGTTAACGCCGACATGGACACCCCGGACTTAACAAATTCGGTCTGGAAAGGCAGCCCGGCCATTATTAAGCCCAAAATTGATTTCTTTTTCTCCGTCTCAACACTCTCCACCTTCTCTTCAACATCACCCTTTTTATCGCTCTTCAGACTTTGTAAACTCTCAAAAAACATATAAGAACCGACAAAACCGAGCATAATGACATAGGTGATACTGATAAGAAAATCGGCGTGCCCGCTTGCGCGCAATATTTTAATAAGCTGGACACCGACGGTTCCACCCAGGACCCCGCCTATGAGCAGCAGGGTTCCCATTTTCATATCAACATTTCCCAGACGGTAATGGGCCAGGGTGCCGGACGTGGAAGCACCGACAATCTGATTAGAATCCGAGGCGGCGGCAACTGTCGGTGGTATACCGAACATAATAAGCAGAGGAGTCATTAAAAAACCTCCACCGACTCCGAAGATTCCAGAGAGCAGGCCGACAACCCCGCCCAGGCCAAGAATCAAAACAATATTTACGCTGCTTCCCGCAATCGGAAGATACATGTGAAACATACGCCTTTTCCCTCCATATTATTGTATCCGTCCATAAGTTTAACGATGCCCTCCGGATAAGAATATTATTCGGAAGATTGCCCCTCTTCCGGGAGCCGGACAGAAAGTTACTATGCGTTGTGCCATAGATAGCAATTAGCGTACCAACCGAACAATATGTAATATTTATTATGGGTTAGCGGCGATTAAGCAATAAATTTAATAATAATATTCGCGCCGCTCGTTTCATTTTGAAACTGCCGCAACCATATAATTTGCCGCGAAAAATTATCAACAGGGGAGGAAACATGGGGAACAACGGAGATAAGTAGACGCCGGATATTTGTTAAACAAATTCCAAGAAACTTTCTTAATATATTATTTTCACTTATATTTTATATACAGGAACCACTATAAACAAACAGAAAATCCCACAGGGATCTTGGGCGGTCGAACAGGAAGAACCCATCTGATTCACTTTGAAACATTTCTTCGTTTCACGACAGGCAGCGTTCCAAAATGAACCAACTTAATTACACAGGTTTTTTTTACTCTTCCAGTTGAAATTTTTTCAGACGTCTCCACAGGGTGGTCCTGGGCAGGCCCAGGATAGCAGCGGCCTTTTTACGATCACCGCCGGCGAAGGTCATTACCTTGGCGATATGCTTCTTTTCCATTTCCTCCAGGGATTCCGGGGGCTGTTCATCTTCTGGTTCAACGATGTCATCCTGAATTTCAAGGGGTAGCTGCCTGGGGGTAAGAATAGTGTCCTCACTGAGGGCAATGGCCCGCTGCAGGATATTTTCCAATTCCCTGACATTACCAGGATAGGAATATTGCGTTAGCACGGCAAGGGCTTCTTCAGACAACGAATTGATATTTTTGTTAAATCTTCGACTGTATTTAGCCATGAAATAGCTGATCAACAGGGGTAAATCCCCCCGGCGTTGCACCAGTGGCGGCAAACAGATATTAACGACATTGAGGCGAAAGAACAGATCCTCTCGAAACTCTCCCTGCTGTACCATTTCCCGCAGATTCCTATTGGTTGCCGCAATAATACGAATATCCAGGTCAACGGGATCAACGGCCCCCAAACGCAAAATACGTTTATCTTCAATTACATGAAGAAGTTTCGTCTGCATGGTCATACTCATTTCACCGATTTCATCCAAAAATACCGTACCGCCGTTACCGGCCTCCAGCAAACCGATTTTTCTACTATCCGCGCCGGTGAACGCATCCTTTTCATGACCAAAAAGCTCGTTGGTGACCAAATCTTCAGAAAAACCGCCACAGTTAAAGGTAATCAACGGTTTATCACAACGATTACTCTCCTGGTGCAGGGCCTTGGCCACCATCTGTTTACCGGTACCAGTTTTCCCCTGGATCAGAACATTACAGACCAGTGGCCCAACTTTACGTATAGTGGCCAGCACTTCCTGCATCTTCGGACATTGACCAATTATCCCATACTGTGTATCCTGGTCGTCTAATTCCTTGCGCAACAACTTGTTCTCACGGCGTAAAAGCACCTTTTCCTTCAGTGATTCAACGACCAGCAAAAGATCATGCCTGTTGATGGGTTTACAGAGATAGTTACCTGCACCTTTTTTTATGGCGGTTACGGCGGAATCGACACTGCTGTTGCCGGTGATAATAACCACTTCTTTTTCAGGATAGTTTTTTTTAATCCGTTCCAGGATGGTCAGACCGTTCATATCCTGTAATTGCAGATCCAGAAGGAGCAGATCCGTATTTTTCTTTTCAGCGTTGCCCAACAATTCTTTACCGCTATGACAGATACATAACCGATCCACAACCGGGGTCAGAATCCTGCCTATACGCTTGCAAAATATTTTATCGTCATCCACAATCGTAACGGAAAACGACTTCTTAGAACCTTCCAGCTCCATAACTCACCCAGTGACAAAGAATTAACAACTCGTTAATTTGGCCGCATAAACTATATTTTTTCTTGTTGGCGCAGATGATTGAGGTAAAAACAGTCTGGATTTAACCGGTAACAGGTAAATATTTTATCACAGCTCATGTACATGATTCCGAATTCCCCTCAATATTACGGCGGGGAAAAGCCACTGAAAAGGTAGTTCCCTGACCAGTGGTACTGGCAACCTCGATATAACCTTCGTGTTTAATAACAATACCATAAGCAACAGACAGCCCCAACCCTGTACCCTTACCCACTGGTTTTGTGGTAAAAAAAGGATCAAAAATTTTATCCACGACCTCCGGGGGCATACCGACACCGGTATCGGAAACCTTGACAATCAGCATCTGTTCATCCTGGGTATGGATGGAGATGGTAAGAAGCCCGCCATCGGGCATGGCCTGGATTGCATTAAGACAAAGATTAACAAAGACCTGTTTAATACTGTCGGCATCACCATCGATACAGAGCTGTTCCCGCGGCAGTCCGGTCTTCAACTGCACCCCGGAAAGCATAATCTGATTCCTTATAAGACGCAGTGTCGCTTTGACCACATCACCCAGATCTATGGGTTCCAAAGTGATTTCACCATGGGTGCGGGAAAAATCGAGGAGATTGTTTACCACCTTGCTGGCCCGGGAGACCTCACTGATTATATCGTTTAGCATCTCTTTTTTTTCATCTTTGGATAACTCGTCCTGTTCCTCTAGGATCGATTCCGCCGTCAGGGAAATATTATTAAGTGGGTTATTGACCTCATGGGCAATACCCGAGGTAAGTGTTCCTATTGCCGCCAGTTTTTTGGACTGGATAAGCTGTTCCTGACGAAAATCCAACTCCCTGATCATGCGGTTAAAGGCTCTGATAATCATGGGATAGGTATGGTAACCCACCGACGAGCTGTCAATATGGCGAAAGTCCCCTTTTGAGATACGACGGGTGGTCTGTTTTATAAAATTGATCTGCTTGATGGTGGCTATGGTAAGGGCAACCAGAGCAACAATCAGGCTCCCCCCGAAGAGGAACATGATGGTAGACGGCACAAACATTATCCTCTTTAAACTATCGGCGATATATTCCCGATCAAGATGACGAACCTGCTGGGTGAACTGCCGCATACTGCGACCATATTTGCGAATAGCTTCCGGCTCCAGGATACCATGTTCCTGGGCCTTTTTTACAAGGAGCTCATAGGCGAGAAGATTATTTTTAAAGGTGTTCAGGCCCACTTTAAAACGGGGGGCGACGGGCGAACTGCCGATGCTGTCTATGCCCTTTTTTAAAACAGCAATATAGGCCATGATTTCATTTATATCTTTTGCGGAAATATCGTAGGAAAAATTCGTCTCATAACGCCTTAATTCAAGGACATTTTCCATAAATGCATCAATATTACCCAGCGTTTTTAAATCAACCCTGAATTCATTAATGGTCAAGACATATACACCAAGTTGCATCACCAAAAAAATAGACGCAAGAATCGCAACCGTTATCAGTTTCTTCCGTAATCCTTCCATATGGGCACAATATCCTTTTTCCTAGGGGGTTGTCCGGCAATAAACATTTTATTCAAAAGTACCGGCTGCCACCTCGGTGTCGATCTCTTTTAAAGCCCGGCGCATCTGCTTTAATGCCTGGCTTATCCTGTTTTCATTTTCCACCAGAGCCAGACGCAGATAGCTGTCACCCTCGACACCAAACCCCGCACCCGGTGCCAGGGCAACGTTGGCACGGTTCATCATCTCAATGGAAAATTTAATCGAGCCCATCCGCGCATACGGTTCCGGTATTCTGACCCAGAGAAACATACCGGCCTTGGGTTTTTCCACCTGCCAGCCCATTTTTGTCAACCCTTCGCAGAGAACATCCCGCCGATTTTGATAGATTGCCACCTGTTCGTCTATCTTTTCATCACAGTCCCGCATGGCAACAATACCCGCAACCTGGATTGCCGAAAATATTCCGTAATCATAATAACCTTTGATTTTGGCAAGTCCGCCAATCATTTCAACATTACCAACGCAGTAGCCCAGGCGCCAACCCGCCATATTATACGATTTGGAAAATGAACCGAACTCGACCCCCACATCCATGGCCCCCGGAACCTCAAGCAGACTTGGAGCCACATAACCATCGTAGGTTATTTTAGAGTAGGCAAAATCATTAATCACCATAAAATTATATTTTTTTGCAAGGCGAACAATCTCGGTAAAAAATTCCACCGTGGCCAGGGCACCCGTCGGATTATGCGGATAATTCAACATAAGTAACTTAGGCCCCGGATAGAGGGATTCACACATCCGGCCGATCTGGGCAAGCATCTCATCCTCCGAACCAAGCTGAATACGCAGTACATTCGCCCCGGCAATAACCGCCGCATAGACATGGATGGGAAAGGCAGGCGCCGGAGTCAAAACAGTATCCCCCGGTCCAAGAAGGGCGAGACATAGATGGGATATCCCCTCTTTTGAGCCGATGGTACAGATCACATCATCCTCACCGCTCAAGTTCACCGCGTAATTACGATCATAGTAAAGAGCAATCTCCCTCTTGAGATTTTTCATGCCCCCGGCGGCCACCGGGTAGCGATGGCTTTTAGGGTCAACGGCAACCTCGCAGAGCTTATCCGTTACCGGGCCCGGCGTTGGATCCATGGGGTTGCCCATGCCCAGGTCAATAACGTCGTCCCCCTTCCAACGTTTCTCCATCTTCATCGTATTAATCATACCAAACAGGTATGGAGGAAGCTGGTTCATCCGGTCAGCAAATCGTATTTCAAATTCTTTTCCCATGGGCTATCTCCTCCAGCTCCGAGTAAATGGGTAAATCAAACCCGTTATTTTTTAATAACCGCCCTTAATTTACCCTTTTGGACAATTACTGCATCGTTTTCCTCGCTTATACTTTTTACAACATTTTTTCTTTTTTTTCTTTTTCCCCATGCTATATATCCAATTAAATAGTTATAATACAGTGTTAGCAGACATTTTCCCTTGCCATACCCCAATTTTCTCCATCATGCCACGAAAGTCAGCACTTAATTCATGGGCAAGACAACCCCATTTCGGGGCCACCAACAGGTGCGGATGCGCTGTAGACCATAATCTGTGGAGGGTCACCTCCGCCGGTATACTCACCACAACTTTAAGCAAAAACCGAAGGTAGTCATCCCTGCTAAACAGTGGAACCCGGCCCTGTTCGTAGAGACGGTGAAGGGGCGTATCCCTGATGACCTGCAAATGGTGCAGCTTTAACGCGTCGACACCGATATCACATACCGTGCGCACGGAATGAAGCATCATGTCCTCCGACTCCCCGGGAATGCCAAAAATCAGATGGGCACCCAGCTGAAAACATGCAAATTCACGAATTCGCGCAGCAGCTTCTTTAAAATCGCCCATGGTGTGGTTGCGGTTCAACAGGCGTAAACTCTTATCATGCACCGTCTGCAACCCCAGCTCCCACAGACATTCCTTCCCTGATTTTACGACAAGCCCGGCAAGGTCAATAAGGAACTCCCGATCCACGTAATCGGGACGCGTGGAAATAATCAAGCCCAGGCACTCCCGGTCCGCGAGTAAAGAATGCATCACCTCCAGGAGCACCTCGGCCGGCAGCACCGTACAACTTTCCTGTTGAAAATATGCAAAATAGTAGACAAACCTGCCCCGTAACAGCCCGATTTTCCCTTTTTTTATCTGGAGGGAAACGTCATCCAGACTTTGCAAATAAGAGGGGGTAAAACTTGCCGGACGACAAAAAATACACCCCCCTTTTTTTCTATTGGGACACGGAACCCCCAAATCCACCGGAATTTTGCCGACAACATGACCATATTTCTGCCGGTTATGATAACTGAATGTACGGACAAGTGGTGAACCCATAGATATCCTGTGATATATTACACACAACTCATAGTCAGTATCCGTCCAGAAATAAGATATTTCTGGAATCTCTAAATAGACACCAGTTCAAGCCTTCTCGGGAGAGATTAAACAACTTGCCAGAGATCTCTTCGGCACATGGTGTACACCGTCCCCGTCCCGCCAATACTGCACCCTGTCATCACCTGCGCATTCTTCTATAATCACCGTTTCCTTCGGCCTGCCCAAGGCCACAACCAAAGAAAGTTCCAGGTGTGACGCGGTTGCAAAAAGGGAGGAGAGTTTCGGATTAAATGCTCCAATCCTGCAGCCACCTATCTTTTTCTCCATCGCCCCAAGCAACATATTCTGGGTGGCAATACCCAGGTCAAACTGGGCCTCGCTCTCCGTTCCCAGCAACCATCCCCTATTTAAAAAACAGAGGATATACGCATTGGGCCGTTCCCCCGGCTCCGGCCCCTTCCAGTCACGCAAATAACCAGCCCAGCCAAGATAGGGAAAAATTTCGGCACACCGCTCCGGGTTATTGACAACACAATACTGCCAGGGTTGGCTATTGCGGGCCGATCCGCCAAGACGGGCCAGATCAACAAGTTGATGCAGCGTCGCTGTTGAAATTGGTTCCTGCTCATGAAAACGCCTAAACGTCCTGGTTTTAGATATTATTTCATACATTTTTAGGTCCTTAAGTTTCAACAGGATTAGGATACTGCCTGAATCCCGCACGGAAAAAACATAAAAAAACCCGCAGATAAAAAACCTTATCCGCGGGCAGTTCAAGCAATATAAAAAACGGTAAGAATCAGCTCAATGAACTCTTTCCTGCCGCTGTAATACCATATTTACACCGCACCGGGCTATCAACCAGCCCCTTCTTTTTCAAGGCAGTAATCCGACTGGAAACCACCTTTTTGTCAAGACCCGTCGCCTCGGCAATATCTTTTGAAGCACAGGGAGCGTCACATTTGGCCAGTGCCTGTAAAACCTGATTAGATTCAACATTGATCTTATCGCTATTGCATTTACTTCCACATCCACCCATCTTATTTTTCTCCTCTAATTGTGTTTTTTCTGACAAGTCGGGCAAATACCAACCACTTCCAGACGATACCCCGTAATGGAGTAACCGGCTGTAACCTGCAAATCTTCACAGGGCAGGTCCCGGCGCTGCACATTCAGGTTATCCACCCGATGACAGACCACGCAATAGATATGATCATGACTTGCAACATCATAATCAAATCTCTTCTGCCGACCACTAATTTCAAGTTTAGCTATCAAGCCCGCCTCCGAGAGTATTTCCAAATTACGATAAACAGTGGCAAGACTGATACGCGGCATATCTTTCTTCACGATATCGTAAAGCTCATCTGCACTGAGATGTTGCTTGCTTTTACGTAATACCCGGAGGATAATTTCCCGCTGAATAGTCATTCGCAACTGCATAATACCCCATATAATTAATAATTAATCCTAATTGTAATTAATTATCGTTTTCAAGTCAAGCAATATTTAACCCAGCCCAGCTCAAAATTATGACCTTAATTGGATTAGATAGTGTCTGTCCATGGATGAGCAATTTTGCACTAAAT
>CAZQOD010000071.1:0-17421 GCA_964594945.1 uncultured Desulfopila sp.
CCCAATCAAGTACTACTTTCCCGGCCCTCACCACCGTTTCCTTATTTGCAACTCCAATATCATGACCCGCTTCTACAGCGGCTTGTGTCGGCAATAGACCGGCACCACCGACAATGGCGGAGACAACATAGTCCACATCGGCCCAAACGGCGACTTCAATATTACCCTTCTCACCGGATACGATATTATCATGAAACCTGGCGGGGAGTAAACGGCGTAGCTGAACAGCCCTCTCCTCATCAAAAACAGAGAGCAACTCTGGCTCAAACTCCAAGGCCTGGGCTGCCAAAATCTCAATATTGGTCCCGGCAGCAAGAGCCGAGACCCTGTATTTTTCGGGAAATTTTCGCACCACATCCAAGACATTGACGCCAATGGAACCGGTGGATCCCAAAAGTGAGATATTTTTCATCATAGTACAGCAAGAAGAAGATAATAAAAGACGGGCGCCGCAAATAAAAGGGAGTCGACCCGGTCAAGTATTCCTCCGTGACCGGCCAGAATATTCCCTGAATCCTTAGTCCCGGTACCACGCTTGATTATCGACTCCGTCAGGTCGCCGACTATTCCCGCAACGGTCAATATTACGGCAAAACAGACGAGCAGGTACATGTTCAACGGTACCTGGAGTATCAGACCGAAAATTACGGCGGCAATAATCCCGCAGACAAGCCCTCCGCCCGCCCCTTCAACGGTCTTTTTGGGACTGACATGGGGACACAGTTTACGCCTGCCCAAGGCCCGCCCGATAAAATAAGCACCACTATCCGAGCAGGCGGTAATAGCGGAAACGATTATCAGCCAATCGGCTCCGCCAGGTAACAGTCGCAATAAGAGAATATGACAACCCAGACCGCCAATATACAAATTACCGAAAACAAGACGGGAAAAAAGAGAATAACTATCCCCTATCTCCTTGTAACGAACTAAAATATAACACGTTATCATGAGAAAGGAAGAGACAAAAGAAAGGGCCAACCAGCGCATCTCGGGGATAAAACATAAAAACAACACGGGGAACACAAGCAATATACTCAACAAACCCCTTTCAAAAAAGCTGACTTTTCTATCGTCAACCATCTGCAGATATTCAAGCCCGGCCCAAATAACAACCGGCAAAATAACGAAGCAAAACAACTGCACCGATCCCTGCAGCAGCAACAGCAGCCAACACCCCGCAATCAACAGTCCGGGCACGATACGCTTCATAAAAATTACCCCGAATTGAGTTGTTCTCCGGTTCGACCAAAACGTCTTTCCCGCATCTGAAAATCGGCCAGGGCTTTTAAAAAAACATCACCGCGAAAATCGGGCCACATGGTATCGGTAAAATAGATTTCAGCATAGGATAACTGCCATAACAGAAAGTTGGACAAACGGGATTCGCCGCCGGTTCGAATCAATAAATCAGGATCCGGTATACCGCCGGTGTCCAGGCTATTACTGATAATCTCTTCATTAATATCAGAGGCAGCCAACTCTCCGGCAACGCATTTCTCGGCAATTTTTCTAACAGCGCGACATATCTCATCCCGACTTCCGTAGGAGAGTGCCAGGTTCAAAGTAAGCTTCTTGTTAGCAGCAGTCTCAACAATGGCCCTCTCAAGACAATCGCGCACGGAAGTCGGTAAACGATCACGATCACCCACGGAAATAAGCCGAATATCGTTCTTCTGCATGCGGGGCAATTCAGCTTCAAGATATTTTTTAAGGATAGACATTAGACCGGATACTTCCTGGTCTGGTCTATGCCAGTTTTCAGAAGAAAACGCGTATAGGGTAAGACAGGGAATGCCTATCTCTCCACAGGCGGCGACAATATCCTTTACGGAATCCGCACCGGCCTTATGACCAAACAACCTGGGTTTCCTTCTTTTTTGGGCCCATCTACCGTTACCATCCATAATAATTGCAACGTGGCGCGGCAGACGATCAAGGTCAATTTCGGCAATATCAGACATAGTCATTCGTTAATTAACAGCTAACACAGACAAGCTGCAAGTAAGTGCCTTGTTTCTGTTATGAACCCGTTAAGTTGAACATTACCTTTATTTTCTTGTTTTTCTTTACAGGTTTTATCGAGTAAGGCACTAAATTTTACAATCATCATATTTACCGAAAAAGAGGACGCACCAGTGACGGATCAAGCAATTTTTAACCATCTTTAACCCGGCAGATTTTGAAGATAAGTGCAGACTCCGAACCCACCAACAGCCGGAGAACCACATAATATGAGGAAATATCCGCTAAACGCGAACACGTTTACTACGTAAATACAGACAAGCCACAGAGTCAGCATCCTAACAATACTTTCATATTATGCGCCCTTCGGGGCAACCAGTCCAGGAGTCTTACACTACTCAATCAACTTCATCAGCGACAAATCAAAGCATTACAACTCGGCGCCATTGGAGCCTGACAACTCCTGTAAACTCTCCGATTACACAAACTTAACTTTCAAACATACTGCCCGTTACGACGCCATCAAACTTCCATAACCTCCTGTTCTTTGGAAGCCGTTATTGTATCGATCTGTTTTACATAATTGTCTGTTTCTTTCTGCGCCTCATCCTGCAACTTAAATAACTCGTCCTCGGAAATTTCCTTAGCCTTTTTCTGTTTCTTCAGCGTTTCAATGGCATCCCGCCTGACATTGCGGATGGCCACTCGAAATTCCTCAGCAACTTTTTTAACTGACTTGACGAGTTCCTTACGACGTTCCTCGGTTAATTGGGGTATATTCAAACGGATAATCTTACCGTCATTTACCGGATTAAGGCCTATGCTGGACTTAAGGATGGCCTTCTCGATGGCCGGTAACATCTGGGGATCCCATGGTTGAATTGCAATCATGCGACTTTCCGGGATGGTCAGTGTTCCCACCTGGTTAAGGGGCATTGAACTGCCATATGCGTCAACAGAAATATCGTCGAGAATAGACAGGGAAGCACGACCGGTTCGTACCTTGGACAACTCCTTTTTAAATGACTCAACACTCTTTTCCATTTTTTCAGCCATCGCAAATATCACATCACTCATGGTAGCACCCCCTTATAACATTCTCAAAATTCCAAAAACAACCCCTCATGCTGTAATAATCGTGCCAATGTCCTCGCCCAGTGCGGCACGTTTAACATTCCCCGCAACAGCCATATCCAAAACCATTATGGGTAAGTTATCTTCCTTTGCCAGGGCGATCCCGGCGGCATCCATTACCCGTAAATTTTTACGCAACACATCATCGTAACATAAGCGATCATATTTTACGGCATCATCGTAAATGGCTGGATCCCGATCATAAACCCCATCAACCTTTGTTGCCTTTATAACAATATCCGCATCAATCTCAAGTGCCCTTAAAACACCAGCCGAATCGGTGGTAAAATATGGATTACCGGTACCGGCGGCAAAAATCACAACCCGTCCCTTCTCCAGATGCCTGGTGGCCCTTCTCCTGATATACGGTTCAGACACGGACTGCATGGGGATCGCGGACATAACCCGCGTGATCACACCATTTCTCTCCAGGGCATCCTGCATGGCAAGGCTGTTCATAACAGTGGCAAGCATGCCCATATTATCCGCAGTTGTCCTGTCCATCCCCTTACTGGCCCCGGCAACACCACGAAAAATATTCCCGGCACCTATTACCAACCCAAGTTCGACACCAATCTCCACAACTTTTTTCACTTCACCCGCAACAAATTCAAGTACCTGGGTACTGATTCCATAGGCATCATCACCCATTAACGCTTCGCCGCTCAGTTTTAACAAAATCCTTTTGTATTTAAGTTGTGCTGTCATTATTTCGTCCTTAGATGGGTTGAAAAGGCGGCAATGGCAAGTAACCAGTAGGCTAGACCAAATTATCAGGCCGCAGCCACAACGAACAATGTAAGCGACTCAAGAGTGAAGCCACTTTCATATAAATCGCCTGAGATTAAACTATTCAGCACCCACTTGGAAACGGGAAAATCTTTTGATGGAAATATTTTCTCCCATCTTTCCAACCAGATCGTTTAACAGATCCTGGATGGTCAAATCAGGGTTTTTAATATATTTCTGCTCAAGTAGAGCCACTTCAGCGAGAAACTTTTCTATCTTTCCGGTTACCATTTTCTCGACAATTGCTTCAGGTTTCCCGGAATCCAAGGCCTGCTGCATATAAATTTCTTTTTCACGGGAAATAATATCAGCGGATACTTCTTCCTTTGAAATGGCCAGGGGTCCGCTGGCTGCTATATGCATGGCAATATCCCTTGCAAATTCGCGAAAATCGTCATTTTTCGCGACAAAATCCGTCTCACAACCCACTTCGACCATAACACCGAGTTTGCCGCCTGCATGAATATAGGTCTCGACAACACCTTCGCTTGTCGCCCTTCCAGCACGCTTGGCTGCAACCATCAACCCTTTTTGACGAAGAAGATCAACGGCCTTTTCCATATCGCCTTCCGTTTTCTCGAGCGCCTTTTTACAATCCATCATCCCGGCCTGGGTTTTATCCCGTAGAACCTTTACCATCTTACTGGTTATTGCCATGGTAAATCTCCTTAACAATCTTTAAATTATGGTATCCATCCCGGCGCTGCACAACAACCAGCCGGAAATAATAGTAAAATAAACAACAGCAACTAAACTCAACAACGAAAACAGCTCAATAAATTCCAAAGACCCACGCACGTCCGCCACAGGTCCGGTTACAAAAGTAACCAGATGGCTGGACCAAATTATCAGACCACAGCCACAACGAACAATGAAAGCAACCAAAGAGTGAAACCACTTTCATATAAAAAAAGGGAGAACTGCCCAACGACGGTCCCTTCCCAGCAAAAAACTGATAGGCAGATCCGATCCGGTCCCCAAAAGAGGTTTTTCTGTAAGCCAAACAGACCAGAATCTTAACCCAACCGTCTCCTTGATGGTTGGATATTACATACTTTACTTTATCGAGGGATAAAACCGTGCCCGCAACAAAGAAAGGAGAAAAGCCCCTTTCCTTTGCAAGCCGTCGCTGTTAAATTAAGTCCGGTCTCTGTTACTCATTATCCTCGCTCTGCTCCCCAGCTTCCGCCTCAGCTTCTTCAACCATTTCACTACCGGCGTCGCCCATTGAAGCGGCAACCGCTTCTTCCGAAGCATCTTCACCATCCCGCAAGGCCTGACCCGCCAGTACCGCCTCGGCGATATGGTGGCTAATAAGCCTGATGGAACGAATTGCATCATCATTGCCAGGGATAATAAAATCAATAAAATCAGGATCACAGTTGGTATCGGTGATAGCCACCACGGGTATACCTAATTTTCTGGCCTCATTAACACCGATTCCCTCCTTGCGGGGATCAACAATAAAAATTACCGACGGCAGGTTTCTCATTTCCTTAATGCCGCCCACATTTCTTTCAAGTTTGATCCGTTCCTTTTCCATTAAAAGAATTTCTTTTTTGGGAAAACGGTTAATCGAACCATCCTTCTGCATGGACTCAATGGACTTCAAGCGATCAATGCTGTTTTTAATGGTTTGAAAATTGGTCAACATCCCGCCGAGCCAACGGTGATCCACATAAAAACCACCACACCTCTTGGCCTCTTCATTAACAATGGCCTGGGCCTGTCGCTTGGTACCGACAAAAAGGACGCTACCTCCTTTTTTAACTTCATTGGTGATAAAATCGCAGGCCTTATCAAAGAGACGTTTGGTCTTATCAAGATTTATGATGTAAATACCATTCCTCGGCCCGTATATATAGGGCTTCATCTTTGGATTCCAACGCCTGGTCTGGTGACCAAAATGAACACCTGCCTTAAGCAGATCTCTTACAGTAGCATTTGCCATTTTTAACTCCGTTTCTGGTTATTCCTCCATCTTCAATAATCGCCGACCAGATAACCCCATCCGGCGGAACGACACCAGTTGCTTATGCGGAAGATGTGTGTGATAAAAAATGCAGGCCCCATTGGCCATGCATATAAAAAAGACAATCACGTTGTATACCACGAGTATAGAGGTTTTGCAATGTATGGTTTGTAAACGAAAATGCATCCGCTTATCTTTTTACAAGGGAAGATCTTTCACCCAGTATTAATTTTAACCATTCGAAAGCAAATTTCTGCAACTCGGTATCACTGTTTAAAATTCTCTTCTTAAAGTCCCTGTCAAGTTTAAACTGCTGAAGCAGATGTTGCTCCGATGCAAACCGTCTGAACCCGTCAATATTATAACATGCCATAAAAGCCAACTGCTGTTTTTGACCGCAATACCCTTCACCCTTCCAGGGATTCCCTGCAAAAATAGTATCCATCTCGGTCCACAAGCCGTTCATCAACAGACAATCATGGAGACGTTGACTCCTGACCCACTCCCGCACCGTCTGCACCTTCTCCCGGCGATGCCCCAGACAATAATCGTGATTGGTGAGAAAAAAATATTCACTGGACGGTTCCGAGAAACAGCTTCTGTCAACTGCAACCTCAAGGGGATAAGTACGGCAAGAGAAAGGCCTTTCCTTATAAACGCTGCATCCCTCGGGGATAAGGAAAGGACATGATTTATCGGTATTTTCGAGAAGTTTCAGTTTCACCGTCGGGAAATATGGATTCGCACCTTTCTGCAAAAAGGTATGATTGCGCAGGAACTCCTGCGAATCAATAGCAAGAAAACTCTTTAACCTTATTATATCATATGGATAGAGGGTAAGATCAACATTCTTGCAGCAAAGGGTAAAACAATCTACACCTGGATTACAGTCAAACGAAAATCCGCTCTCCCCCAGGGGTGTCATACCTTCAGGAAACTGTTTAGTGGTTTCATCCATGGCAGAGGCATTCAAGCAAAAGAATTTTTCCTAAGTCCTGCACGCAGGATATAAAAATATTTTTACACGTAAAACCAATATGTTGATTATTTGCCGGCGAAGTATCTTGGGCAAAAAAAAAGGCTGACAGGAACTCAGTTCCAATCAGCCCCCGTCAACAACAATCGGATCAAGCGTCAGCCTCCGGAGCCTCAAAAACTTCCTCGTAACCTACCAGCTCGATAATAGCCATATTGGCGGCATCACCTTTTCTCTTACCGGTTTGAATAATCCGAGTATAACCACCCTTTCGATCAGCGAACATCTCACAAATCTCGGAAAAGAGTTTTTCAACAATAACTTTACTGCGGATATAACTCAAAGCCTGCCTTCTGGCGTGCAGATCGCCTCTTTTGGCAAGAGTAATCATCTTTTCGGCAATCGGACGCAGTTCCTTGGCCTTTTCTTTAGTGGTAACGATACGTTCATGTTCAAAAAGAGAAGTGACCATATTCCTTAGCATCGCCACTCTATGGGAACTCGTTCGCCCTAATTTCCTACCGGATTTTTTATGTCTCATCTTGCTATCCTTAACAATTCCGTAATACCAAACATCGGTTATTGATCAATTTATACTATTCCAGGAAATTACGATAACCCGTCTTCATTTTCAGTTAGATCTGGAGCAACCCAGTTCTCAAATTTCATTCCCAGCGTCAAATCCATCTCCGCCAGCAGGGCCTTTATTTCATTTAGCGACTTACGACCGAAGTTTTTGGTTTTCAGCATCTCCTGATCGGTTTTCTGGGCCAAATCACCAATAAAATGAATATCGGCATTTTTTAGGCAATTGGCAGAACGCACTGATAACTCCAAATCTTCAACCGGCTTGTCCAGATAAGGATTCAACGGAACAGCATCCTTGCCGGGATCTTCAGGCACTTCGGGCTCGACCTCTTCCTCATCAAAATTAACAAATATCGCCATCTGCTCTTTTAGGATCTTGGCAGCATAGGCCAGGGCATTTTCCGGAGGCAGACTGCCGTCCGTTTCAATTTCCAGAATCAATTTATCATAATCGGTCTGCTGCCCCACGCGTGCCTGAGACGTTACATACTTAATATTACGAATGGGAGTAAAAATCGCGTCAATGGGGATCTGACCTATGGTAAGATTTTCCTTGTCCTGCTTTTCAGCAGGTTGGTATCCCTTACCCCATTCAACCGTCATCTCGGCATGAAAGTCAACCTCACCGGTCAAGGTACAGATCACCTGATCTTTTGTCATTACTTCCACAAAACCGGACTCTGCAATATCGGCTGCGGTAACCACTCCAGGGCCGGTCTTATTAATAACAATCGTCTGCGATTCCTCACAATGCAATTTAAGCCTTACCTGCTTCAAATTGAGAATAATCTCGCTTACATCCTCCATAATGTCCTTCATGGAGGTAAACTCGTGCAATGCGCCTTCAATTTTGACACTGGTAATCGCAGCACCCTGTATGGAAGAGAGAAGAATGCGTCTTAAGGAATTACCTATTGTTGTTGCAAAACCCCTTTCCAACGGCTGGCAGACAAACTTCCCGTACCTGTCGGTATGTTTTGTGCGATCAACCTCAAGCTTCTCAGGCTTAATTAACTCGTGCCAATTACGGTGAACCGGAATTTTTTGTTCGGCAGCTTCAGTCATAAGTTCCCTTCTCTGCGTTTCTGCATACTTAGTAAGTATCTTTCCATAAATGGCTATTTTGAAGTCTGCGCCATCCGTCTTGACTCCTCGTTGCCCTCAAAAAGGGGTCCCGGATAAAGCGAGAAAACCACGAAAGATCAAGATAGCAACAACATGGTTGTGGTGAAATTTATCGAGCCCTTTAATTTAAAGCGTGGACTTCTAAATATCATATTTTTGGATAGACACCAGTTATTATTGTAACTGTCGAGAACACTGCAGCTAAACTACCAGACCCTGTGATCCAGTCTTACCAGCAGCAAACGGTTATAAACCGTAATAAAAAAAACTATTCCCTACAGCTACGTTTCTTACTTTTTAACTTTCAAATTATTTAGTGCCTTACTCCATAAAACCTGTAAAGAAAAACAAGAAAATAAAGGTAATGTTCAACTTAACGGGTTCATAACGGAAACAAGGCACTTACTTGCAGCTCGTCTGCGTTAGATATAAAATATGACTTACGTAACAACAGTATCAATCAATTATTTTGAATAAAGCTCAACTATCAATCTTTCCTGGATCGGCATGGTAATCTCTTCGCGGTTGGGCAAAGATTTCAAGGTAGCTTTATAATTATCCTTATCAAGCTCTATCCATGTCGGCATACCCCTGCGAACAACGGCCTCTAGGTTCTCATTAATCAAACCATTTGCCCGACTCTTTTCCTTTAGAGTGATAACATCACCAGCGGAAACAAGGTATGAAGGAATATTTACTTTTTTACCGTTTACAAGGATATGGTTATGGCGGACAATCTGTCTTGCTTGGTTCCTTGACGAGGCAAAGCCGATGCGAAATACAGTATTATCCAACCGTCTCTCCAAAAGAATCAGCAGATTCTCTCCGGTAACCCCTTTCTGTAAATCCGCCTTGGCGAAAAAGAGACGGAACTGACTCTCCAGCATGCCGTACATAGCTTTAACTTTCTGCTTCTCACGCAGCTGTACGGCGTAATCGGAAAGTTTCTTAAAACGAGCCTGACCATGTTGCCCCGGACCAAACGCCCTCCGTTCAAAGGAGCATTTATCAGAGTAACAACGATCTCCCTTTAAATATAATTTCAAATTTTCTCTTCTGCAACGACGACACGCAGCACCTATATTTCTAGCCAACTTTGGCCTCCATTATTTTTTTGGGAAACATTAACAGCACAGTACACTACACGCGACGCCGCTTTGGAGGTTTACACCCATTATGTGGTATGGGGGTAACGTCAAAAATTCGCGAAACCTCAAATCCTGTGTTTATAAGAGCCCTCAGGGCAGCTTCACGTCCCGGACCAGGCCCCTTGACCTTAACTTCCACCTTTCGCATACCATAATCAGCTGCCTTCTTGGCGGCATCCGCCAAGGCATTTTGGGCGGCAAACGGGGTACTCTTCCTGGAACCTTTAAAACCAAGTACACCGGCACTACACCAGGAAATCACGTTCCCTTGTTTATCGGAAATCGTGACAATGGTATTGTTGAAGGTGGAATATATAAAGACTATTCCCTCAGGAACGTTCTTTTTAACCTTTCTCTTTTTTGCAACAGCCATAGCTTACACCTGAGTTGAGTTCATTTATTTCCTACGCCCGGCACCCCTACGAGGTCCCTTCCTTGTGCGGGCGTTTGTTTTAGTTTTCTGCCCCCTGCAGGGCAGCCCCATCCGGTGTCTGCGTCCACGGTAACAGCCAAGGTCAGTTAATCTCTTGATGTTCATGGAAACTTCCCGACGTCGATCACCCTCAACGATATATTCCGCTTCGAGTACCTTGCGAATACGATTTACATCATCACCGCCAAGATCGTCACTATTCATAGTGTAGGGAAGATCCACTTTATCGAGAATTTTTCTGGCCGATGTCAACCCTATACCGTGTATATACGTCAACGCTCGATCCATGTGTTTATTTTTTGGAAGGTCAATTCCTGCTATACGTGCCAAGGTCTATCTCCTTAAAAGAAGTAGGTGATCAAAAGCGGCATAATGTCTCTATCCTTGCCTTTGTTTATGCTTTTTAATTTTACAGGATACGCGAACAACGCCGTTCCGCTTAAATATCTTACAATCACTGCATATTTTTTTTACAGATGCGCGCACTTTCATGATTTACAAACTCTCTATTTTCTCTTTTTGGCATTCTTTGCCCTAAATGTTACCCTGCCCCGACTTAAATCGTAGGGTGAAAGTTCAATCGTCACCCTGTCACCCGGTAATATTTTTATAAAATGCATCCTCATCTTACCAGAAATATGGGCCAGTACCTTGTGACCATTATCAAGTTCAACACGGAACATTGCGTTAGGCAAAGGCTCTATTATTGTTCCCTCGACTTCAATTGCTTCTTCTTTTGCCATGGAGTATCCTGAAAATCAAAGTATCAGCTAAAAGCGAGACAATATAATACAACTCTCACAAAAAGAGAAGCATTTTTTTATCGCTCATTTTGTATTGCGCTTAAAATCAAAGGTCTTCCATCGGTTACTGCAACCGAATGCTCAAAATGAGCGGACCTCTTTTTATCCTGGGTAATCACCGTCCAGCCGTCCCTCAGAACCTTTACCTTATGACTGCCCATATTCACCATGGGCTCAATGGCAAAAACCATACCCGGTATCATTCGCACCGTCCTCTCACCATGGTAAAAATTGGGGATCTCCGGCGCCTCGTGCAGGGCACTGCCGATGCCATGGCCGACAAACTGCCGCACCACCGAAAACCCGTGCCCTTCAACATAATCCTGTATGGCCTTGGAGATATCACCAATACGATTCCCCGCCACCACCTGTTCTATGCCTTTTTCAAGTGATTCCTCGGTTACGCTCAAAAGTCTCCCCACCTCCGAAGTTACCTTGCCGACCGGCACCGTAATCGCCGAATCGCCATAATAACCCTTATAAGAGACCCCGAAATCAATGGATAATACATCACCTTTTCTAAGCTTCTTTTTCCGGGATGGAATACCGTGTACTACCTCCTCGTTTACCGAAACACAAAGGCTGCCGGGGAAACCCCGGTATCCCTTAAAAGCGGGTTTTGCCTTTTTTTTCAGGCAATGATCTTCGGCAAGTTTGTCAAGATCCCAGGTGGTAATCCCAACTTCCACCACATCCCTGAGCATGGCGAGTGTTTCAGCAACGATCCGGTTTGCTTCACGCATGACCTTAATTTCATCGCTGCTCTTAATTATGATCCTGCGTCCATCGCCATTATCCGACAACGTATCCACTTACTCTACCGACGCCCCTTAATTTTACCTTGCTTCATAAACCCTTCATAATTCCTCATGTGGAGATGAGATTCAATCTGGGAAATTGTATCTATACCGACACCAACAACAATCAGCAGCGCGGTACCACCAAAGAAGAAAGGTATATTAAACTGGCGTATCAAAACCGTGGGCAGCACACAAACAGCACTCAGGTATATCGCACCCACCACCGTCAACCGGGTCAAGGCCTTGTCAATAAATTCCGCAGTCCTTTTACCGGGCCTAATACCCGGAATAAAACCGCCGTTTTTCTTTAAATTATCTGCAACATCATCTGGTTTAAAAGTTACCGCAGTATAAAAAAAGCAAAAGAACACTATCATTGCCACGTAACACATATAGTAGTAAACAGAGCCGGGGGACATGGCCGCAGAGACCCTCTGCACCCAGTCGATCTTAATAAAACTACCGATGGTGGCGGGGAACATCATTATCGATGAGGCAAAAATAGGCGGTATAACACCGGCCACATTAATCTTCAACGGCAAATGCGAACTCTGGCCACCGTAAACCTTTCGGCCAATTACGCGTTTCGCATATTGAATGGGTATCCTTCTCTGTGATGTCTCAAAAAAGACAATAACGGCGACAATTGCAAACATGAACAACACCAAGAAAGGTACAAAGAACAACGATATTTCACCTGCCTGAATCAGTTGTATTGAATTGACGACCGCCGCCGGTCCCCTGGCCACAATACCGGCAAATATAATAAGAGAAATACCATTTCCTATGCCCCTTTCCGTCATCTGTTCACCGAGCCACATAATAAAAGCGGTGCCCGTCGTCAGGGTCAACATGGTCATCAACTGAAACTGCAGCCCCGGCATAATGACAATTGCCTCGCCCCCAGGGCCTGACATCCCCTCGATACCAACGGCAATAAACGTACCCTGAATAACACTCAAAAGGACAGTACCGTATCGCGTATATTGGGTAATCTTACGCTGACCGGCCTGACCTTCCTTTTTTAACGATTCAAGTTGAGGTATTACCACGGTGAGCAGTTGGATAATAATCGAGGCACTGATATAAGGCATAATTCCCAGGGCGAATATCGAAAAATTTTTCAATGCACCACCGGAAAACATATTAAACATACCAAACAGTGTACCAGCCTGTTGGGCAAAGAACGCAGATAAAGCCTCACCGTTAATACCGGGGGTTGGTATCTGAACCCCCATCCGATAAACAGCGAGCATTATAAGCGTAAAAAATATACGCCTTCGCAACTCGGGAATATTTGCAGCACTCTGCAATCCACTCATTATAGCTACCTATTTACGTTTATTTCTCAATAATAGACGGACCCGCAAAACCTGCGCCATCTTTTCATTTTGTCTACCAGCCCCCATCAACCAGGAACTCGTCCGGGTAAATGATACGCCGAAAACAAAGGCCGGGCCTCAACCACGGATTAGGCAGAAAGGACTTCACCACCCGCGGCCTCTATCTTTTCTTTGGCTGCCGCACTTATCTTATCAACTTTTATTTTCACCGCCCTGCTTACCTCTCCATTGGCCAGAACCTTGACAAGCGAGCCTTTTTTCACAAACCCGGCCGCAACCAGGGTCTCATGGGAAATTAGGTCATCAGTCTGCAGGCTGTCCAACTGAGAAAGGGAAACCAGCGTATACTCTTTTTTGAAGATATTGGTGAAACCGCGTTTAGGCAAACGTCTCTGCAGGGGCATCTGTCCACCCTCAAACCCCGGTTTAACACCGGAACCGGATCTGGATTTATAACCCTTATGTCCACGTCCCGCGGTCTTGCCATGACCTGTACCGGGGCCGCGCCCGAGTCTCTTCGGTTTTTTTGTGGAACCTTCCTTGGGAGAAAGATTTGCTAATGTCAACATACTATATCTCCTCTATACGAACAAGATGAGCCACCTTGCGTAACATACCACGCATCTCCGGGGTATCCTTTCTTGTGACGGTCTTATTCATTTTGGTAAGGCCCAAACCCGTCAGGGTCGCCCTGATTTTTTTTGTACTGCCAATCCCACTCTTCACCTGGGTAAATGTAATTGTGCCAGCCATTTTACAACCTTTTTATTCAAATTATATATAATCTCTGCCTGATTTCACCTGCAGCGGCATGCAATTATAGTTATGCTGTAATCTCCTCCAGGCTCTTGCCGCGAAGGTCAGCAATTTTTTGAGCGGAGCGCAATGTCCTTAGTCCCTGCAAAGTGGCCTTGACCATATTGTGGGGATTATGGGATCCTAGACATTTGGTCAAGATATTTGACACCCCCGCCGCTTCAAGCACCGCTCTCACGGGGCCACCGGCTATGAGACCGGTACCGGCTGAAGCGGGTTTGAGCAAAACTTTACCGGCGCCAAATCTGCCGATTACCTGGTGGGGAATAGACGCTTCAGTAAGGGATACGGAGAACATATCCTTACGAGCCTTCTCAACACCTTTTCTAATCGCCTCGGGTACTTGATTCGCCTTACCCAGGCCGTAACCAACTTTACCTTTACCATCGCCGACAACAACAATGGCACTAAAGCTGAATCTGCGTCCACCTTTCACCACTTTGGCGACACGGTTAATAAAAACAATTTTTTCTATCAGCTCCTCAGTAGCCACACTTTTGGAACGTTTAAAATCAGACAAGGGACACCCCCGTAAAATAAGAAATCATTAAAACTCCAAACCACCCTTCCGAGCACCCTCGGAAAGAGATTTCACCCTACCATGATAAATCGAACCGCCCCGATCAAAGGTAACCTTTTTTATACCTGCAGCAATGGCACGACCAGCAAGAAGCTCGCCGACCCTTCCTGCAGATGCGATCTTACCTTTTTCTTCGCCCTTCTCGAACTCCTTATCAATTGTAGACATGGAGACAATGGTCCGCCCCGCAATATCATCAATTATCTGAGCATAAATATGTTTATTAGATCTAAAAACCCTTAAACGCGGTCTTTCACTTGTACCAGATATTTTTTTCCGTATGCGACAAACCCGTTTAGCCCTCGCAACAGTCTTAAAATTTCTTCTAGCCATTGTAATTTACCATTAAATAGTATCGACCATAGCGGTCTATATTTTTATTTCGCTCCAGCCTTTCCGACCTTGCGCACAATGTGTTCATCTTCATAACGGATTCCCTTACCTTTATACGGCTCCGGTTTCCTTACCTGACGAATCTTTGAGGCCGTAAGACCCAAAAGCTCTTTGTCGATACACTCAAGAACAATCTTGGTATTACCATCAACAGTAGCTTTTATATCCTTTGGCAAATCAAAATCAATGGGGTTTGAATAACCTACATTCAGTGTCAGCTTACTGCCCTGAACATTTGCCTTATAACCGATACCTTCAATAATCAGTACCTTTTTAAACCCATCGGTTACACCGACAACCATATTATGTATCAAAGACCTGTACAGCCCTCTGAATGCGTTGGCCTTGGGGTTTTCGGCCCTGTTCGTTACAACTAGCTCATTATCCTGAAGCGCGACTTCCACTTCCTCGATAATTTCACGCTTCAATGTACCTTTAGCACCAGTTACTGTAATGTGCGCACCCTGAAGATCAATCTTCACTCCAGCAGGAACCGGAATTGGTTGCTTACCAATACGAGACATATTTTCCTCCGTTATCTGTGACCCTACCAGACCTCACAAATTATTTCCCCGCCAGCATTAATCGATCTAGCCGTTTTATCAGTTACAAGTCCTTTGGATGTGGAAACAATAGCGATACCCAATCCATTCAGGACAACCGGAATTGCATCTGCCTTCGCGTACTTACGCAGGCCGGGTTTACTAACCCTTTTTATACCGGTTATAACAGGTTCTCCTTCAGGTCCATACTTCAAGTCAATTTTCAGGGTACCCTGAACCTTGCCTTCAATAACCTGGTAATCAAGGATATAACCCTCTTCCTTCAGAACCTTTGCGACATCCAATTTGACGTTTGACAAGGGTATTTCAACCGAATCGAACTTTGCCATTACTGCATTTCTAATCCTGGTCAGCATGTCTGCCAGGGGATCGCTCATCGACATAGCGAACACTCCTTTTTTTCTAAATAGTAAAGGACCAAACAGAGATAGACATATCTTCTACCAACTGGATTTTGTCACTCCGGTAATTTCACCACTGAGCGCCAGTTTACGAAAACAAATTCTGCAGACGCCAAATTTTCTAATGTATCCCCTGGGCCGTCCACACAGCGGACACCTGTTATATTTACGTACCTTAAATTTTTGCTTACGTTGAGCCTTAGCAATTATAGATTTTTTAGCCAAACCGACCTCCAAATTCTCACAATTTATATAGACGAATTGAATTTGTTAATTATTTTTAAAAGGCATACCGAGCAACTTCAGCAGGGAGCGCCCTTCTGCATCCGAGTTGGCAGAAGTAACAATTGTAATGTTCAGACCCTTAATTTTATCAATTTTGTCATAATCAATTTCAGGGAATATTATCTGTTCCTGAATGCCCATCGAATAATTGCCCCTGCCGTCAAAACCTTTGGGGGACAAGCCCCTGAAGTCACGCACCCTTGGCAGGGCAATATTAACGAGTTTACTGAAAAACTCATCCATTCGTTCACCACGCAGGGTAACACGACAACCAATGGGCATTCCCTCACGCAGCTTAAACGTGGCGATGGATTTCTTGGCCTTTGTGACAACCGCTTTCTGCCCGGCAATTCGTGTCAATTCCTCGGCGGCACCTTCGACAATCTTAGGGTTTTGAACAGCCTCTCCGAGCCCCATATTAAGAACGATTTTTTTCATCTTGGGGATCTGCATACCATTTGTATAGCCAAATTCTTCCTTAAGCGCTGGTACGCATTCATTTAAGTATTTATCTTTAAGCGCAGCCATGTATAACTCCTAGCATATCCTTTTTGGTAACCTATGATTTACTCTCGATGGATTCACCGCAGTTCTTGCAAAAACGAATTTTCGCACCATCATCAAGAATCTTTTTGCCGATGCGACCTGTTTTGGTGCACTCTGGACAGATAAGCTGAAGATTGGAAACATGGATCGGTGCTTCTTTTTCGACAATCTGACCTTGCTGGTTCATTTCCTGTGGTTTCGTATGACGCTTAATCATGTTGATTCGCTCAACAACCGCCTTATTCTGACCATGAATGATACGGAGGATTTTTCCAACCCTGCCCTTATCCTTGCCGGCAATTACTTCAACCTGATCTTCCTTCTTCAGGTATGTTCTACCCTGTCTCATTGCTATACCTTTTTTCAATCAATGTGTATAATCCCACACCTACGTGGGGCGGCTAGAGTGCCTCCGGAGCCAAAGAAATAATCTTCATAAACCCTTGATTTCTCAACTCTCTGGCTACGGGCCCAAAGATACGTGTTCCAACAGGCTCACCACCGGCGGCCAAGATAACCGCGGCATTATCGTCAAATTTAACCCAGGTATCATCCATACGTTTAATCTCCTTTTTCGTACGCACAATAACCGCTTTCATGACTTCGCCTTTCTTTACCTTAGCGTTGGGAATAGCCTCTTTGACCGTCACCACTATTACATCGCCAATGGTTGCATAACGCTTGCCGGTACCACCAAGTACTCGAATGCAAAGCACCTTCTTAGCACCGGAATTATCAGCAACATTGAGTACTGTTTCTGTCTG
>CAZQOD010000072.1:0-17085 GCA_964594945.1 uncultured Desulfopila sp.
TGGAGTAAGACACTAATAAAAACTCAACCTTCTTTAAAAACAACTTTTTGCAGGGAACAATAGTGAAGTATTGTCAAACATAAAAAACTTAATATGGACGCAAATGCCGCTCCCCAAACCCCGTAACGGGGGATAAAAATATAGTTGCAAAGTAAATTCAACAGCGCCGAAATCCAGCAGTTGCGGTTATCAAACCTGATATTCCCGGTGGCTCCGAGAATAATACCGGCCACATACCCCACCGGTTTCACCAAAGACGAAGCAAGAAAAAGGTAAATAAGCGGCAGTGAATCATCATATCTGCCTCGATAAATCAACGTGATGGCCGTAGGGGCCAGGATAGCAATTGCCGCCACAATAGGCATTATACCGATATAAATATTTTTCACGGACTGGCGAAACAACGTCTTTATCTGCTCAATATCCCCATCACCGGACAGGGCAGACGCCCTGGGCAGACAAATCCTCAAAACAGAGTCAAAAACCATTTGTACCGCCTCATTGACGAACAGGGCCATCCCGTAAATACCGACTTCCTGGGGGGTACAGAAAAATCCGAGCATCAGAACATCTGCTTTCAATATAACCAGGGAACTTATCCCGCTCAGTAGGGTAAATTTAGAATATTGGATTATTTTCCAACAGAGTCGCCGGTCAAAGCGAAAGGTAATAACTATAAGTTTACGCAGAACAACTGCACCGATAAATGCCGATAACCCCATACCGGTCGCAAAAATAATCAACAACTGTTCCGTTGAAAAATCACCGCTCCCGAAATAAGCACAGGCCAGTAATAGCACAAAGACCAGGCAATTAAACAGCTCGTAAAAAAACAAAAGCCGCATTTTCATCCTGGTAATTAATACCTGCCCCACAAACATATAAAGAGTAAGGGCCAGGAGAATAAGGGGCAACAGGGACAGCAGCCCTTTCCTCTCCAACCCCGAATAACGAACAACATAGGAGGAGAATAACAAAATCACCGCAGATACAACTGCGACATAGGTGATTTTTAGGAGGATCACTTGGTAGTTGACCAGGGAGGGGGCGTGTTCTCCATCGGTTGCAAATTTAATAAACGGCAGGTTCAAAGAGTTTTCAGAAAACAGCCGTGAAAAAAAATAGATGGAAATTAAAATGTTGAAAATACCAAACTCATATTTTGACAACAAAATAGACGCCACAAAGACGAGGAGAAAACGACTGGTAGCCTTACTCACCGTTGCGCCAAAGGAAAAAGCATTCTCCCGGTTCTTAGTGAGTATTGATTTGATAGACATAGAGGGTGGTCACCATTTCTGTAGAAACAAATTACCTGCCACCGCCGAAAAAACCCCGGGCCAGATTTAAAATTGTCTTCACATTGCCTCGCCGCAGTTCCCTGGCAATGGTCTTAATACTGAGAAAGGGCAGTAATATGGTAAAACAGAACCATTGAAAAGAAGTGGCATGACGTTTAAAAAATCGCCGCATGTTCTGCCCCTTCATCCGGGTATAGTCGGCGGTATATCCGGAGAATCCGGTCTTGGAACCGAGATGATAAATAACCGCTTCGGGGACAAACAGGTAAGGATTGCGATCCGGATTGGCCCTCAGTACCATATCCTGGTCTTCATATCCGTAGGGATCAAATGAAATATCAAAATGGCGAGCACGATCCAGGGCACACCGATGCATCAAAACAGCGGTCGTGGGAACACAGGGGGGAAATCTATCAAAATCGTACTGTCCGTGATCCTCTTCACCATGCCCCCGTGTTTGGGTGGAGCCCGTGTAAAAATTTAGCATTGCCCCCCCGGCACTGTCGATAGTTTTTTCCGTCCCCAGCTGATAAACAAGAGGTGAGGCTATTTCAACCAGGGGGTTGCTGCAAGATTGGAGACCAGTTACCAATTTAGTTAAAAAATCGGGTCGCACCACAACATCATTATCGATAAAAAGAACATATTTGAAATCAAAATGGTCCCTGGCATGGTCAATGCCCGTGTTTCGACCGCCGGCGGCACCGATATTTACTTTATTACGCAGGACGACCACCCCGGGAAACCGCTGTTGAACCTCTTCGGCGACATTGTCCGTCGAACCATTATCAACGAGGATAATCTGTATATTGGGATAATCAGAGGTTGAAAAACTTGCCAAACAATCGAGGGTAACCTTTTTCTGATTACAGCTGAGGATTACGGCTACTACCAGTGGATAGTCCATCCTTCACGCCTCTCCCACAATTTCTTTAAATATTTCCAATGTTTGTGACGCACATTTTTGCCAACTGAATATTTTGGACCGTTCAAATCCCCTCTCCCGCATTGTCAGCTGTAATTTCTCATCCGTCAATACCCTGGCCATGGCATCGGCAATTGCCTTACTGTCCAGGGGATCCACGGCCTCTGCAACACCGTGGGTGAGTTCCTCTAGACCGGTGCCGATTGAAGTGACAATGGGACACCCACAGGCCATGGCCTCCGTGGTGGGGATGGGAAACGCTTCAATAATTGTGGTATAGAGATACAATTTTGCAAGGGTGTAAAAAGAGGGCAAATCTTCCTGGGGAACCAAGCCCGTAAAGATAATATCATCCGCGATACCCAGGGCTTCAAGGTCATGTTCCCCGGCATAACAGTCACAGTCCCGGCCGACCACTACAAATTTTTCCCTGCCCCCCCCTTTTCTGTAAAGAGAATATGCCTCAGCCATCCCCTTAAAATTCTTGCGTGTATTTCTGGCGCCGTGGTCATAACGAATCACCGTCAGAATAAAATCCTCCGGCAAACTATATTTTGTCCGTATTGCGGCCAGAACCTGTCCATCGTCAATGCGCTTAAAAACCTTGTTAGGACCGAAATATATCGTTTTAATCTTCTCCTTACACCAAGGAAAAGCGTTAACAAAACCATCGGTTGAATAATCCGACACGGAACTGATAAAATCAGCCTTACGAAAATAGAGGGGCATCACCCGTTTTATATAAAAATTATCAATAGTTGTATATACCTCATCGTAGGGCGGCACAAACCAGTCCGCACCATGAACCACCATCATTGTCTTGCAACCGGTCAAAAGGGGCACGGTGAATTTGGGATTGAAAATCAAATCGACCTTCTCCCTTGCCGCACACCTGGGAACCGTTATCTGGTCCCAGATTGCCTTACTGGAGCCGGGCAGCATAATTTCACGACAATTCTTATAGTCGGCGTAACGCCCCAGATGTTTATTACTTTTATAGAGGAGAAAATACAAATTATCGTGGTCCAGCTTCAGCAACTCTTCTACAATATTCCTGGCATATACTCCTATTCCACCCGCTTCATCGACGGATCTCATCATAATGGCAATACGCATCTTAATTCTCTTTTTCTCTGTTGCCGGTTACCCTTGCAGGAACCCCCCTGGAGATGGAAAAAGGAGGCATTGATTTTGTGACAACCGCCGCCGCAGCAACCACGGCCCCCTCACCAATGGTCACACCACCAAGAACGGTGACATTACCCCCCAACCACACCCCGTCGCCTACCACCACACCACTGTCGGCTTTAATACCCTGCAGACGAATGGGGATATTAAGACGATCAATATTATAACTACCCCCACCCACCAGAAATGTCATTTGCCCGATAACAGCATCATTACCAATAGTTACCGGACAATTATTAGTGGATTGCACCATGCAGCCGCTATTTATTCCGCTATCCCTGCCGATGGTAATAGTACCTGTTTTACAGGATAACACCACATTATCGGCAAGAATAACATTATCACCCAGGACGATAACCCTCTCCTCCCCCCGGTTTCTGGCATCGAGAATACAATTTTCACTAATAACCACCGAATCACCGAGGTAAATCCGTCGCGGGTGCCTGAGGATGATACCGGGGGCAAAGGCCACGTTTTTCCCACAAGAACCAAACAGGCGTGGCCAGAATATTTTGCGCAGCAATAACCCCAACGCCCCTGGGATTACGGATAGCCAGACACACCACTCGTAATAGCAGAGAAAGATCAGGGAACGACTGCCGACAATTACATCCTGATATTTACTCAAGACCGATCCTTTTCCGGTGATCGCCTTATGGGTTTTGGCTTGACTATTTTCCATAATTCCTTCACACAATATTTTGTTGATCATGCAAAATATTAGTGCCTTACTCCATAAAACCTGTAAAGAAAAACAAGAAAATAAAGGTAAATTCAACTTAACGGGTTCATAACAGAAACAAGGCACTTACTTGCAGTTTGTCTGCGTTAGATTACACCCGCATCATGTAAATTTACAGATATCCTTCCTGCTTATACCACTCACCGGTCCGCTTTAAGCCCTCGTCAAGATCAATTTTGGGACTATAACCAAGATCCCTCTTAGCCTTACTTATATCGAAGGCCCTGTTCTGCCGAAACCAGTCCACACGCCGGGGAAAAATCGGCGGTTTAATGGAAAACGGTTTACACACTTTTTCAAAAAAATGACCGGCGATAACCAGCGGCCACACAGGGAAATGGGGAATCTTCACCTCAACGCCCAGGGCCCGGGCGGTTCTACGCACCAGATCCTCAATTTCCACATACTCTTCATCGGCAATAAGATACGCCTCGCCATTACCCTTACCTTCATCCATCGCCAGGATATGGGCATCAATGAGGCTATCTATATAAAGGGGATGATAGAGGGTTTTACCGTTGCCGAACATGGGAAAAGAGCCGCTGTTCACCCTTTTAAAAATCATAAAGAAACGTTCCGGATCACCGGGACCATAGATAGCCGCAGGACGAATAATAGTCGCCTTCATACCCTTTTTCACATACTCCAGGACAATGGGCTCCGCCTCGTACTTGGTCTGTTGATAGTAATCCGCCGCATTGATCGGCGCCGTCTCGGGGGCCGGCGGGTTTTCCACATTACCGTGTACTCCACAAGTACTGCAGTATATAAATTTTTTAACCTTATTTCTAAAGGCTGATTCAAGGACAGTGCGGGTACCCCCCACGTTAACCTCATCGTAATAGGAATTGGGTACATCCATTTCCCGAAAGGCTGCGGCCAGATGTTGAACCACCTCGACACCCTGCATGCACTGTTCTACAACATCGGCATCGGTTACCGAGCCGATTACGACACGGGCACCCCACCGCTGGAGTTCCTCCGTTTTCAGGCCTTCCTGGTAGTCCAGGGCCACAACTTCATAGCCGTCATCAAGTAAACGACGAACCAGGGCTTTACCGGTAAAGCCGGTACCGCCTGTTACCAAAATCTTCATTTTCTAACTCCTTACCGCTCTTTTATTCAAAAAACCTGTTATGCCAGATTGCTATATTAATGAGCGCCCAAAGGACATGGTTGTGATTATGAACCATATCAGAGTGCTCTTTTATCAGGCGATTAACGAATTCAATATGCATATTTTCCCGAATAATCGGAGACTCATTGAGAAGGGTCACCATATATTCTTTCATCTCTCCACGGAGCAGATGTTTCACCGGCAGACTGTAGCCCTGTTTACCACGATTGACTATATTGTCAGGGAGCAAACCATCCAAGGCGGAACGGAACACATACTTTGTCTTCATCCCTTTTAACTTCCAATTACCCGGCAAGGATGCCATAAATTCAACAAATAGATGATCAAGCAGGGGAACCCTCACTTCAAGGGAACTTGCCATACTCATTTTGTCGACCTTCATGAGCACACTATCGGTCATCATATAACGCATATCAAGATAAATTTCCCTGTTAATCCGGTCACTGGTATCACACTGCTCAAAATATTTCCGTACAGTACGAAACGGGTCAAAAAGTGCTCGGGCCTTGAATTGATCGTTGAAAAGACGGTTATTTTGATCTTCATCGGCAAAATACTGCCAGCGGAGATGACAGCCGTCCGGAGAGAGATTGGCTCCCTCCACAAACCGTTTCAACATATTGATCAAACCTTTTTTCTGTGGTTGATCGGGAAGCAGGCCTATTATTTTGCCGATCACCCTTTTGCGGACAACCGCGGGCATCAGGCTGAACATCACGTTTAATTTACTGGCTTTAAATCTGTCATAACCGGCAAAACTCTCGTCGGCACCTTCACCGCTCAGACAAACGGTGACATGCTCCCTTGCCTGTTTACATAGAAGGTAGAGGGGGACGGTGGAAAGATCCGTCATGGGTTCATCCAGGTGATACAGGGTCTTTTCCACATATTCCGGGGTGATATTATCAAGCATCAATACCTGGTGGTCGGTTTCAAAATATTCAGCCACCTGGGACGCGTAATCAAGTTCACTGAAACTCTTGTCCTCATATCCTATGGTAAAGGTCCGTAAAGGGCCGGAGATATGGCGGCGCATCATGGCCACGATTGCACTGGAATCCAGCCCGCCGGAGAGAAAAACCCCCAGGGGCACATCACTTATCAGATGACTTTTTACCGAATAATCCAGTAACTCACGCAGTTTTTCAACACTATCATCGTAGGAAAGAGCCGTATCACCGGAAGAAAATTTTAGGTCCCAATAGCAGGTAACTTCTATCTCGCCACGGCGACATAGCAGGTAATGTCCCGCCGGAATCTTGTAAATATCCTGGAACATAGTGGCCGGAGCCGGTACAAATTCAAAGCCGATATAATCGTAGAGTGCCTGGCAGGACATCCTGCGCTCAATGGATTTATCTTCGAGGATAGCTTTTATTTCAGAGGCAAAAGCAAATTTATTCTCACCTTTTTTATGATAATAATAGAGCGGCTTTATCCCGATACGATCCCGGGCCAAAAACAACACATCCTCCCTGTGGTCAAAGAGAGCAAAGGCAAACATCCCACGCAATTTATCGAGTACCCCCACGCCATATTCTTCATAGCCATGAACAATAACCTCCGTATCTGAATCAGAACGAAACACGTGACCTTTCCGGCTAAGAATCCGACGCAGTTCCTGAAAATTGTATATCTCCCCGTTAAAGACAAGACAGACACTCTTATCCTCATTATACATGGGCTGCAGGCCGTTTTCACTCAGGTCGATAATGGACAGCCGTCGATGCCCCAGCGAAACACCATCTCCACAATATATCCCCTCCTGATCTGGGCCGCGGTGGATAATACTGTTATTCATGCGTTGAATCAGTTCCCTGTCATTCCAGTTAAAACCGCAAATACCGCACATTATTTACATCCCTCTCTGTTACAAACGACCATCAAGATCTTGTTGTAATGTATCGTAAAATAGTTTTAATTTTCGTTTAAATGCGAAAGGGGAATATTCCTCACGCACCCGCTGCCGCGCCTTTTCTCCCAGGGTTTTGCGCAACTTACCATCTTTTGCCAGGCGAACCATGGCCCCGGCAAACGCCACCTGCTCAGCCACAACAAGACAGGAGATCTCCCCATCCATCACCTGGGTATGTGTCGGTAATTTCGTAGCCAGCACCGCCTTACCCGAATCAAGATAAGAATAAATCTTCATAGGGGTGTTTTCGCCTTTAACCCTGGGTGAGACCAAAATATCCGCCTGGCTCAGGTAAAAACCCAGCTGCCCCACCGGGCGCCCTCCACAAAAAAAGACCCGGTTCGAAATACCGAGTTTACGGCTCTTTTCCCGGTAACCCCGAATATCACGTTCACTGCCACCGATCAGGACCAGGTTCAGATCGTTATCGGCCGTCAAGGCATATTGAAAACTTTCAAGGAGAAGGTCAATACCCTGGTAATACTCAAGATTACCGACGTACATCAACATAATGCCGTCAATTTCCAGTTCTTTGCGCAGATCTTCAGCGCCGTTCTCCCCCTCTCCAAGGAGACTAACATCCTCAAGCCTGACAACCAGTATGTCCGGGGCACGGCGGCGCACAATATCCTCCAGAGCCCGGCAAACAGGCAAAACCCCACTGGCGCCAAGGATAGCCCACCCTTCCAACCGCTCCATCAATGTCCTAACAGACCTTAAAAAAGGGAACTTATCGACAAGCTGTACGGACATGGAGGAGTCCATATCGTACACATATGGTATTTTAAAGAGAATCTTTATGCACCCTGCCATAAAAACAGCTTCTTCCACGGCATGTATTAGTTGGAAACCACCCCCGTACACCAGGCGTATCGCTTTAATAAACAACAAAAAATCACACAACAGCTTCTTAACGGAAAAACCCGGTTTAACATCGGAAAGACCGGGGAGGGCTACGTGTCGATGGATAGTGACACCGGGCAGATTCGGAGTTTCACCCTCCGCAAAGACCAGCAGATGAACATTATTGCCCTGCTCCGCCAATGTTTCGGCCAGGAGTTTTACCGCAATCGGAGTTCCCCTTTCCTGGTAAAACGGTTGAGGTGCGAGGATAAGAATTTTCAAAACAGTGTTCAATCGTATATAACCTAAATTTTACAAGATTCAGGTATTATTATCTTTTTGGCGAAACTTCAATTTTATCAAGCTGCACGCCGCCCCTGCCGGTGAAACCTACCCGAAAACTTAATTCAATACAACGAGGCAGCTCAAACTCAAGATCTATCGCGGAAAAATAATCATAATTTAACTGCGAATCCTTGACCCGCAAACGGGCAAATTCAATTTTGCCCAGGCCATCGGTTACTGATAACTCCACAACCGCATCATCCCCGTTTTCAGCACGGGCAAAAGTCAACCCCTTAAAATAAAACCTAGCCCTGTATCGCCCCGCCCCATATTGTCGGTTGGGACCATACACAAGCACAGCCGATGGATTCCTACCACGTATGGCCTGGATGGCTTTGCCGCCGGACGCATCTTGCACAACCGTCACATCGCCGGTATCACCCACCATCTTTTCAGCTTCCATAAGGTAAAGTGGCGCCAAAGATCCCGCCTTGCTCACACTGATTTTCTCCAGGCGCACCCGCCCCCTGCCATAATAAAACGCCCGAAATTCCAACTTGGTATCTTTTTTTAAAGTGTAGGGCAGTGTCACAATCCGGTAACCGGAATCCTGCCCCGATCCAAGGATCATGCTATTCTTTAATATCTTTACATCACCTTCCGGCAGAGCCTGACTCACTTCCAGGCGGACAATCCTGCTATCGACCTCACCTGCGGCAGCTAAGAAAAACGAGCAGAGGTAATCACCGGGGCTATACACATCGTAAGGGCCGTAGACCAGGAAACCGGCCTTATCTTCCCCCTCGTTTGCCTGGAGAACATCCCTGCCGATGGTAACATCTTTCACCACTTTACCGGTCTGGCGCGGCAGCTGCCAGGTCGCGTCGTAGAACCAGGGCATATCGTACCATGACTGCCCCACATTCTCCCCAACCTCATCCAACTCCCTGACCCGGAAAAGAAACAACCGTTTACTCCTGCCGCTCCATGTTTTAAAATGCATGCTGTTATCGATGGGCAGTAACTCAAGATAGGGCGAGTTGGCCAACCGTCTCACCGTGGCCATTGGAGAAAAAGGACTGATCTTTTTTACAAAAACATCCCTGTTTTTATGTACCGTCAAAAACTTCACACGGAGCTTATGTAAAAGTTTAAACTGCTCCCCATCCAACCTTCCCTGGTTAATACTTGCCAGGGGCGAAAACACCGTATCAATATATTTTTTCAAGACCATGGGACTGCATCCGTTTATGCGCGGCACACGATCCAGCATAATGTAATGTTGATATAACGATGACTGATGCGAATCCCCCGGCCAGAGTGGAATTTCCAATAACCGGCCGTCACCAATATTCTTTTTCACGTAGCTGTATATATCCTGGCCCCTGTCTATGATATTTATGCCCATCGGCTTCAGAATATTATAATCTTTTAACTGCCATCCCATGGCAATTATGAAAAGTAACGCGACAAACCACCGCCCCCGGCAGTTCTTCACTATCTTATTCACTCCGTAAGCGCAGACAATGGCCAGACAGAAGAGGGCAAGGGTTATAATACGATCGGAAACGCGGGGATAGTTAAAAAACGGGAAATAGTGAAAAAAGAACGCATATAGAGAGACCTCGCCAAAGGCAAGCCCCAGGGCCAGGATAAGAGAACAAAACGTTATAACCATATAAAAAAGAACGAGAAAATCAGTTTCTTGTTCATAACGGTTCTTAGCGCCTAACCAGCCAACAACAATAAACCAGAGCAGGCAGCCACCAAAAAGCAGACCGGGAATGATACCAATATACACATTACTGATGGAAGAAAACAAATCCAAAAGATGAGCGGAAAAAAGACCCACATCCTCCAAAGTTCTGCCACCGCCGACAACGGTTGCAGCAACCTGTTTTACCTTTGCAGAGGCCATCCAGTAGACAATTGCCGCCATTGCCAGGAGTACGGGAACAACCACATAAAACTTCGCCCTTTCAATTAAAACAGTGCGCCGGAGGGTGGCTGCCATGGTTAAAAGATGGTTGCGCAAAAGCCAAACCTTCACAACCAGGACCAGCATAATAGCAGCCCACACGAGGAAATCATTCTCAGGCAACAGGCCAAACTTCACAAACCCGGCCAGGGGCAAAAAAAGATAAAGGAGAATTATGGATTTGGCTTCAATTTCCATACACTTCCGGAAATCAAGACCGCCGAGACGTTGATATAGCGCCGCAGAAAACAGTGATACAATTACAAAAAGAAGGGGATAGAGGACAATTATCCACCAAAAATTATCTGAAAAAAAATAGAGCTGTTCTTTACGGGAAAAATATTCCTGGACGTAAAGCGTAACCGCCCCTCCCGCCCCGAGAATAAGCGGCACGGAGATTCCCGTTGCAAAACCGGTTTTACCGCTGTTACCGTTTAACTCTCCGGGTACAAAGGAAATCATCCTGACCGGAATAAAAACCCCCAGGAATACGCAAAAATAATAGATGAGATGGGGCTCAACCATTGCCAGAAATATAAGACCGGCTGCCGAAACAAGACCATAACGGATCTTTTTCACCCCCATTCCCTTCTCCAGATAGTAGAGGATAAAGGGGTAACAAAAATAGAGAAAACCGTAACTGTGGCCCGCCGTAAAACCTCGTATCCTGGAAGGAGCAAAAGTAAATACCAGGGCACCGACCAAGGCCCCCGTCCGACTACCGAAGTATAAACGCAACAGCAGATACATAAACAGTCCGGTCAATACGTAGGAACTGATAATGGTACTGTTATACGCCGTTATATCGCCAAACGGACTGAACAGCATGGAAATAAAGGCAAAAGGAATGGTGTTGAGACCAGAGGTAACATACGGCTCCACCATGTTAAATTCGAAGGGATTCGAATCAAAGGGGATATGACCCAGGACGTTCTCTTTAACCAGCCAGAACCAATACATCAACTGGATTTGATCCCCTGATCTATTCCACACCTTGGCACCGCCAAAAGGAGAATACGGGATACCGGTATCAAAATACTGAATTAAAGGATATGTGGAGACAAGGGCAAGGACCAGCAGGACCAAAGACACAACCACAATTTCCCGCCATTTTTTAACCATTCATCCTCCCGGCCAAGAGCTCCAGACGTGCGGCTATCGTCTCCGGTAAAAAATCTTTTCTGCGAACACGCTGGCCCCGCAGCACCTTATCCCGCAAATCATGATCATGGATAAGCATATGCGCGGTGACAACCAATCGCTCCAAATCATTCTTATCGGTAAAGAGCAAACCCCCCTCCCCCAAAGTCTCGGGGACAGCGGAACTTTTAAACGCAAAGACCGGCACATCAAACCACATGGCCTCCACCAGGGGTACGCCAAATCCTTCATGCTCACTCATGGACCAGAATATATCAGCACAACGATAACATGCGTGCAGGATGGTGTCGGGGATTTTCCCGGTGAATAACACATCGCCTTCAAGCCCCATATCACGAATCTGTCGTTTTAAGCCCTGATAATATTTTTCCTCTTCAATGAAACCACCAACCAGTATCAACCTTGCGTTGCCGTAAAGACGAAAATAACAAGCCAGGGCCCGGATCAAATCGTGCTGACATTTATTGGCAACAAGCCTACCGACAAATAAAATATTATCCCGGCCATCCTGCAACCTGGCCATCATATTTGCTTCGGCGGGAATATTCCATTTTTGAGGGGAGACGGCAATGGGCAGCACCGACGGCTCCTTGAAGCCATGTGTTCGCAGGTCGGCGCTATTAAAATGGGAATCCCCGCAACTAACCGGGAAATGCGGGGCCAACCTGTCCAGGTCAGCCAATCCCTGTTCCAATTTAACCGCCAAATCCGGATCCGCGTCCCTAACAAGCTCAGGTGGAGTTACATTATGATAAACAAGACATTTAGGACCGGGATGCCGGATAACAAAATCGGTCAATCCGGCGCCAATTGAATGATGGTAAATCAGGGCCGCATCCTTTGCAATGCCCTTTCCTGCCCCGAACAGTTTTGCCTCGTGCACCATGGTCGGGTCAATATGCTCGGTAAAAATCTGCGACTTGCATCCCGAGCTGCGGAGAATATCGCGAATAACAACAGCCTGGTTACTGATCGCATCACCGTAGGCAAACCCCGGGGTTAGTTGGTGCATCGTCGAGAACATAAAATCACGGCTCTTTTCCGTCGACGGACCATGTCCTTGAACCAAGCCGAGAGCGACTTCGTAACGGTCAATCACCGCATCCCACTCCGCGTACTGCCGGGCATAGGCCCGACCACGTTTGCCGTAAGCCTGCAACTCGGCCTCTTCCAGCCCCTCAAGGTGATGAAAAAGTTCACTCCACTCATGCGGATCATCCGCCAGCCAACCTCCCCGGGCAACATTGACGGCCATCGCTGTTGCCAAACAACTGCCATGTACGGCAACGGGCCTGTCGTGAAACCAGGCCTCCATAATCACGCGGGAATAGCTTTCATTTCTGCTGGGTTGAAAGAGCGCCCTGCAATGGGCGAGCAGGGCCTCCTTATCCAGTTCTGAAACAAGCCCCAGATCATGGACATCAACACCACCGGCAAATGATCCCTCACCCGGCCCGGCTATAATGAGCTTTAAGGCTCCATTAGGGTAGTCCTTGCGATACTTTTGGAACGCCTCAATCAACATGGTTGTATTCTTTGTCCGATCACGTCTGCCAAGACAGAGAATATACGATTCTTCTCGCAAATCAAGCCCTGCAACCACCGTCGGCAACTTCCCATGCGCTGTCATCGATCTTTCCACGCCGACTCCGACCACATCGCCCTTATCAATAATACCGGGACCAAAGAGATACTGCGCCAGTTTCTCTTCACCAAGAGAGTTATACAGAATCCCCTTACAGCGGCGCATACATACTTCAACCTGCGGTAAATACGCGTACACTTCATCGTGCAGACAGGGCTGAAACCAGGCCTTTTCAGCAACAAGGGGAAGGCCGTTCAGGATCACCCCGTAAAGATATGGAAGGAAAATAAACCCGTGATATTTTCTATGGTTACGCCTTAGATAACGTTCAAGGGCCAGGGAGTGGATATTTTCCGCAACAAACTGTTCCCCCGTCCCGAATGTAAAGGGGTTAACCCCTGGCCGTAACCTCTCCCGGGGGACACCAAGGCCATGCTTGTTGGCCCTGTTGAAAATAGCGCCGTCTCTTTTCTCCACTTTAAAGCGACGAACGGTCAAGTTAGCAAGGCGTTCAACACCGGCCGCTAAATGGTTGCTACTCCAATCTTCCAAAAAAGCAGCACAACAGGTGGTGAGCACCTCGACCGCGTGCCCCCGCGAGGCCAGGCGGTTTGCCACCTGCCAGGCAAGTTGTTCGGCACCACCCTTCAACTCTTCACCGAACCAGGGTATAACCAGGGCTACCGGTTTCATGCCTTATACCCGACAATAGCGTAATCCCTGGCACATGAAAAAACCTCATTGAGTCGTGCCGCCAGTTGCGGGGCCTCATTCTCAGGCAAACATTGCTCTGGTTCGTGGGGATGGAGAAAGAGGAGTTCCACATTACAAAAACCGCGATACTCCATAAGAAACTGATGGGTCTCAGGATAGAGTGGACGCAGATGGGTGGGGTCGGCCCAGAAATTACAGCTCCCCACCAGCAGATTTCTTGGATTAGGCGTTTCAAAAAGAGCTATTCCACCAGCCTTTAACACCCGCACACTCTCGTCAAAGAGGGCAATTCGCGTATCAAGATCGAGGTGCTCAATAAGATGAAAGGAGGTTATTGCCCCGAGGCTGTTGTCCGGAAGGGAGCGCAGGTAAGCCACCGCATCGTTTTCGGTAACGGAAAAACCCCGCTCCAGACACTCCCGCACCAGCACATTATTAAGGTCCACCCCCCTGGCAGACAACCCCTCGTCCGCCATGATACCCAGCCACTCCCCGCGTCCGCAACCTATGTCCAGAATCTCCCTGCCTGCAACGCCGGCACCGCTCTTCTTGATAAGTGGAATATACTCGACCAGTCGAGCATGAATCTCTTCACGGCTGCCCCGGAACTCGTTTTCAAAGGCCAGGTAAAGCGGATCAAGGATATCGATATCTTTATCGCTGTCCAGCCGCACCTGCAACATTCCGTCCGCATCAGTATCCTGCCTGCGCAACTCCGACAGTAGTATTGAAATACGCCGTTCCTGGGTAACCAGCCCCGTCTTTAAATAATTTATAACGGCCGTCTTCTCTTCCAACCTGTTCTCGATTTGTTCCACCTTTTTCTGCAACAGGGCGGTGTTTCGGTTCATATCCCTGATACCATCCAGGGTAATGCGCAAACTGTGCAGGATAGAGCTGTTGAAATTCCTCTGGGGAATGGTGATAACCCTCCCCAGGTAAACAGTTATTCTTCCGAGAAAACGCGCAAGCTTCCGGACAACACCCCGGTGGTGGAGCATGGAGCCGACCGTCGCCCCCGCATTAACATTCTGTTCGGCAATATCCAGTGTTTCCGGGAGCTGACTCCAGGAGTACGGGTCATTAGCATCAATCTCTTCCCGATTGTCTGATTGATTCGCACCTGCCCCTGCCCCCCGTTGCCGCTTTAACTCCTCACCCACCTTTACAAGGAGCTGGCCTATATCAATTTCTGAATTCTTTGTTTCCAACATGTTCCCGCCTCTTATTTTTTCAACCCTTTTTAACTACCCGGGCCATAACCGGCAGCGCAGCTACGCCAACAAACGATGGTTCCGCACCGGCTATAACCTGGATAGCAAGGCATCGATCCCACCAGTCACAATTCTCCTCAAGATGCGAATCACCTCCATGCACCGCAACACAAACGGAATAGTTACCAACACCAAGGTTTAACGGCAGAGTGAAAGTAACATCAATACTCTCCCCCGCCGCCACCTCCAGCTCGGTATAGCCCAGATGACTGGTATTCGTACCGTATACATCATTGCCCATCCTGTCCCGCAGCAGAAAACCGACGGCGGGGTTCCGCACGGCGGTATTAAATAGAACGGAGCAGCACAGAGATACCTCTTCGCCCACGAGAACAGAACGAACCGGCTGACCATCGCCGTTGCTTAAATCAACGGCGACAATCCCGGCATTACCGTTACCGGAACGCGTAGAAACCAGACCGTCTCCCCCCGTGACCTGACGTATCTCCTCCTCGCTGTTCTTCCTGGCGATCACGGAATTATAGTAATCGAGAACGGCATCGGGGGCGCCGTCTTTTATTATTCCACCGCCATCGAGGAGTATTGCCCGATTACACAAAGATTTAACCGCCCCCGGATCATGGGAGACAAAAAGAAGTGTGGTTCCCCTGTCCCGATAGTCGCGGATACGCGCAATGCATTTATGTTGAAAATAGGCATCCCCCACGGATAACGCCTCGTCAACGATGAGAATCTCGGGACGGGTCACCGTTGCGGCACTGAAGGCCAAACGAACCTGCATACCTGTCGAATAGACCCTGACCGGCTGATCCAGGTAATCTCCAAGCTCGGAAAAATCACGGATTTTTTCAACAAGATCTCGTGATTCTTCATTATTGTAGCCCATCATCTGACAAGTCATCAAACCGTTGACACGGCCGGTGAAATCCTGATGAAAACCCATTCCCAGTTCAAGCAGGGCCGCGACACGACCATGGATTTCAATACTCCCCTCCGTGGGTACCGACGTTTTGGTCAATAATTTCAGCAGGGTTGATTTTCCAGCTCCGTTTACGCCGATAATACCCAGCGATTCACCCTGTTCTATGTGAAAATTAAGATCACGTAAAATCCAGTTTGACTGATGGGCCTGGTATCTCCCCAGACTAAGCCATTCACCCAGTCGAGCCCAGCGATTGTTGTATCTCTTGTATTTTTTGCCGAGGTTACGGACATTGATTTGATAAGTCACAACTCATCCACCATCTCGTCTGACAGACGATGAAAAACAAAAAAGCCGCTGGCCAGGGCCAATAGAGCCCCGGCAATGTGCAATTTGAAATGGAGCAGATCAGGCCACCTGCCATAGAGGATAATTCCCTGGTAGGCCTGCATAAACGCTGTCATGGGATTTAACGGCAATAATTTCTGGGCCCGCTCGGGAAGCATGGTCACCACATAGACAATGGGAGTAAACCAAAACCAAAACTGGATAATAACACCTATAAACTGGCCGATATCACGAAAAAAGACGTTAACACTGGCGAGCAGTATGCCAAAACCGACGACAAACATCTGCTGAATAAGCAAAAGCGGAATATAGGCCAGCACGACCCAGCCGGGGAAACGCCCGGTAACCAGCAAAAAAAAGAGGAAGATAGCAAAAATTATCAAAAAATTAACGGTTGCCGAACAGAGCGCAATAACCGGCAGGGTAATTCTCGGGAAACTGACCTTCTTCAAAAGCGTCGCCTGTTCGATAAAAATATTCGGAAACCGGCTAAGCAGCTCAACGAAAAAGAGCCATGGCAACAGTCCGGCACAGACGAAGAGACCATAGGCCATGGTATCATCAATGCCCGGCAATTTAGCCCGCATCACCCTGGAAAAGATCACCGTGTAAATAGTGATCAATGCCATCGGATTAAGGATAGCCCAGATACTGCCGAGCAACGACCCCAAATAGCGGCTGCGAAACTCCCTGGCGACCATACTGAAAACGAAGCCCCGATAGCACCAGAGCGCGATGAGACGATCCCTAAAACAACCCATATTATCTTTTCAATAATCCAATGGAAACAAGTTTCGGGTAACAG
>CAZQOD010000073.1:0-17075 GCA_964594945.1 uncultured Desulfopila sp.
AGACTTCCACTAGAGTCTTTTAAACCCGCAGCCTGAAAAGGTTTGCGGGTTTTTTTTGTCTTTTTCTGTCTTTCGATGCCTACAACAGGATGTTGTCGGCATCAGTTATTGCGGTTTTTATGTCGTGGTGTTGTGGATTGCTGTCTACGGTTTGCTAGTTTTTTAAATAACTTGCAGGCGAGGGGGTAGCTGAGAAGGGCCGGGGGCAAGGCAAGAACCAGGCCACCTGTCAGTAGAACAACGGTTGTGTCAAAACCTATCTGGCCGAGAAGAGTGAGGGATTCGGAGAGACCGGAATGTTGTATTGTGGCAATGGTGGTTTTTAAAAGCGTCCAGGAAGATTTTCCGGGTAGAAGGTAATCACCAACCAGCCAGGCCAGGTAATAGAGGGGAATGTAGGTGAAAGGGTTGCATATGGCTGTGCATATTAGAAAGGAAGCAACGGTGCTGCCGCGCAGGATAATGGTTAATGTGATAATTGATAATGATTTAAAGGGCATAATAGGGGCAATGCCGATTAATACACCGATGGTAACCCCCCTGGCAAGGTATGTTGGCGACCCCTGTAATTTTTTAAATTGTTCTATGAGTTGGGCAAATTTTGTTTTAACGGCTAGAGGTATCATTACGGCCTATCAACGGTATTGTTGTCAGATAATTCAGTTGGATAATTGAATAATTTTGGTTTGCGCCAGTTCGTATTAAAACCAAGTTTCTCCAGAAGCGCTATGCCCTTTTTTATTCCTGCGCCAACAGTCGGTAAACCGTGGGAGTCATCTCCCACAACCACCGGGATTTGCAGCTTATGAACCATCTGAAGAATAGCCCGTGATATATACGGTTCTTTGCCCCCTTTGGCAAGGGGTCTGAGATTAAGATCCATAATCAGATCATATTTTTTGATAAGTTGAAGATTTCTTGCAATACGCGCCATGATTATCGGTTTGTTCAGTCTTTCTTGGTAATTGGGATCGTGGATGCGGATAAGGTCAAAGTGACCGATAACCGCCGGTTTTAAAATTGTAATCATTTCATGTTGATCATCAAAGTATTTGCAGTATAACGCATCCATTCCACCCACGGACCGTGAGGCCCGGTCATAAAGTTGCGGCGAATAATCAAATCCGATATTATTTACGCTGTGCAGGGAGCCGACCAGGTAATCCGGTTGAAACTTATTTATCAAAAAAGGGATATACTCTTTATAGCCGCTGAATGTTTCGGTTTCCAGGGCAACGAAGATTTCTATTTGAGGTTTGTATTTTTTCTGCAATCTTCTGCATTCACGGATATATTTGCCGAAATGGTCCAGCAGGTATTCCGGATTGTGAGCCGCGGCTATCTGATCAGGATAATAGAAATCTTCATTGTGGGGAGGGATATGTTCCGTAATGCCCACCCACTGATAACCCTTGTCAATATAGCGTTTAACAATATCTTCGAGTGTATCGGTGGCATGGAGGCAGAATTGACCACTATGCCCGCCATGGATAGAGACAAGGGATGTGGTTTTCATTGATAATGGTAAGGACGCATGGACAAGGAATTATGGAATGAATTTTTGCCAAAGGCTATTTTCGGACAACCGCCTAATGGAGCGATTTGCCGGTGCTTGACATGGCAAGATTGCCGTCACGGACTCCCCGTAGGGATGTGAGGCGATCGGACAATTCCTGCACGTCACCGGCACGCCCTTTGACCACGATGACTTCGAGACAGTTGTTATGATCCATATGAACATGGGTGGTGGAAACAATGTGTTGGTGATGGTCGTGTTGGACTTCTGTCACCTTTTCCTGGAGTTTATGCTGGTGATGGTCGTAGACCAGGCTGATAACCCCCATGACCTGTTTATCCGCTTCCCATTCTTCTTTTATAAATGTTTTGCGGATTAGATCTCTGACGGCCTCGGAACGGTTACTGTAACTTCGAGCTTTTATATGTTCATCGAAGATCTTAAGAAGTCGTTCCTCAAGTGATATGGAAAATCTTTTCAGCATGTAGTCCACCTTCCAAGTCTTTTTTGCCCGGTGTTTATCCAGAAATGATTAATTGCCCTAACTTTTCGTTATTTTAAAAAATTTTATTATAAAAACATGTTGCTCTTCAAATCCTGGTGTTCCGCCGACGGTAAAATTTAGGGATTTTGCCTGGACAGCATCCTAATATAATCTAAATTATGTAATTGGCAAGTTTGGTGGTGTCGTCCGGATCTTCAGCTGATATATGCAGAATACGGCAATTATGCCTAGACAGATAATTGTATACCAGGGAAACCAGGCCACGGCGTCTTTGAAGGTGATGTTTTCAATAACCGAGGCCGACCATTCGGGCCGGATAAGTTGCTTGTCGGCGCGTATATTTTTGATCAACAGGGCGAAGAGAAAACCGATGAGGCCATAGGCCAGATTAAAGGCCATTCCCTTGAAACTAAGGACAGTGGCACGTTGACTGGATTCCGTAATCTGGTTTAGATAGTGGCTGGTGAAGAAAGAAACAAATGTTATGGCGATAAAAATTAAGGCCATGGGCAGCAGCCCGAAATATGGGAAAAATCCGCTGAGGCCGAAAAGACCAGCAAGAGAAATTGCGGTGACCCAGTATAAATTGATTGAAGCGGAGTTGTTTTTCGCCATGTATTCTGCAATTTTTGGGGTTATAAGACCGAGAACGGCCAGGGCGGAGCCGATGAGCCCAAAGCTTGCCTCGGGCAGGTCGATTAGCCTGAAATATTGGCTGCTCATGGTTATAATCATGCGCAGAATATGGTCGAGACACATGCCAAATAGGATAATGGTTATGGCAAAAGGGGTGCGTGTAATCCATATTCCTGCCTGTAGTGTCAACTTAAAGGCCCCCGAGATATTAAAGTCACTAGGATCTGTTTTATCCTCTTTCTCCTCCTCCATACCCAGTGTGGTAATTACGGCCAGAATTGCTAAAATAAGTGTGAAGTAGATTGGAAAACGCATGGAAATCTGCTGGTTAACATGTATGGAAAATCCGGCCCAGCCCAGCAGGCGGTTAATAATATCGGGGTCGTAGATAAGCGCTCCCAGCGTCATGGTGAGGATGGATGCGAACGAACGGAGGCGCATCTGCATGCTTAGAACCTTGGGCCAGTCGTCTGGGTCGCCTTCGGCGACCAGGGAATCGTAGGCGATGGCCTCGTCGGCGCCGCTGGACATGGCCTCAGCGAGTCCGCTGAGTATGCGGTTTACAAGAAATGCCCAGAATATAAGTTTTGTATTGCCCAGGGGAATAAAGGCCAGCAGAGACATTTCCGCTACCATGAATAATGATGTCATCACCATTAAATATTTTCTTCCCAAGATATCAGCCATGGCACCGGAGGGAACTTCCGCCAGTACGATTGTAACTGCCCAAACCGTGTTAAGGAGTGCAAACTGTTCGATTGTCAAACCAAAATCGAGAAAGAGGATGGTGAAGACAGGGTAGTAGAACCTGGCATTGAACAGGACACGGAAAATGATAAAGAGCCGGATATTTACAATGTTAAAAGGTGATCGTGTGGTGGACATATCTGTTGGTTCCTGGTGGCGTTAGGCGAGATGTTTTTCCATTTTTCTCACAACAAGAGAGAGTGTAAGGCAGAGACCGAGGTACATAGATGAAATGGTCAGCCATATTTCAATGGTTGCCTGGGTGGATGCCATAATCTGTAAACCCTGGAAGGTTAATTCCTGGATAGAGATAATGGAGACAATTGATGACCACTTGATGGTGTTGATAAATTCATTGGCCAGTGGCGGTAGCATGATACGAACGGCCTGGGGGAGAATTATCAGGCGCATTAGTTGCCACCTGGTAAACCCCAGACTCCTACCGGCTTCCCATTGCCCCCCGTCAATTGCCTGGATCCCGGCGCGGACAATTTCGGCTATATAGGCGCCCTGGAATAAGCCGAGGGTGATAACCCCGGAGAGAAACGGGGTGATCAGGGCGGGTTTGGCAAAGAGGGTGGTGAGTAGTTCCTGGACATATTTGGGGCTCGTTCGAAAATAATCTTCGATGCCGATAAAAGAGAGAAATTGATCACTGATAAAATAATAAAATATAAAGACCAGGACCAGCGGGGGTGTATTACGGATTGTTTCAATATAACTTCGTCCACTGAGTTGAAAAAAAAGACGGGGCGAGACCCGCATCAGGCCGATGGTAAAGCCAATGATAACTGCAAAAAACGTACCCCATGCACTGATTTTAATGGTTGTGAAAAAACCGTCCAGGAGGAGGTTGCTGGTCCAGCTTTGGCTCTTTGCATCAAACCGTACCAGATAGGTGGGGATGATTCCCCAGTTCCACTGGTAGTTAAGTGAATAGAAAAGTCGATAGCCGATATAGCCGAAAAAGCATAGTATCCCGCAGAGGATAATAGCGTCGACAATGGTATGACTGTTGTTTTTGGGATACATGTAAATTGCAACGTATTAAATATCGATGTATCAGCTCATATTTCAAAGGAAATACGAGCTGATACCGCTATGAATCCAGCCCGGTGCGGGTCCCTGGGGGGCTTTTTTATCCATTGCAGGGTTTAAGCGAGGTTATTCAATCTGATTGATCCACTCCTTGCTGCCGAACCAGTAGTTATGCCGTTCCTGCAACCAGCCTTCGAGATTAACCACGGTGATCCAGCTGTTAAAAAACGCCAGGGTATCGGGGTCTCCTTTTCGTACAGCAAAACCGATGGGTTCCTTGGTGAAGGTACCCTGTACCGGCAGGAAGAGGGCGTCACTGTAGTCCACGGCTTCATAGGCCGGTCGGGGCGCATTTCCCACCACTGCGTGAACCCTGCCGTTCCGCAGTTCCTGATATGCGAGGGGTTCTGAGTCGAACATCCTTAACTGTGCTTTCGGGAAAAACTTTTTTGCGGCGGTTGCTGCAGTGGTACCAAGTTTGACACCGATTTGTACATCCGCTGCATTAAAATCAGCAAGTTTATTGAAACCCGCCGCAAGTTTTTTATGTGCGACAATGGACATTCCGGAATGGTCGTAAGGATTTGAAAAATTAACCTGCAGTGCCCGTTCGGGGGTAATGGTCATGCCCCCGATTATTACATCAAATTTGGAGGTTAACAGGGCGGGGATTATGCCCGACCAGGCGGTGGGGATAAATTCAACTTTAACACCCATGTCTTTTGCAAGACGGGTGGCAACGTCAATTTCGAAACCAATGAGTTTGCCGTTTTTATCTTTCATGGCCCAGGGCTGGAAAATATCCATACCGACCTTGAGAACACCACGTTTCTTTATTTTTTCAATGGTACTGGCGGAACTGATATCTTTTTGAATTGATTTTGCAAAAACGTTGCCGTTAACAGTGATAAGCAGGATGCTGATCATTAGAATATACAATTGTATTATGTTGCTTTTCATACAGAATTCCTCCGGTTTGGTTGTAGGTGAGCTTTTCGGGTTTTATGGAGATTCGACAAAAAAATGTTACGTCATGGTAATTTAAGACGTTTTTCCAGAATGCCAACGACCAGCGATAAAAAAACAGTAATAATCAGGTAGAGCGCAGCCACTGTAAACCATATTTCAAAGGTTAAATATGATTCGGCAACCAGGGCCTGTCCCTGCATGGTGAGATCATAGATGGCAATGGTGCTGACAAGTGCCGAATCTTTGATCAGGGATATCCCTTGACTGGTAAGTGGCGGCAGTACCGTGCGCAGGGCCTGGGGAATGATAATATGGCGGTAGGTGTAATAGGTGGTTAAGCCGAGGGAGCGGGCAGCTTCCTGCTGGCCGATGGGGACGGCCAGGATACCGGAACGGAATATTTCCGATGCGTACGCACCTTCGAAGAGGCTGAGGGCCAGGATGGCGGAGGGTAGGCGGCCCAGACCAAGGACGGGGCCGAGGACAAAATAGATAAAGAAGATCTGGATGAGTAGGGGGGTATTGCGACTGCTTTCCAGATAAAAGATTGCCAGCCCCCTGCCGATTGCCGAGTTGGAGAGACGAAAAACGGCGGTGAGCAGACCAATTACCAGGGCGCAACAGAGGCTTATGGATGAGATGTAAAGCGTCATTTTCAAGCCGGTAAGTAAGGGTCCGGCCCGGAGTCCTGACTCCGTTGCGTGAATAATATATTTGGGGATGCGATACCATTGCCAGTTATAGCCGATATTTTCGGCGCCGGCAAAGATCAGCCGGGAAAGTATTGCAATGAGGAGGCAAAACTGGGCTATATCAAACAGTGGTGAGCGAAAAAAAATGCGCCACGACGATGGTGGCGCCGTCCGCCGGTGTTGTGGTCTGATCATGGTCGGGATGCCGCTTCTATTTATTGGGGCAATGCCTCGTTTTTGCGGGTAAGTTGTTCCCTGGCCATTTCCGTGATTATGCGAAAATCGATTTTACCGCTCCCCATTTTGGGTAGTGTTTCCCAGGTGAGAAAGATTTTCGGCAGGGAGATGGGTGGAAGCTGTGTGGCCATCTTTTTGAGAATATCCCTTTCGTCAAGCGGGGTGGTAACCACGGCCACGATCCTGGCGCCTTTCATTGCATCCGGTATTTCAACGATACAGCAGTGGCTGTCGGCGGGTAGATATTTTTCCAGGACACTCTCTATCTTGACAAGGGATACCATTTCTCCGCCGATTTTCACAAATCGTTTTAAGCGACCGACATGCCATAGATAGCCATCTTTGTCGATGTTTCCCATATCGCCGGTGTCGTACCAGCCATGGCGGATGTGCAGGGATGTCTGTTCAAAGTCGTTGAAATAGCCCTTCATGACACTATCCCCTTTGACAAGAATTCTGCCATCCTCGCCGAGGCTACATTTTTCGCCGGTTTCATAGTTTTCAATTCGGACCCGTAGGGAAGGGATGGGTTTGCCGACGGAGCCGGGTCTGTTGCAGTCCGGGGTGTTTACGGAAATAACCGGAGAACATTCGGTGGCACCGTAGCCCTCGTAAATTGTAAGGCCGTGTTTTTCCATAAAACCGTCCCGCAGGGCATTGGGGCATTTATCGGCACCGGTCATGGCGATACGCAGGGAATCAAAATCACCAGGTTTGGACTTTCGCAGGTATCCCCAGAAAAAGGAGGGTGTTCCAACCATGAAGGTGGCTTTATGTTCCCTGATAATGTTGCATATCTTTTTAAAGTCCAGGGGATTGGCATAGGTAAGCAGGGTCATGCCGTGGTAGAGGGGTAACCACATGGTGACTGTCAGGCCGAAGACATGGAAATAGGGTAGGGTACAGACGAAAATATCGTCGTTTCGAAAACCGAAAATCGGTGTTACGGATTTGACGTTAGCCAGAATATTCTTATGGGTCAGCTGCACGGCCTTGGGATCTTTTTCACTGCCGCTGGTGAAGAGTATTACCGCAGTGTCATCTTCTTTGTTGCGGTGGACGAATTGTTTTATTATCGCCGCTGGCAGGGCTGCGGTAACAGCCGCCTTGATCTTCTGCGCGGAAGTGATGGCGGCCATAATATCTTCCATATATATCATCCCTTCCACGAAGGGGCATTCTATCTTTTCGAGCAGGGCTTTTGAGGTGATAATAGTTTTAAAATCACATTTTCTCTGGGCGAATTTCGCATTATGTTCAGCGCCAGTGGAATAATTGATCATAACGGGGATACGGCCACTCATGAGTATGGCTATCTTGGCAAGGATACAACCGGCGGATGTTGGTATCATAATACCGATAAATCCCCTGTCCAGAGTGCGGAAATAACGGGCCAGGATCAAACAGGCGATGAGTGATTTGTTGTAGGTGAGTTTACGGTTTGTGGTAAAATCGTGTATGGCAAGTTTTGTTGAATATTGTTTGGCGATATCTATAAATTTATGATGTAGTAACATTATGTTCTCCATATTCATGCGTGCAAAATTTCGGTGCAGGTCCCGGGGGGGGTGTACTTCATAATTATTGTTAAGAAAAACAAGAAAATAAAGGATGGTATTTAACCATAAAATAACCGGAGGCCTCCGGGGCATTTATACCCACATGCGGGCGTTAGGCATATAAACTGCACTTCACCTAGAATCCGCATGATTTTAGGTACCACGTTTTTTGGCACTTGGCAATGCAGATTGAATTGAAAATTGCATTCTCGACCGGGCCTTCGGATCCTTTGGCGAGTCAGACGTCGCATACCCTGGACTAAATTTACCGTTGCTCAATGTCGAAGTAACCGACCCATGAGTAAATATTTTTTTCAGGAATTTTGATCTCTGTCAGGTCAAATTCAATCATCTCGCCACCGCATAGCGGGCAAATATCTTTGTGATTATGGTCTGTTATGCGTAATTTGTCGCTGTTTATATCGATATCCCGGGCGCAGCGGAACCCGAAAATATCTTTTTGGCCGTTGGCGTTCGTAAGATGTTCGGGTGCGACCAGATAGTGTAAAAACGGGAGACCGAGTAATTCACAGGAAACTGCCCAGCTGCCACCGCGAAGATATTTATAGTCCTTATTTTGTGGATGGAATTCAGCCACCCACTCAAAAATATTTCCCGTCATTTGCAGACAACCATAGGGACTCATCCCCCGGGGATAGTCGTCCACATTTGTCGGCCCGTTTTTGCCGGTTTCAGCGCTGTTGCAGTATTCTGCATTGTATTTATCGCCCCAGGGGTACAGTTGCCCCTTATCACCCCTGGCCGCTTTTTCCCATTCATCTCCGTTGGGAAGTCTCAGTCCTGCCCAGCGGCAGTATGCGGACGCATCTTGGTATGAGACATTGACCACCGGTAGTTTTCCTTCCGCCGTGGAGAATGGACGGTCGGTGTTTGGACCCCGCTGTTTTAGCCAGTGTTTAGGGTGTGGATGACCTGTTTCCTGGAGAAAGGTATAATATTGTACATTGGTTACCGGGCAGCGATCTATCTCGAAATCATCGAGGAATATTTCCTGATAAATTTCCTTTGAAAATGTCTCTCCAAGACCGAATTTTGAGCTGATGGCCCTTGCCTGTTCTTTTGTGCAGCCTTTAAAAAAACTGCCCGCCGCAATCCGTACAAACTGGTGGCCGTTGATCCCTGGCCGTGGTTTGTTGTTTTTTCCTTTTGTAATCTGCCTGCGCTCCGGGCTTATGTAACCACAGCCGGAGCACCGTTGATTTTCCCCCAGTGCAATATGACCGTTTTTTACCTGGCAGATAAAGCTAACAAGATCCGCACGTAACTCTTTAAAATTCTGATACCTGTCGGCCATATTGAGCCGTAAACACTTACTTAAAATTCTGCATAGTTCATCGGGAATTCCAGGCAGACGGTAAATTTCATTATTTTCCGCAAATGAAGAGATATTTCCAAGATTTTCGCCTAGTAATTCCAGCATGGTCATGGCAAAAGAGAAAATATCGGAGGAGGGTAAAACCGATTCGAAACTGATGGCCTGTTCGGGGGCCATATAACGGGAGGCTCCACCGACCAGAGGAAAAGAGACGAAAGAAGAGATATTTTTGGAAAGGAGAAACTTGGCAATACCCATATCAATTATTTTTACCGAGTTTCGATCGTCCAACAGTATGTTTTCCGGTTTTATATCCCTGTGGATAAACATTACCGCCGGGTTTCGTGCATGGGTTTTGTTATATTGGCTGATCATTTCATGGCTGACGTAGATCATGCCGTTGCAAAATGAGACAGCGATATGTAGTGCCTGTAACACGGCAAACCGTTGGTTTTCATTATTTTTTTTAATATTACGGAGAACAGTGTTAAGGTTATTGCTATTTTCTACAAATTCACATTCGTAGAAAGGCTGGCCGTCATCACTCCACCAGAGCCTTGTCCCCTGCAGGACATTTGGGTGGTTTCGCGAGCGGCATACCAGCCTGGCTTCCCGGAAAAAGCTGAAAAAGAGGTATTCACCCACATCGATGCATCTACTCGGCAAGTTGCCGGAGATCAGCTCGTTTTTGATTTGCGGCCAGCATTTGGCCAACCGGTTTTCCTCCCAGATAGAACGTAAAAGCGTTTTAACCGCTATTCGTATCTGTCTGTTGCGACAATAGCCGAAATATACCCGGCCAAGGCCACCCTCCGCATAATCGAAAATCTCCACGGAATCATCGAGTATCGCGCCTATTTCGTATTCAATAAATGTCATTTTTAAATGATATTATTGTTAGTATTCCTGCTCAAGCCGTCTTTTCCAGGGCAATTCGAAAATCCGCTGCCGACTGGTGCCTGCGGGTAAAATCTTTTTGAATAGCCTTGTCCACGGCTAAGGCCAGTGTGTTTGAAATAGAAATATCCAATCGTTTGATCGGGATGGGCTCTTCAGTTAAAACTATAAGTTGAGGGGTCTGTAACCTTTCCATTTCCATTAGCAGCCTCAAAGCTTCACCGGGATTTTTGGCCTGATCGTGCTCCTGTAAAAAACGTTGCACGTCGAGGGGCGACGGAAAGTTAAATGGATATTTACCGGTTAACAGATGATAGAGGGTGACTCCCATGGAGTAGATATCGGCTGGTTCTTTTGCTCCCGCAGCATTTTTTATCTGTTCAGGGGGCATGTAAAACATGGTTCCCATGGCTGTACCCAGGCGGGTTAAACGTGAGCCACCCGCTTTCGAGAATTCTTTTGCCAGCCCAAAATCGGTGATTTTGGGGGCCAGGGAACCGTTGCCGATTTTTTTTAATAAAATATTTTCAGGTTTGATATCCCTGTGGGCAACACCCCTGGCATGAATATATTCAAGACCTCGTAATGCAAGAATAATATAGTGAGTCGCAAGTTCTGCATTGAGCGGTTTCCCGTTTTTTAACAGCAGGTCGTCCAGGTTGCCGCCCGGTGCGTACTCCATTGCCAGGTACGGTTTGCCGCTGTTTTTGTCCTGACCCTTGTCGATATAACTGAGAATATTATCGTGGCTCATGTTCTCCATGATCCGCATTTCACGGTTAAAACGGGCGGCCAGTTGTCGGTTATCTATATTCATAACCTTTAAGGCAACAATTCTGGTTGTTGGTCGATGTCTGGCCAGGTAAACCTTGCCCATACCACCTTCACCCAGTTTTTTTATTATATCAAAATTGTCGATTGAGCTATTGTTCACCTTCTCTATTTCGGCAAAACAGCGGTCGCAAAGATAAGAAACCCGTCGCCCGAGTTCAGATGCCCGTCCATCGAGGTCGGCCTGTGCGGTAACATCTCGACCGCAGTTACAGCTGAAAAGATTGCGGGATTTGTTGTCGTCGGTTGATAGGCCTCTTCCCCGTTGCAATTTCCTGCTTGCGCAGCTGTCACATAACTGGTTTTGATCCTCGTCCGCGAAAAGAGAAACGGCGGTGTTGCATTCGGGGCAATGGATTGTTTTAAGTCTTTTTTCCAGGTCAAAAGAGACCCGTAACTGCGTAAAACCGATTTCAATGATATCGCCGGTTTTCAGTTTTGCTTCAGCCACGTAACGATCGTTGATCCTTGATGGATTGGTGACGTCCAGGTCTTTGAAATATACATTGGGTGGTGAAATTTCCAGAAGGAAGTGGCGGCGGGAGATATATGGATCATCTTTTGAGAACACGAAACAGTTATCACCTGCACGTCCCGCCACGCATGTGGTGGCTTCTTCGAGAACAAACTCCCTGCCCTTTTCCGGCCCTTTAATAATTTCAAGTTTTAGTTGCATGTCCTTTAATCCTCTGTCTCGGAGCAGTTAAAACATATTTTTATGTCATTCTGATCTGTTACGCAGGAAGCACAAAATGCCTTTTTACAGATAAAGCACATTTCCGTGGCCCGGATTGTGTGGTGGTTCGGACACATTCCTGGTTTAAGGAGGGTCTCTTCAACCCTTGATTTTTCGGGTGGCGAGAAATCTTTTTCCGGCTGGTTGACTGGTTTCTCGTCTTTAATTGCGTCCGTGTCCGTATGTTCAGGTCTGAGGATTGTTCTGGGGTCATCACTCTCCAGTTCCGGAATGCTCAGGATAAAATCAAATGCATCAATGGTTATCTTGGCCCCATGTTTCAGCCGATATTTTCGATGGGATTCAATCCTCGCACCTTCCAGTAATGTTCCATTTGAGCTCTGTAAATCTTCCAGGAAAAAAGAGCCGGAATCAAATTCAACAACAGCATGTTCAGTGGAGACGGTATCTTCCGGTATGTGGATGTCATTACCGCTTCCTCGTCCTATCCGGGTCAGTCTGTTTCGAAGGGTAATGGGCTCGTTGGATATTATGTTATGTTGGTCTATCAGATAAGCCGTGGGAATTTGTTCAACCCCACGATGGGACTCGTCTTCTTTTTCCTGTCTATTCTGCACAGGTGTGGACGTTTTTTTTCTAAAGGACAAAAAGAGCAGAAATAACGCAAGTAATGTAATAACTCCGAGCAGCAAAGGCACGGGTTGATTCAAAAAGTTGGAAGAGGTGGGCGTCGGCTCTTTTAACCTTGGCGGTTGTGTCGGTTTTTGTTTTGGTTTTTCAGTAAGTTGCTGTTTTTGAATCGGAACCTGTTTGTCGGGTCGTTTATGTATGATTTTATTGATTGAATCAAATACCATCTGGATATTTTCAGCTTTGAGGGCCTTAAAATATTCGCCCTTTGTCTGAACGGCCAGGGATTGGATAAGGAGAAAATCGGCGTCTTCAGTAAAGGCAACTCCGAAGATACGAACGCCAAGGTTTTTACTTTCCAGGGCCAGGTCTTCCTTGAGCCATTTTAATTTTTCCAGATCTTTGTCTTTATCTCCGGTGTCAACTATACCATCGGTCAGGAAGATGATAAGTTTGTTCGCATTTTTTCGGCCGTTTGTTTTAAGTTCATACAGAGCTTTTTCAATGGCTGCCGGGCTGTCGGTAAACCGGCCTTTGTAATCAACTTCTTTAAGCGCCTCCATAAAAACGTTTTTTGCTTCCGATGTGCCGATTTTCGTTAAAGGCACGGCGACCCTCGCGTCTTTGTCAAAAATTATCGCTGCCAATCTTGCCCTGTTGGTGAGTTGTTGTAGAAAGTTCATCACAATATTACGGGTTAAAAACTGGGGGTCGTTTTTCTCCATGCTGCCGGAATTATCGAGTACCAGCACAATATCCAGGGGGGCGGCGACCTGCCTGGCACTGTTTGCCAAAGAGGGACAGAAAAATAAAAACAGCACCATGCTCGATATAAGGGCGGGTCTTTTCATTTTCGTTTTCTCCTGTTTCACCGTCTGCAGTCAGGTATTTTTCACATCATTTAATTTTTAAGTTAATGACATTGATTTTGCGTGAATAACCGCTATCACCGTTATATTATCCTTGCCACCGTTTTTATTGGCCCTGGCTATCAGTTCTGCACAAAGTTTTGCGGCACTGTAATCCCGGCCGAGAATGTCGCATATCTCCCTGTCGCTTAACATGTCCCAGAGGCCGTCGGAACAAAAAAGGATAATATCTCCGTCTTCCAGGGAACAGGCGATATAATCCGGGTTAACAGGTCTGTCGGTGCCCACCGCCTGGCAGAGTTCATTTTTCAAAACACTGGTTCGCGCCTCTTCCATGGTCATCTTACCGGATTTTACCAGGGTCATTACATAACTGTGGTCTGTGGTCAGCAGGGACAGCCTACCGGCTGACCAGTGGTAGGCCCTGGCATCTCCCACGTGGCAGATATGCATTGTGTTGTTATGACAGAGGCCATAGACCACCGTGCAGCCCATTCCCCTTAGCCGTCTATCGGTAAGTGACGTGGCATATATTTCTTTGTTTGCCAGGCACAGGGCCGTTATCATTTTGTTTTTAATATCCTGTTGTTGACCGCTAAGGTCTTTCAATGTAAGTGGGGAAAAACTGTCGTTTAATACTCTGGTGGCCTGTTGACTGGCGACTTCTCCCGCATTGTGACCTCCCATGCCGTCGGCGACAATGTATAATTCGTAGTCAGGATTTATAAGGAAAGAATCTTCATTATTTTTCCTTATTATGCCGGTATCGCTTGCCCCTGCATAAAATTGTTTCTTTTTGCCGGGATGTGATGAAGAGCGGGTAAAAATTTTTCTCAGCAGGTTCATGATTTCCCGTTTTGACGGTTACGTGTAAAATTTAGTTAGTGTCTGTCCAGACACGAGTTATGGTCCGTTTGGCCGCATGCGTCTGAAAGCCGGACATAATTCTTCTTATATTCCCATGACCGTTCCAGGGGATAGTCGGCCATGGCGAAATAATATTTGAACTCTCAGGTAACAGACTAATTATACAATGACTTTTTTAATAACATATCTTTGTAATAAAACGGCATTTTTTTTGCTTGATAAAAATTGATCTCTGTTGAAAAAATTTGCAGGGTCATGTCTGTATAAAACAGCAGCCCCTGATTTTTGTTATAATTACGGATAAATAATAATGGAGCAAAAAAATATTCAGGCCCATGATGGTTGGATCAATGCGATGGCCGTTACGCCGGATAGTAGGTACTTAGTCTCGGCGGGTGATGATAATACCATTCGGCTGTGGCGGGTGGAGGATGGTGTTTGTATTAGAGCCTTTACAGGTCATTCCCATTGGGTCCGGGCCGTTATCGTTATGCCGGATGGTCGCCGTATACTATCAGGCAGTATGGACAATACCCTTAAACTATGGAATCTGCAAACAGGTGATTGTTTAAGAACTTTTAAGGGACATGGAAGGGGCGTAACGGCCATTGCTCTGTCGGCGGATGGAAGCCGTGTCGTATCCGGTGGTGGTGATTGTGATATCAGATACTGGAATGTACAGAGCGGGAAATGTTTGCGGATCCTTGAGGGCCATCCGTCCGGAATGGACAGGGATGGTCTCAATAGTCTGATCCGTAAAACAAATGCCGAAATCGGTTATAGCGACTTCCTGGGGGATCTACAATACTCCAGAACTTATAGAACCGAACCGTTACGATTTTTTGGTCATGGCGATCCCGTGACGGCCCTCGGTATCACGGGGGATGGAAAATTTATCGTCTCCGGCAGCGCAGATAATACGCTGCGCTTATGGCGTGTCGAGACGGGGGAGTGTATATGGATTTTTGGTTGCAAATCGGGGGGGGTTGTTTCCCCAATCGAAGCCTTGGCAATAACAGCCGACGAAAAATTTGTAATTACGGCCGGAAGCGGTCTCCAATATTGGCGATTGAGAAGGAAAAGGATCTGTCGTCTGTTATGGTTGTTGTTAAAGGAACTGCCGCGTCGTAATTATGATGGAGAGGGTATTTTCTATGATATCGCGGTTACGGCCGATCGGAAATATATGGCTGTAGTTGAAGAAAGCGGTAGACGTATTGCGATTCGTATCCTGGGGACGGGGAAATTATGTCATATAATCGATATTTCACCGACCCCTGCAAATGTTGTGGCGGTCTCTCCGGATGGTAAGTTTATCGGTGCGGGTGGTATTAGCGGGGTTATATGTATCCGGGAAGTACCGGAATAACAAAGCTGCGCTATTTGCTCATTTTACGGGTGCAAAGTTTAGGCTGAAAAAGGAATCCATGGGAATGAAAAAAGAAAGTGGAGACAAAAAGGCGTATAATTCGCTGGATGTAATTGTCGAAAAATACGGCCATCCTGACGATATCGATATAAATGAATCCCTGGTAAGGGCGCTTGAAGGCGAGGATAATATCGATAGACGGATTGCGGTGGAATCCTTGGTTGCGCTAAATGACCTCCATGCTGCCGGTCGTGTTTATTGGCTTGTCGAAAATGGTAGTGAACAAACGAGGTTGGCAGTCGTTGAGGTCCTTGGCTCGTTATGTAATGATTCTTCTTTTATCTTAGATATTCTGGCCCGAGTACACGTCTTGGATAAAAGCGGCAGGGTCCGCCTGGCGGCGGTTGAGGCGCTTGAGAAGAATGGTTATTTAATTACAATAAAACCGGAATAGCAGCGCTCAGCCCTCGATTCCATACTTTTTGATTTTATTATAGAGAGTATCCCTGGCAATACCCAAAAGATCGGCACTCCTTTTCTTTTTGCCCTTTGTTAGTTTTAGTACCCTTCTGATATGTTGTTCTTCGACGTGGGTCAGTTTCATGTTTTGCAATATTTCGGGGGCAAGCACTGCCTGTACCTCATCGGGCAGGTCTTCGGGGTGGATGACCTGGCCGTTACCGGTAAAGATTGCGCTGATGAGCGCGTTTTCCAGCTCTCGTATATTGCCGGGCCAATGGTATTTGAGAAGTGCCTGTTCCGCGTTGGCAGATATTTTTGGAACGGGCAGGTTCTTCTCCTGGCCGTTGCAGAATTTACTTAAGAGATGATGGGCCAGGGGTAGAATATCAGCCCTTCTCTCGTCGAGGGAGGGTATATGTATCACAACCTGGGCTAATCTATAGTAGAGATCCTCCCGGAACCCTTTTTTCAGCATCATCTCTTTAAGGTCGCGGTTGGTGGCGGCAATGACCCTGGCATCAATCGGAATGGTCTTTGTTCCGCCGAGGCGGGTGACTTCTTTTTCTTGGAGGACTCTCAATAGTTTGACCTGTAACGTCAAGGGCATGTCACCGATTTCGTCCAGGAAAATTGTACCCCTGTCGGCTTGTTCAAAACGACCCGGCTTCGTTCGTTCGGCGTTGGAGAAAGCCCCCTTTTCATAGCCGAAAAGTTCGCTTTCCAACAGGTTCTCCGGGATAGCCGCACAATTAAGGGATATGAATTTACCGATTCTCCCAGAAAAATCATGGACAGAGCGGGCAAGGGGTTCCTTACCCGCGCCACTGCCACCTAAGATAAGGACGGTGGCGTTCGTCCCCGCTGCTTTTCTAGCCGTTTGATAAACATTCTTTATGGCGGGACTGAGGATGATTAGCCCGCTTAACCTGTTTTTAAGGGTTTCTCGTTCCTCTTGTACCGCTTTGTACATCCTGCTGTTTTGCAGGCCGATGGCAACTTGGTTGCCTACGATGGAAAAAAAGCCGAGATCCTCCCTAGAAAAGCCGTTCGCCCGATCTCTATTATCGACATAAATACAACCCAGGACGGTATCAGATATTTTCAACGGTACGCACATGACCGATTTGAGTTGATAGCGGATTACACTAGCCGCTTCCCTGTATGAACTGTCACGTATTGCATTGGCTGTTAATATGGGCATACCCTCGTTGATGACTC
>CAZQOD010000074.1:0-17027 GCA_964594945.1 uncultured Desulfopila sp.
GCATGTTTGGTAGGATCTAATGCCATGGTACACTCCTTTGTTAGATTGAGGCTCGAGTGAGCCAATTTAATAATTACAGCGGTTAAAACACAAGGTGGCGCACTGCAATAATTGGTACAGTGAAGGTATAAAAAGATCGGGTTTGATCGAAAGTGTGGTGTGATACGACGGAACTGACAGGCTGAATCATTAAAGTATTCTCCTTTGGAACACATAAAAAACTCTACGAATGACCCTTTATCCGGCCATTCCATCCGATTCAACGACACGGAATTCGTACCATAAAACAGTTGGTTTATCAAATGGTTTTAAACCACCGTCAATCTAAAAAGAATTACCATATGGCCCCATGATTGGAGCAGAGGTGCAAAGTGTGCGAGTTGTTGGTTTTCAACCAATTCTTGTAAGACAATAACACGACATCGTCGTGTTATTGTCTTACAAGAATTGGTTGGGGTCATGGCCGTTCTTTGTCTTGTGTTCAAGTTGTGCAAAGCGTGCGTGCTTTTGTGGGGTAAAGTTCTTCTTGCAATTATTTAGATAAAAAAACGATCCCATCGTTGGTTCGGCAATTTCCGGTAAGAGTATATTTGGCGAAAATCGTTTAATGGTTGTTGGGTGGTGTTGGACTCCTAAATCGTATCATCCGGCTTTGGAGGTTTATCGGCAACTTCAGCGCCGGAAAACTGTATGGTTTTTCCAGCGATGGTAATCACCGCCCAATTTCCATCCCTGTCACAACCCTTTATAAGGCAGTCGATGCTGGTGCCGTCTTTGAGATTTAGCACACACTCTTCATCGATATTTCTGCTGACAATGGATTCCATATGGTTTTCGCCGCTTATCTTTTTAAATTGGTTTAATGCTTCTTCAAAGACCATTATCCTCTGGTATTCATCTGGATCGATTTTTTTAATCTGTTGTTGAAGTGATGCGATTTCTCTTTTTTTGTCGGCGATAAATCGGATACATTTTTCCATTTCCGTCTTTTCACTGGAGGGAATGGAAAACAGGATCTGTTTTTGAATTTCAATATCCGCCTCGATATAATTTATTTTTTTGAGGAGATCCTGGCTGGTTGGTTGTGTCATTGTCTGCCCTTGTTCCATGGTGTTACCGCTTGGCTGCAGAGCGGTTTTTTGCCTGTATCCAATCTTTGTACGAAGGATATAGGAAAATTATAATGTTAAGTTAATTTGTTATAAATATGACTTGGTGTGATAATGTTCATTGTTCAGTGGTTAATTAGTCTTTTTATATTTGGTAAGCTTGCTGATTGCAATATTTGGGTGATATGTTACGGCATGCTGATTGTGCTACTATTTTAAAAATTGCGCAAGTTGTTATTGGCTTAGTCGGGAAATTGCAATTTCCAGACCGAATATTTACCAGCCGTGTATCATCTTGTTGCGGCGCTCTTAATCATTATTTTTTTGAAAAAAGGGGTGGTGCAACCAAGACAAGGTGTGTTTTTGTTTAGTTGGTGGTGGTATATGTTTATGGAGCATATGGTACTGCGGTGCGTTTTGTTATTATTTTGCCGGGTTCAAGGTTGTAAATTCCTGCAAAATTCAGGTTATAATAGCTATGTTGAAGATAAAAATTAAAAATAACTGGTTGTGGTTTGGGCAGCTTGTGCTGTTTACGCTTGTTGTGATCCATGCAAGGCCCCTTATCCCGATTGATGAGACTCGTTATCTTTCTGTTGCCTGGGAAATGTGGCAGAATAATGACTTTCTAGTCCCCCATATTAATGGTCTGCCGTACAGTCATAAACCACCCCTCTTTTTCTGGACCATTCATCTTTTTTGGTGGATATTTGGCGTGGGTCAATGGTCGGCACGACTGGTTGCCCCGTTTTTCGGTTTTATCGCCATATTATTGACCATTGGTATTGCAAAAAAATTATGGCCCTCCGACGGCTGGGTCGCCCGCAATGTCCCGTTTATTTTGCTGGGCATGGTTGTGTGGGGCGTCTACACCTCACTTACCATGTTTGACACTATGTTGATCTGTTTTTGTCTGCTCGCATATCTCTTTATAATCAAGGCGGCCCGGCAAGAGTCGTTTTTTCCCTGGTTTGGCCTGGGGTGTGCCATTGGCCTGGGTCTTCTTGCCAAAGGGCCGGTTGTCCTGGTCTATGTTCTTCCTCCTGCCTTATCTGCCCCGTGGTGGAAGAGGGAGGGATTGGCGTCGCCCGGTAAATGGTATGGTGGAATGTTATTCGCCCTGGCGGTTGGGGTGGGTATAGGCTTATGCTGGGCAATACCTGCGGCAAAGGCAGGCGGCCCCGAGTACGGACGGGCGATTCTTTTCGGTCAGACCGCCGGGCGAGTGGTGAATTCATTTGCCCACGGTCGTCCGTTTTACTGGTATTTCCTGCTCCTGCCCATGCTTCTTTTTCCCTGGTCTTTCTGGTTGCCCAGTCGACAGGGTTTTAAAGGATACAGCCTGGACCAGGGGAGTAGGTTCTGTTTGGCTGTGCTGCTGCCGGCCTTTATCATCTTATCCTCTATTAGCGGTAAACAGATACATTATATTTTACCGTTATTACCGGTGACGGCACTTTTGCTGGCCCGCTTGATTAGTGGTTCTGAACGATTTGGAGGCAGTGACAGGATTATTATCTCGGTTTTTATGTTGATGTTTATTGTGTTTTCTTTCCTTGCCCTGTTGAATTCCGACGGCGGGGATAGGGAATTGTTACAATTTATGCCCAGGTGGATCGGTGTTGTGCCCTTTTTCTGCGGCTGTCTACTTTTTTGGCTGCCGTCCTCGGGGCTGGAGACCTCTATTCGTCGATTGTCCGCCACGGCCATGCTCCTTGTTCTCGGCCTGCATCTGGCCATTTCGCCAGCACTCTTTAGCCTTTACGGTCATGAAAAACTTGGCGAAATTATGGGTAAAATTCAAAAAGACGGTGGTCAGATAGCGGTGTTGCCCGGAGACTTGAAAGATCAGTTTCAGTTTGCCGGACGCTTAACCAGGCCGGTTGCTTTTTTCGATAATTGGCATCTACTTGTTGACTGGATGAAGGCACATCCTGAGCAATATGTCCTGCTTTTCACCAGGGATAGTGTTGAAGATCGCGTGCGGAATACGGATATGGTCAGGAGATATAAAAACGGTTGGTTGACTTTAGCCAGGGCCGGAAATTTTTTCCCCGGACCTTGACTGTTTAAAAGGGTGTAACAGCCGCGCGCAGGATTTATGTCGTACCTTAATTTTGCTCGCGGCGGGTTCGACGAAGAGGTTGGGCGTCAATGGCGCTGGGGTATAAAAATATATGTTTTGCTATTGATAAGTATAATTGTTATTTTTTAACATGCTCTGACTCCGGTAGATTGTAAGAAGACCGGTATGGATAATGATATATGAGTGGGGATTACCGGGGTGGAAAAAACAGAAAATACCCAGTTGCCGACATCGTTGGTCTCGGATGCGTCGCTGAGCACCTTTATAGAAGTTTTTTACCGCATATTCAAAATTGGTGTTTATTACCCCGTGGGCCATGTCGTTGTTGATCAGGCGGCGGAAAAATTTGTTGTTTCTCTGCGGGACACTTTTCCCGCCAGAAGAACGGTGTCTCTTGAATTTAAAACGGATGGACTTTTTGTCGAAAAAAGGGTGGTAGCTGAGAAAAATGCTTCCGTAAAGGGGCTCCACCAGTTAATGACCCGGCTGGGTATTTACCGTATTGTCTTTGATAGGATTGTTTCTTCACAACAGTTTTTGGATTTCGTCAGGTCGTTGTTGAAATGGCGGGCTGAATTGGATGGTACCAAGTCTTTTCGAGCGTTCAATATTGCCGACCTCCCGGCCACTATTCGCGTGGCCCAGGAAAGATACCTGGTTGATGGTAATGGTCTCAGCAGTGATGAATCGGGCCGAGAATACGATCAGAAACTGGAGAAGATGTATGAGGCCTTGACGGCAAAAGGGCTTAGCGAAGAACAGGTTAATGGTTGCAGGGAGTTGATGGACAACCTTGCCTCCTATGCCATGAACCAGAAAATCGACGTGGATGGCTTGCCCCATGCAACCTGGGATGATGTGCAGTCCCTGTTGGTAAAAAGTGTGACCCGCGCCTGTAATATTGATGGCTCTGAAGACAGTGCGGTTGTACTCAACGATATTAATGCCCTCTCGTCCATTTTTGTCAGTTTCGAAACGGGCTTGACCGATAAAAAATCCAAGGAGACTGTTAGTTTTCTCCTCTCGCAACTGGTGGTGGGTAATAAAAGTGAAGAGAATGAGCTCTACGAAGATACCTCCCTGCTGAAAAAGCACACCGTCGCGGTATCCGGTGACAATTTTGATGCCACGGTGGCCGATATTAAAAAGTTTGTAAAAAAGAACACCGTGCCCCTGAAGGTCCTGAAAGAAATGGCCTGCACCGACCGCAGCCAGGAACTGACGATAATCCTGCAACTTCTCCATACCAGTGATAACGAGTTGGTGGTGGAAAAATGTAGGAGTATAGTAAAAACAATTCTGTTGAGCGATGTTACTCCCCAGGAGTGGGAGGTCTTCTTTGCCGGGATGCAACATACCGCAGAATTTGCCGGCCCTGATAAATTTAAAGACATCCTGGATATGGTTATCAGGACGCTACGTGACGGTCGTGGCGTAAATTCAAAGGTTTTTCTCGTTATTCTCTGGAAAAAAATGCCGATGAGGATGCATATTCTCCTGTGGCCGTTTGTCGTAAACGAGTTGCTTTATGTTGGTCTGCAAAAGGATCTTGATACCTTTAACGAGTTAACAAAAATAGTCTGCCAATTGCCGGTTGAGACGATGAAACAACTCTATCATCAATTGGAAAGAACCGTTGTTTTCAAAGAAAAGAAAGTAGCCACCGTTATTTTTAGGCCCTCTTTTGTCTATTCATATCATTTTTTTTCTTTTCTCCTGGAAACACCGCTTGCTGAAATAATCGGCTCGAAAATATTGCAGTCCTTGGTTTCGGCGCCCCAGGATGACTTTTTTATGGCAGTCGGCCCTGTTCTGCGGATATCTGACCCGGCCCATATGGAGTTTCTTCGTCTCTATCTTACCCAATTTCCGTTTGACGAAGTACCCCTTATCTTGAGTATGACCGCGGGGAAAATTATTCTCGAGTTCCTCGAAAATATTTCGGATGCGGAGCGGGAAGCGCCGTGGTTACCCAAAACCATTGAGGCCACATCTTCCTTGCAGGTGGATGGAATGAAGGAGATGCTGGAGCGTATTGTTGAAGAGCGGAAAATGCGGGTAATGCACGTCTGGTCGAAGAATTGTCGCAGGGCTGCCGACAGCGCATTGAAATACTTAAACCGGAACAAACTGTCCCATCTATTGTAGTGATCAGGATCAGGCATGGAAGACACTATTAACGATATTATAATGTTACTCTGTAAGGGGATATCGAACAGGAGGTTATACTTCTCCGATCACCCCAAGGTGATCAGCTACGCAACGGATATTGTACAACTTGTCGGCGACTGTTGCCGGGAAGGGGACAGGGATGAACTGTTTCTTGGTGTTGTTGATAATGTCTTTGTCTTTGATGGTAAACGTCTTTTCGGCCCGTCCGTTACAGGGAAAACCTTGATCGATTTTGCCGTCCTGCTCCACGGGGGTGGTTTTGGTTTGAAAAAGACTATTACGGTTCAGGAGTTATTGAAATTTCTTGATATTACATCCCTGGGTAAACTGCCTGTAACCAAGCTCAGCGAGGCCCGCTCCCTCTTTACCAGCCACGGTATTGAAAATATTCGTATCGGTGACCCTTTCACCGACCGGGGTGAGTCGGGGGTCAATAAGGCCCAGGCATGGCAGGGTCAGGAAATAAGTAATGGTATGCAGTCCCCCACCGTGCTCTACCAGGCGCTTTACGAGGTGGTATCCAAGGCCCATGGCGCCGCAGCGGTGAACCGTGCCGTGGATCTGGAAAGTGCCCGCTCCGTAAGTGAGTTTATGTTACGTTACACCCAGTCCAGTTTTGCCGACGTTATGCAGCGGGTTCATTATCCTGATTATGACAGTTATACGGTGGGTCATTCCGTTAGGGTGGCCTCCATTGCCGTCTATGTCGCCTCAAGGATGAAGTGGGCCGAGAAAGACCTGCTGGCCATCGGCAGTGCCGGTCTTTTGCACGATATCGGCAAGAGTATAATCCCCGACGCGATCCTTCTGAAGAAGGGGCGTTTGACCGAGGACGAGTACACCGTTGTCCAGAAACACCCGGTGGTCGGCATGGAGTTGCTCATTGCCCAGGACGGTATTTCTGAGCTCGATATCGCCGCCTGCTGGGGGCATCATATTCGTTATGACGGCGGAGGTTATCCCCCGCAGCCGAAATGGTCCGTCCGGCATCCGGTTATCGCGCTTTTGCAGATATGCGACGTTTTTGAGGCGTTGACGGCTATACGTCCTTATAAGGTGGCGATGGCGCCTTGGCAGGCGTATGGTATTATGCTGGCAGATGGCGGCGCGTTTCATCCCGGTTTACTGGCGACCTTTATCGCTCTTCTCGGCCTCTATCCGCCGGGAACTTACGTGCAGCTCTCCGATAAAAGGGTGGGGATGGTGACAAATATCGGGCCCAAGATAGACAGGCCCCAGCTGAGAATAGTCAGGACATCCGCGAACGAACCCCTGCCCGAAAAAGACAGGTACACCATACGCCTCAGTGATCCGCAGCTAAGCAAGGTCTCCGTGGAGAAACTCCTGCTCGACTACGTGTGTTGATTTAGTTTGCTACCCCCGTTGTTTTTCAACGTAGATGGTCGAGTACAATCTGCAGCATTCTGCGAATTGGCTCAGCCGCCCCCCAGAGCAGCTGGTCACCCACTGTAAATGCCGCCAGGTATTCGGACCCCATGTTCATTTTATGGATTCGGCCCACGGGGATAGTCAGGGTCCCGGAGATCTTTGCCGGAGTGAGTTCTTCGCAAGTGATCTGTCTGTCGTTTTTTATCACCTTTACCCACCGGTTATGGCTGGCGATGATTGTTTCGATCTCGGCAATATCAATATCTTTTTTCAGTTTAATCGTAAGGGCCTGGGAGTGACAGCGCATGGTGCCGATACGGACGCAGAGACCGTCGACGGGGATTGTTGTCTCCCCATTTTTGCCAAGAATTTTATTGGTTTCCGCAAACCCCTTCCACTCTTCTTTTGTCTGCCCGTTGGCAACGGGCACGTCGATCCAGGGGATTAGACTTCCAGCAAGGGGGACTGACCAGTTGGCCAGGGGAAGGGTATTATTGCTTAGCTTTGTGGTAACCGCCCCGTCAATATCAAGGATGGCCGAGGTCGGGTCGGCAAGGAGATCCCGCGCCTCTTCGGCCAATGCGCCCATCTGGCTGAGCAGCTCTCGCATATTCTTGGCTCCGGCGCCGCTTGCCGCCTGATAGGTCATGGTGCTGACCCATTCAATTAGATTCTTTTCAAAAAGTCCGCCAAGGGCCATCATCATCAGGGATACGGTGCAGTTACCACCGATAAAATCCTTAACGCCATTTTGCAGGCCACGGTCAATAACATCCCTGTTCACCGGGTCGAGGACGATGATTGAGTTTTCTTTCATCCTGAGGGTGGATGCTGCATCGATCCAGTAGCCACCCCACTGTTTGCGTAATGTTTCGTAAACGGACGTTGTATAGCCTCCCCCCTGGCAGGATAATATAATGTCCATCTCCGCGAGTTTGTTTATATCCATTGCGTCTTCCAGCGGTTTCACGCTGTTGTTTACTTCGGGGCCGGGTTGTCCCTGTTGCGAGGTGGTGAAAAACGTTGGTTCATAATTGTGAAAATCATTTTCATTGAGCATACGTTCTAAAAGAACGGAACCAACCATCCCCCGCCAGCCGATAAATCCTACTTTAAGCATTGAAAACTCCGTAAATGTTATGAAGTTAAGAAAATCTCCCAGGGTGAGGTTACATAGTAAAATAAATATTTTCAAGAAATGGTTGAAAAAATCGGTATTTTCTGTGCAACCTAAATTCTGCAATCGATAAATTTGGAGTTTATGCGTAGCCAAGCCCAGCCATTTTACCTGACCAACAATAGGTTGGTTTGTTGTCGGCAATTAAATTTTTTTTAAATTTTGTCTGCAACGTTCGGGGGTGTTGATAAAAAAGTTGCTTAGTGGTCGGGAGTTCGATAGAGTAGTTGCCGGCAAAGGCAGGAGTTGTGCGCAATTCAAGGGAGGAGAAGCTATGGTAAAGGTGGGTGTTATCGGCGGGTCAGGGCTTGATGATCCGGATATCTTGCGGGATTCGCAAATGGTGGAGGTGGAGACAATATATGGCGAACCTTCATCTCCTCTGACTGTCGGGCAAATATCAGGCGTCGACACCGTTATCTTGGCAAGGCACGGGTATCGACATCAGTACAGCCCCACCCAGGTCAATAACCGTGCTAATATTCAGGCCTTAAAGGATATGGGGGTGAGTCATATTATTGCTACCACTGCCTGTGGAAGTCTGCGGGAGGACATTGACCGAGGCCACCTGGTGATACTTGACCAGTTCATTGATTTTACCCGTTTCAGGAAAAACAGCTTTTATGACTCTTTTGAAGATGGCGCACATCACACCGGTATGGCGCATCCTTTTGATGGGGATCTGCGTTCACGCTTATATGCAGCGGCCGTGGAAATGGGGCTTGATGTACATCCGTCCGGATGTGTGGTAACCATAGAAGGGCCACGTTTTTCAACCGTTGCAGAATCAAAAATGATGCGTATCTGGGGGGCGGATGTGATTAATATGTCCACGGCCCCGGAGGCAATGCTTGCCAATGAGGCGGGGATCCCCTACAGTGGTGTTGCCATGTCCACCGATTATGACTGTTGGAAAGAGGATGAGGTGCCGGTTAGCTGGGATGAGATTCTGGAAGTTTTTCAACGTAATGCCGATAATGTAAAGAGGTTGCTTGTCAAGGTCATTGCAACATTTGCAAGAGAATAAACAGTGAGGAGTGGAATGGATCTGAAAAAGAGTGTGCGTAGTATTGTGGGTTGGCCCATTGAAGGTGTTATTTTCCGGGACCTTACGACGTTGATGAAGGATGAGAATGCCTTTTGCAGGTCCTGTGATATTTTGTATGACCGCTATAAGGGGAGAAATCTTGATAAAATCGTCGGTATTGACGCCAGGGGGTTTGTCTTTGGTGCCGTACTTGCCTATAAACTTGGCATCGGATTTATTCCGGTGAGAAAGAAGGGAAAATTGCCTGCAGAAACGATAGAGGAGTCCTACAGCCTTGAGTACGGCTCCGGGACCCTTGAAGTACATAAAGACAGTATCTCTCCGGGCGAAAAGGTGGTTATTGTCGATGATTTGATTGCCACGGGGGGCACCGCCGGGGCCACGGTTAACCTTATTAGGAGTCTTGGGGCCGATATTGTTGAATGCGCATTTTTAATAGAATTACCCGATCTGAAAGGACGGGAATGTATCAAGGGTTGTGATATTTTTGCGATGATGGAGTTTGAAGGGGAATAGGTGTTTACAAAAGGGGCGGAGATAAGATGAAGAGATACCCGGCGATAGATCTTGGCCTCTGTTCTTCCTGTGGCGGCTGCATTGAGGTGGCGCCTGACCTTTTCAGATATAACGGTGAAACAGGTCTGCTGGAAGTCATCGAGCGGGAAGACTATCCTGAAGATCTGGTTGATGAGGCCATCAAAAATTGTCCGGAAGACTGCATTTTTTGGGAAGGTTCAGATGGCGGCGTCCATGGATAGACCTTTTCAGCTTGTCACCAGGTTCAGTCCGTCCGGGGATCAGCCGGAGGCCATCACCGCACTTGCCGACGGTGTGGAATCAGGGGTGAAAAGCCAGGTTTTGCTTGGAGTTACCGGTTCCGGCAAGACCTTTACCATTGCCAATGTCGTGGCCAGGGTTCAGCGGCCGACTCTCGTTATTGCCCCCAATAAAACATTGGCCGCACAGCTGTTTGGTGAGTTTAAGGAACTGTTTCCACACAATGCGGTGGAGTATTTTGTCTCCTATTACGACTACTATCAGCCCGAGGCCTATATCCCTCAGTCCGACAGTTATATAGAAAAGGATTCATCTATAAATGACGCAATTGACAAGATGCGTCATTCGGCAACCCGCTCCCTCCTCACCCGTAGGGATGTTCTTATCGTGGCGTCTGTATCATGTATCTACGGACTTGGTTCCCCCGACGAGTATAAAAACATGCATCTTTTTTTAAGGGCGGGTGATGATTATCCCATGGAGGATGTGCAGCGTCGCCTTGTCCATATGCAGTATGAGCGCAACGATGTCTCTTTCCATCGGGGCACTTTTCGGGTGCGCGGCGATGTGATCGATATTTTCCCAGTCCATGAGGAGGATCGGGCCGTTCGCCTCGATTTTTTTGGGGATACGGTGGAGAGTATCACCATGATCGATTCATTACGTGGCGTTGTTCTGGAAGATCTGCCTGAATATACTGTCTTTCCCGGCAGCCATTTTGTAACCTCCAAAGACAGGTTGAATCGGGCCCATGGCACAATAATGGCGGAACTTAAGGAACGATTGGCCTTTTTTCATAATAAAAAGAGATTGGTGGAGGAGCAGCGCCTTGACCAGCGCACAATGTTTGACCTGGAAATGATGCAGGAACTCGGCTATTGTACCGGGATTGAAAACTATAGTCGGCATCTGACCGGCAAAGAACCGGGGGCGCCACCCCCAAATCTGCTCGATTATTTCCCTGAGAATTTTCTGCTTTTCATCGATGAGAGCCATATTGGCATCGGTCAGTTAAACGGTATGTATAACGGGGACAGATCACGGAAAAAGACCCTGGTAAAATATGGTTTCAGGTTGCCGTCCGCTCTGGATAATCGCCCTTTACGGTTTGATGAGTTTGTGGAACGCATTAACCAAGTTATCTATGTTTCCGCCACTCCCGGTCCATATGAACTGGAGCAGGTTGAGGGGCGGATTGTCGAGCAGGTGATACGGCCGACCGGGCTCCTTGACCCGAGAATTGAGGTCAGACCGGCCACCAGCCAGGTGGATGATCTTCTGGAGGAGATACGCACACGTTCGGCGAAAAAGGAGGCCGTTCTGGTGACAACACTCACCAAAAGAATGGCCGAAGATCTCACCGACTATTACGAAAATCTTGGTATCCGGGTGCGTTATCTCCATTCCGATATTAAGACCCTGCAACGTGTTGAACTTATACGTGATCTCCGTAATGGTGAGTTCGACGTTCTGGTGGGAATTAATCTCCTGCGTGAGGGGCTGGATATCCCGGAGGTCTCCCTGGTGGCCATACTCGATGCCGATAAGGAGGGTTTTCTCCGTTCTGAAAGGTCCCTGGTTCAGACCTGTGGTCGGGCGGCTAGAAATGTTGATGGGCTGGTTATCATGTACGGTGATAATATTACCGCCTCCATGGAATATACCATTGCCGAAACGGAAAGAAGGCGGAGAATACAAAAGAAATACAACCTGGAAAATGATATAATCCCCCGGACAATTGTCTCGGAGGTAAAGGACACAATGCAGGAGCATTTGTCCAAAACCGGCTACAAGGCCGATGATTACAACGAAAAACTGCTTGAGGCAGCGGAGGAATTGCCGGTTTACACCTCTTTGAAGGAGTTGGATAGCGAGATTAAAAAAATGGAAAAAGAGATGCACCGGTTGGCCGGAGAGCTCGCCTTTGAAGAGGCTGCAGAGATTCGAGACAGGATAAAAAAGCTGAGAATGCTGGAAATTGAAATAGGATAACTAAATAGGATGTTAAACGGTTTTTTGCTTCGAGTGGCGCCTTGCTGCCTGGCCTGTATCATGCGGCTCTGGTTTTTGACCTGCAGGACGCATTTGCATAATGGCGCTGTTTTGGAAGAGAAAAGGGATACACCCCTGATCGGTTCGTTTTGGCATTATTCTATTATTTATCTTTTCTACCATATGAGAAAGCATTCGGTCACCGCCATGGTCAGTGCCAGCAGGGATGGTGAATATATTGCCGGGGTCGCGGAAAGATTCGGTTTTAATACGATACGTGGTTCGCGCAACAGCAGGGGGGTGGGCGCGCTAAAGGGGATGTTGCGGGCCGTACGTTCCGGCAGTAACGCGGCCATTGTGGCGGACGGCTCCCAAGGCCCGCCCAGAAAGGCGCAACCGGGGGCAATCCTGGTTGCATCAAGAACGGGCGCGGTGGTGGTTCCTATGGCCTGGTCCGCCTCCAGTTATTTTGTTATCCGTTCCTGGGACAGGACGGTGATACCACGTCCGTTTTCACGTATTGACCTCTTTTTGGGAGATCCTCTGGTCGTCCCCCGTGATCTTGATACGGATGGGTTGGAATCGTACAGGATACTCCTCGAAGAGAATTTAAACGATCTTTACTGCAGGGCCTGGGCTTTGCACGGCAAAAGTGAGCATTGATTGTAATCCCCGGCCAGGAAACCGGAAAGAAGGATGAAAACGTATGTGTGCAAAGGGAATTGTGATTGGTGGCCTGTGCGGCGGCTCGGGTAAGAGTATTATTTCCGTCGGTCTGACTGCGGCGCTTGCTGGTCGCGGCAGAATGGTTGTGCCGTTTAAAAAGGGGCCGGATTATATCGAAGCCGGCTGGCTGCAGATAGGGGCGGGGCGGCGATGTTATAATCTCGACCCCTTTCTCATGACCAGACAGGCCATAGAACAATCGTTTTTGCGTCGCTCTCGACATGCGGATATTGTAATTGTTGAGGGGAACAGAGGGTTGTATGACGGAGTGGATGTGGATGGCGGCTATTCAACGGCGGAACTATCCCTCATCCTTAATCTGCCCCTTGTTCTGGTTGTTAATTGCAGCAAGGTTACGCGGACTGTGGCCGCCCTGGTAACCGGCTGCATTAAATTCGACGAACGGGTGGATATCAGGGGTGTTATCCTGAATCGGATCGGTACTAAACGCCAGCAACGTTTGATTACCGAGTCCGTTGAGAAATATACGGGAGTGCCGGTATTGGGGGCCATACCCCGTTTGAAAAAAGATATTTTCCCCATGCGCCACCTCGGCATGATACCCCACCATGAATACAGGGACAGTGGTGGAGCACTGTCTTTTCTCCGCGATCTGGTTCTTGATAATATTGATTTACAGCGGGTGGAACAGGTGATGGCGCCGGTGGTTTCTGCGACGTTATTGCCGAAAAATAACCAATGTTTAGCTGGTGGACGTGTAAAGATAGGTGTTCTGCAGGATGAGGCTTTTCAGTTTTACTATTCGGAAAACCTTGAGGCCCTGGAAGAGGCTGGGGCTGAACTGGTCTATGTTAACGCACTGCGGGACGGACTGTTGCCACCGGTGGACGGGCTTTATATTGGTGGCGGTTTTCCTGAAACAAGCGCCAGGGAGCTTGCAGAAAACCGGACATTTCGCCGCTCGATTAAAAAGGCGGCGCAGGACGGTCTGCCTATCTATGCGGAATGCGGCGGCTTAATTTACCTTGGTTCTTCTCTTTTTCTTGAAGGTGAAGAGTTTCCTCTGGCCGGAATTTTCCCGGCGAAGTTTTCCATGTCGAAAAGACCCCAGGCCCATGGCTATTCAATTTTTCAAGTTGTAAATGAAAATGGTTTCTATGCCATGGGTACGGAGGTGAAAGGCCATGAGTTTCGATATTCAAAGGTTGTGGACTGGCGGGGTAATGATGATCAGTTGGCCTTGAAAATGGTGCGGGGAAAGGGGTTTATAAACGGTCGTGACGGTTTGATGTATAAAAACGTGTTTGCTCTCTATACCCATGTCCATGCGGAAGGAACGCCGGAGTGGGCTGCAAATTTCGTGCGTAAATGCGCCTCCTGTCTTTAGTGCCTTACTCCATAAAACCTGTAAAGAAAAACAAGAAAACAAAAGTAATGTTCAACTTATGGGTTTATAACAGAAACAAGGCACTTACTTGCAGCTTGTCTGCGTTAGTCTTTTGTTTTTTACGAATATTGCGAAAATATCGGTTTTAACCCCCGTTAATCCTTAATGGGTAGTTTGTTGGCCAAGCACTTTCTGGTTGATGATTTTTCTTGTCTTTTCGTCCGGACGTGGCTCCACCCAGTGTAAAAAAGATTCTTTTACCCGCATGAAACTGCCGTTGTCCTCTTTACACTGGTCGCAGATACTCTCCGCCCGGTCGCGGTACATGATGATTTTTGATGCGGGTTCGCCACTCTTGGCTACCGCCGCCATCTTCCGGCAGCCACATTCTAAACGTACAACAACTACGGCAATACCATCCGGACTTCCCTCCAGTATGCCTTCTATCATGGCAAGTTCGCGCTTTTCCGCCTGTAATGTCTTTTTTGATTTTTGATTTTTCATTTTTATGGATGTTTTGGATATGTGTGGCGTCATTATGCTGTTCTATACGCTGAGGTCGACAATTTTAAACCATACCCGGATTTTTGCAAGGTGTTCCGCATAATCTTGGGGTAGACAAGGATTTTTCATCGAGTCAGTCGGGGGCGGTCAAACTCTTTAGCGTTGCTCCTAAAAGGCGAAAGGGGCGAATTATATAGTGGCAGAATGAAAGACGGGCCGGGAGTGGATATAGTTGCCAGTCAAAGCGGGTGGGTAAGAAAAAAAGGCGCAGAGCGTAGCGCAGGGCCAGGAAGGGACTGTCCATGCTGAGAAAATGATATTTCATAAAACGGTGATTCACCGGGGGCGGAGGATCATTTTCTTCTTTCAGGAGTTTGTTGGCCAGTTGTTCTGCGAGGGTTGTTGTTCGCAACTCTTTTTTGACCAGGGATGCATAGGGGGCAGGGGGGCTGATATTAAAAAATTCTTCCGCCAGTAGCAGGCCAAGGGTTAATATCCTGACTGCCTTGTATTTTTTGGCGGTTGTAAATATTTTATGCCAGTTAAGATCGCGCAGCCGCATCAGTTCCGCAAGGGAACAGATATGGTCGAGGCGATTCCAGGTATGTTGATTGCCGTGAATACACAGGTAGAAAAGAAGATCTTCATTGGCAAAAGAGGAGATTTTCACCCTGTTTATGAAAATGTCCTTCAGACTCAGATCGTCTATTGTAATGCTTCTAGGGAAATATCCGCCGCTTATTTCCCATTGCAGGTCAAGTGTTATGTTGTTTTCGCGGTGGGCTAATGGAAATTCGTTGTCGGTCAGGGCAAGTTTTGTTAACTGTTTTTCGTTAAGATCAAACAGGGCAACAAAACCTTGTCGTTTGAGGAGCTCTACGGTTTTTGGCAAATTTTTTTTATGGATAAGGAGATCAATATCGCTAAAGACACGCAGGCCGGGGTCTTTATACAGGGTGGTTGCCAGGACGGGCCCTTTAAAGGGTATGGCTGGAATATCATCCGCTTTTAGAAGCGCCAGTGTCCGGAGAAGATGGCCCGTCATCATCAGGTTTTTTATGCTGTTGTCTTTGCAGATCCTCTTCCATTTATTTAATATTTCAGGAGGGATATGTTTATAACAATGATCCTGCATGTTTTTTACCAACAACGGCAACAGTCGGTGTTGCTCGGCAAGGGAAAGGAGTTCCTGCCAATCGGAAAAACCTGCAGATATCTTTCGTACACAGTTGATCTGCTCCTCCGTCATTTCCATTGCCACGGAGAGCAGGAGTATCTTCTGTGCCTTTGTTCTACGGGCCATTACCGTTTCCGCCGTTGCTTTTGCAAAACCACTGGCCCACCTTACGAACCGGTTTCAGCCACATCGTCCAGGGGTAAGGGCGGAGACCATTTACGGCCCAGGCCTTCCTATCCATCCTGTTGGCGATAAAACGGTTTTTCAGCGAGGCATTACTTATGCCCCCAGTTCTCATTTTAACTAATACTTCCGGAAGGTAGACAGCTTTTATTCTCTCTTTCACCAGGAAACGCACCATTATTTCGTAATCGGCAGCGGAGCCGAGCTCAAGATTAAAGTTGCCATATTTTTCGTAGATTAAACGTCTGACAAAAAATGTGGGGTGGGGCGGCATCCAGCCCCAGTAAAATTTTTCCGGGGTGTAAGAACCTGATCGCCAGTTGCGTACTATTTTATCGCTGTTTGTGTTGTCGACGTATAATAAGTCGCCGTAGCAGGCATCGATATCCGGATCGGTAAAGAGTTCTTTTACCTTGCCGAGGGTATTGGTGTCGGGGTAAAAATCATCGGCGTTGAGTATGCCTATTACGTCACCTTTGGCGAGTTGCAGCCCCTTGTTCATGGCATCATAAATGCCCCTGTCCGCTTCCGATACGATATGGGTTAAATGGTCACCATGTCTTTTCACAATGGCCATTGTGTTGTCTTGGGACATGCCGTCAATGAGAATATGTTCTACTTCAGTGGATTGATTGCGGACGCAGTCAAGACAGTCGGCAACAGTATTAGCCGCATTAAATGTTACTGTAATTATAGATAATTTTATCATTTATCCGTTCTGGCAGCGTCTTTGTTGGCGGTTTTTATTTCTCTTACTTTACAATTTATCATAAATTCATAAAATGTTCGCAATAGGCTGAAAATAAGACCGGCTCTGCCGTCCAGAAAACCGCGCTTAACTATATAAAGGGCAAAAAACATGGCCAATGGTCTGCCGGGCAGGCGGTAGACCAGGGTCTTTACTGCCCGTCGTCTCCGGGCCGGATCTCTGCTGGAAAAATCGGCAAGGGGTGGAAGGGCGGCCCCACCCGCCGCTAACAGCTTTGCCTCCATTGTCGAGTAGCGATTATGTTTGTCGATCCACGCTGCAATACCCTTGTTAAACGGATAGTGGTGGAGGTGTTCCTGTAAATAACCAATACCACCCGTGGTGATATATTCTTCGTTTATTTCCCTTTCCACTCGTACAGAGCCAATTTTAACCAGTCGGCCGAACCAGGTGGGGTAGCCGCTACTGTGTTTGATCCATTTCCCCAAAAAATGATCCTTGCGGCGCATGCGGTAGATGGTTACTTTGTTGTCATTATTTTTAAGGGCTTCCGCCATCTCGCGGGCCAGTTCAGCCGGTACTGTTTCATCGGCATCCACCATCAGCAGCCAATTATATTTATAGTCAATA